>JAIOYR010000124.1 GCA_021740995.1 Taibaiella sp.
CCCAGCGATAGCCACAAAGTCGACGTCCAGTAAAGGACCCTTTTAGTTTTACTCATGGTTATTTATTTTAGTTGCGTTACAGTTTTCTGTAGGCGGTCATGTGCCATGCTCAGGCCTTGCGCAAATGGTAGTTTCAGCATCTGGTCTCTGTGTGCTACAGACTTGTACACGATCTGCATGCTTAGTCTGCTGGTATCATCAGTAAGTCGCTCAAATTCCAGGTATTCTATCTGTACCGGAAAAGGGCTGTTTTCCATTTCAAATGTTCTTGTGATTTTGCTGTTCGGCTCAAACTCATGCATCACGCCATTGGCGCTAAATACTACAATCCCCTTGTCGTTGCTCGTCTCAAACTGGTAGCTACCGTGGCGCTTGTTTTCTAGTTGCAGCACTCTGGTTCCCATCCATTGGGCCACTATTTCCGCGTCCGTATATGCCCTGAACAGTAGTTCCACCGGCAGTTCAAATTCTCTGGTAATCAACAGGTCCTGTGCGCCTTCTCTGGCGTCGATTTTTGTCTTCAGTTCCATTTTATTTGTTTTTATATTTTTTCATTATGGTTTCCAACTTGTTGAACCGGTCGTCCCACATCTGCCGGAACGGCTCTATAAAGTCTGCCACTTCTTTCATTTTCTTTGCATTTATCTGGTAAGAAATCTCTCTGCCATTTTGTTCTTGTTCCAGCAATTCACATTCAGTAAGTATCTGCAGGTGCTTAGACACTGTGGGTCTTGCTGTTTCAAAGTTGGCTGCAATTGCGCCTGCAGTCATAGACTGGGTTGCAACCAGCAGTAGTATAGCCCGCCTTGTAGGGTCTGCTATAGCCTGAAATACGTCACGTCTTAAATTCATTGTGTAGTCATTTGACTACAAATATATGCGTAGTTATTTGGCTACGCAAATGTTTGCTGCTACCATGTCCCCGGAACTTTGTTTCACAGGGGTGTAAAGTGGCGTTATTAGTGCATGCATCGTCATAACGTTTATCTTTGTGAAACGGTATGGCGTTCCATGCTGTTCCTTTTGAACTTTACATTGAGATGCTACGACATGTAGGAGAAAAGAGAAGTTTCAGAAATAATTTGCGCATCGCGGTTTTGTTATGCCTGAATGCAGGTTTTATAAATGCAGCTGGTTTTATCGCTTTCAAGGTTTTAACTACCAATGTCACCGGCCATGCAGCCTTGCTGGCGGTCAGTGTTGCATCGTCCGATTTCAGAATTGTGCAGATGGCCGCGTTATGGCTTTTGCTGTTTTTGTTGGGTGCACTTAGTACCGGTATGGTTATTTCAAAGGTCGGTAGGGAGAAATCTGCAGCCTATTACATTCCTATCCTGGTCATTCTGTGCATCGCTTTGTCGGTGGCTGTTTTCGGCCACAATTATTCCCGATCCATAGGTCAGACTGAGCTTTTTGCTGGTGGCCTTCTTTTTGCCATGGGTATGCAGAACGCTTTGGTTTCGGTGATTTCGGGTTCTATCGTCAGGACAACCCATCTTACCGGTATGTTTACAGATCTTGGGTTGGACCTTTCGTTGCTATGCGCTCCCGGTAAAACAGATCAAGCAGCAAAGAAGCGGGTTTTATTACGACTAACGATTATTTCATTCTTCCTTTTAGGCGGTATTATTGGTGGAGTACTGTTTCTAAGGTTCAGCTTTCATGCGTTCTATATTCCTGTGTTTATTTTACTTACAGCGCTTTTCTACGATTATTTCCGAATGAACATAATTCGGGTCATACGCCATGAAAGGGGGGAGTAGAGTAGCCCTTATGGAATAGAAGTAAGTTGAAGTTTGATTGTTTCTGTTGTCGTAATCATCCGGAAAGCAAGACAGGTATTGGTTATCACACCGATTTTTCTTTCCCGATTTTCCTACTTATTTATAGGGTTTTCTATAAAAGGCAAAGTCAACTGCGGCAAGAGAAACGGGTGAATTTGAATTACCTCAGTATCAGGAATGTGTAACTTATAACGGTAACTCATCCTTGTTTTGGATATTGGGGAAAACTAAAGTGGATATCATCCCCGGCATTTTCAAACAGCGTGCAGGCGTGTTAAAAAAAAGCAATGAAAGCACCAATCGCCACTGTATTTTTGCTTGTAAAAAGTGGTAGGTATAACTTGCCCATTTACACAAACAAACTGTATCATAACATGCCTTGCAACCATAAATTTCTAAAACACCTCAATCTTGAGCACCTGGACTTCGAGCCCGAGACGCTCATCGTGGGAACGTTTACCCCGGAGTGGCCAGCCGAGGGGCAGGGAGATTGGTTTTACGGACGCACACATGACGCTGAATGTAATCGCACTAATTTGTTGTGGGACGTACTGCCACGTATATACGGTGAACAGGGTTTGATAGATGCAGGACCAACAGACTGGAAGTCGTTTTGCCAGAACAACAAGATTGCCCTTACTGCCATCATAAGCAGCATTGACGACGCCGATCCGTCAGACGCAGGTCATGCCAGAATACTTGCCGGTGCTGCCGATAAGGCGATAGCCTACCATTTCGACGATTTTATTTTTGTGGATATCGTAAAAATTCTGCAGGATCATCCTACTATCAAAAACGTATATCTTACCAGAGGTATTACAGAGGCTTTCTGGAGGCATATCTGGAATCCGGTAGTGAGGTATTGCCACCTGCACAACTTGCATGAGCGCAGACTGCTTACCCCTTCTGGCTCAGATGTATATCAGCATTCCGCACATAATAGCGACCATCCGGAAAATCAGATCCCACTGCTTGAGGACTATATATTGTGGAACTGGAAACAGAGCTGGCATTTCTGAACCTGGTCAATTCCAAAATTCAATTGCCCGTTTTAGTAGGTAACTCATTGTCAATGCTGTTGCCGTTGCATTTGTCAGTATTTGTCAGTTTGAATATTATTCCGACATTTGCACAAATCAAGTCAAAGTCACCATCAATGTAAAATAAGGCATCATTCAGAAAAACAAAAGTGAAGCTGCTCCTACCTGAGCAGACTTTTATTGTTCAATTTTAATGAATGCTCAATGCTTATTTTACAAAATGCATCGTACCGTCATCCCGACGGTGAAGTCCTTTTCGGGCAAATCAATTTAAACATACAGGACCACAGTAAGGTTGCACTTATTGGTAACAATGGCGTAGGGAAGTCAACCTTGCTTGGTATTCTTGCGGGCAACCTTGCACTGTCGCAGGGGCAGGTGACATGGTCGCATAAACCCTACTACGTGCCGCAGATATTCGGACAGTTCAATCATTTTACAGTAGCAGATGCGCTTGGCGTTGCTGCAAAGGTGCAAGCGCTAAAAGAGATACTGAACGGAAACGTGACGGAGGAAAATTTTTCAGTGCTCAATGACGACTGGACGATAGAGGAAAGGTGCCGGGAGGCATTACTGCAATGGAAGCTGGGAGATACGCCTCTGACTGAAAATATCGGTAACCTGAGCGGTGGCCAGAAAATGAGTGTGTTTCTTGCTGGTGTTTCCGTGCATAAGCCAGAATTGGTGCTGCTCGATGAGCCATGCAATCACCTCGACGCAGAAAGCAGGGACTTTCTTTATAACTACATAAAGAATACTTCCGCAACAGTTGTAGTGGTGAGTCACGACAGAACTTTGCTCGGCATGTTAGACGCCATCTGCGAGCTTACTCCTAAAGGTATTTCCTTGTACGGAGGCAATTATGACTTCTATCTTGCGCAAAAGGAAATAGAGCGAAATGCCCAGGCCCGGGAGCTGACCAATGCGGAGAAGACACTACGCAAAGCCAGGGAAACAGAACGGGCTGCAGTAGAGCGACAAAATAAGCTTGATGCAAGGGGAAGAAAAAAGCAGGAAAAGGCAGGGCTGCCCGTAATTGTTATGAACACCCTGAGAAACAATGCAGAGAGAACCACTGCGCGGGTCAGAGACGTACATGCCAGCAAAGTTAGCGCCATACGTGAAGAACTGGCAGAATTGAGGAATGCCATTCCAGATGCCGAGGCGATGAAATTTGGTTTCCACAACTCTTCAGTGCACAACGGGAAAACGCTCGTTTCTGCTCAGGCTGTCAACGTGAATTACAAGGAACATCCGTTGTGGGCCGCTCCTGTTTCGTTCAATATTTTCGGAAACGAACGAATACTTGTAAGCGGCCCGAACGGTTCGGGGAAAACGTCGGTTATGAGGTTGATAATGGGTGATTTGGTGCCCGCATCTGGCGTTATAAGTCGGTTAACAACAAGCGTTGTTTATATCGATCAGGACTATTCATTGATAGAGGATGAACTCAGCGTGTACGCTCAGGCCCAGAGACACAATTCCGGCAATCTGGATGAACACGAGGTCAAAATCCGGCTTGCCCGGCATTTGTTTGGAAAGGACGATTGGGACAAGTCTTGCCACATGCTTAGTGGTGGAGAGAAAATGCGGCTCATGCTATGCTGTATAGCTATGGGTAATGTAGCGCCCGATATGTTGCTCCTGGACGAGCCAACTAACAACCTTGATATTCAGAACGCAGAGATACTCACAGCGGCAGTCAACAATTACAAAGGAACCCTGATTGTCATTTCCCATGACAGCTATTTTGTGAATCAAATTAAAATCGATCGGGAGATTGTGTTGTAATTTAATGCTGGTTGTAGACGTGTGAGGGTGCTCAGTCAGCCGGCCTGAAGACAGCCTCAGGATGTGGTAACATCCCTCCGAAATTTTACGGATTGTTAGGTGGTCTTTTTTGAAACAAGGGTCCCCGACACAATTCTTCGGAGCATCTCTACTGCCCTTTTCTCTCTTGTAGGGGCAGTTTTGGCGCTATTTATCCAGTATACCACGTTTCGCTTTACACTGGTAGTATACGCTTCAAAAAGTTCCCTTGATCCCGGTTCAATCTCAAAGCCCGCTTCCAGCTCTTCAGGTATTTCCAGCTCGTCTGGCGCTTCATTTCTCACAAAAGATATCAGTACCTCATTCCCGGTGCGAATGCCTGCCAGCCTTTGCAACTCGGTATTGATCATAATGTAGTGCGTCCCATCTCCCCTGGGCTTCAGTGCCCTGTCCATCGCCACGCCGTTTATTGTGCCCTTAATACGCACAGATGCATTTGTGCCAAACTCTTCTGCTACCGCAAACGGGCATACAACATATGAGAAGCCCCACTTGCCTGTCTGCTTTTCCAGTACGCCCTTAAACTTGTATATTTTATGGAGAGGCTTTGCCATACTACGCAATGAAATTAGCAACTTTTACACAAAGGCTTTTGAAGGCTGTTGCATCCGCGAAAAGATTAAGAAACCCTTTATCCGGTTAGGTATATTGTAGCAATGTCTGTCTGACGGGCTATGTAGCCAGTCAGACAGACATTTTTCCTGAATTGGAATTGTACCGAATTACTTCACAACGAAAATCGTAGTTGTTTCATACTTCTTTCCTTGCTCGTCAATCAGCGTTATGCGAAGTGTTGAATTCGATGGAATGTTGGATGGTAAAGTAATTCTGGCGCTATTTATTCCGGCAACTGCTGCTATTTTCTCGGTATACACTACTCTACCCCAAATATCTACAGCAGTAAGTGTCAACAAATTGTCCAGGTCTGTTGTAAAATCCAGCCTGAAGTTACCTGTGGTTGGGTTTGGAAATGCCAGAATGGTTCCAGATGCTATTGCTTTGGCTATAGACTGTATTGTTGTTGTAGCACTGCGTGCACCACAATTATTGGTGACACTATAACTTATGGTCACAACACCGTTAGTGACTTCTGATACTTTGCCGTTAGCATCAACTGTGGCGATCGTCTCGTCACTGCTTGTCCATATCCCACCCGCGTCACCGCCGGTACTAGCCACCTGAATGGCATTGTCACCTGCTGTCGTTGTCGACAATATGCCCGGGTTGGCCAGAGGATCAGTGATTACTGTGATAGTGGTAGAAGCCGTTGTAGTGCCGTCCGACATCATAACGGTAAAT
>JAIOYR010000125.1 GCA_021740995.1 Taibaiella sp.
CCCAGGCGCCCTTCATTCGATAGTACGTGTCATTCTTTTTGTCGTAATACCACTTGTGTAAATTTTTCTTTGGCTTCTCAACATGAATTAATTTCATCCCGAAAATCCACCTTTGTTTTATTAGGATGTATTGAGGGTCTGCTTGTGTAGGAGCCGGGGAAAAAATTAGAAAAAATAACATTAAAAAAATTCTTTTCATAACTATGGTTTTTATTTGTTGAAATTATTTTCTAATTCACCTAGAATTTCCCTTCGCAGTGCGGCTTTAAATAGAAACCAGTTGACGAGACCCATGGAACATAAGACGTATCGTAGTTGTAGCCGAAAAGACACGCACCCCCACCTGAGTTCAC
The DNA here is from genome assembly GCA_021740995.1 of Taibaiella sp. Classification (GTDB taxonomy): domain Bacteria; phylum Bacteroidota; class Bacteroidia; order Chitinophagales; family Chitinophagaceae; genus Nemorincola. The sequence continues at coordinate 354 of JAIOYR010000125.1, forward strand.
GCCGTGACCACCTCCATTAAAGGGCGCATATCCCCATGCCGGAGTGAGATAGCCATCGTTGCAACCTGCAACGGTATCCCCTTTATACCAAAACGCATCTCCATAGATCCAGCCCATATGGTTAGAGGCATACCAACCTAAATAACAGTTCGCACCATCAAAAAAGTGGGTATACCAAGGACAGACATTACATTCAATTATTCCTTCGCGATGATCAGCACAAAACACACCACAATACTGTTTATATACCCCCCATGTTATATATTGTGCAATTGTTGCAGCTACGACAACGTATGCCGTAAAAACCCCAATGCCAAGAAGTGCCGCTATCCCGCCGCCACCAACAAAAAATGCAGTCAAAAGTAAACCTCCAATAGATGCCGCAACAAGTAGGGCAACAGCTGCCGCTATCATTCCAGATATCTGATGTCTATGATTCCACAAGCAATCTTTGCAGTTTATAGATGATCCTTCATTAAATATAACGCTTGACGTTGGCTTTTGCATGGGGGGGAGTTCAAGGTTTTGTATGATCGTTATTGTAGAAATCAACACATTCATTTCCTTTTGTGTGAGACTACGATCTCCTTGTATTGTCACCATCAAGCCCTTCAAATTACTGCTTACAAATAAATTATTTGTTATGGAACCATCGTCGAAATTACTTGTATTAATAATTGTTATTATTTCTTTAACATAACTTGTTTGTAATTTAGTTAGAATGCCGTCCTCTGTGTACTTTTCTAAAATCTCATTATAGCCAGATCCCAGCTTGGGAATGTATCTTTTTGAGAATTCGTATATTTCTTTATACGGCAATTCAGAATTAATGAGGCCAATTTTCCTAAAAACAGAAGCAATGACACGTGCTTGAGTGTCATCGTTGTAGCCTAGCAAATTTGGGTAGTCAAAATTGTATTTTAAATACAAATTAAAAAATTTCCCCAGTTCGATTGGTGTAATGCTTCCATTTCTAAGTGCCTCTGTATAATTCAGCATTGAGTCCCCTTTATATAGCGTGGTAGGTACTTGTTGGTTCCGCATATCAAATTTACTCATTTTTGATGGACTATTTATGTTTACATCACTTTTACTATTTAGGTATGATACCAAATTATTGCCGGTTGGTACAATAATGCTTGAATGAAACCGGTGACAACGATCTGTAGGGGATGTTAACGATTGATACTCTCCTGGATCTAAACTAGAATTACTAGAATTGTCTATTAAAGAGTTTTTACAATTGCACATATCGGTTGTGGCTTATTGTGGAAAGCCTTACCATAAAGTTAAAAGAAATAATTTTTCTGTAACAAGGGATTGCCGCCGGTTATTATATCGGGTAGCTCCATTCTTCGCCTTCAATGGTTATGCCAAAAGCTTCGGCATTCTGTGTGCTAAGGCCTATTATGTAGTCGGCCTGCAGGTTGTAGTTAAGCTCCAGCACCTGCTTGTAAGATGGGTCGTAGGCCGATTGAGAGGTCTGTGGTATGGGGATTTCGCGTATCAGGTAAAAGTTTGTGCCACCATTGGCACTCAGGAATACCCGGATCATACCATTGATGCTGGTGCTCTGCAATGCCTTGATGGTGATGCGCTTCACAAGTGTGCCGTTGGTGGTTGATCCGGCGGTAAATACAGATACGATAGTGCCGGAGCCGTTAAGATTCGTATTAGCGTTCAGCACGGTACCCAAGCCGGTCAAGGCCGATACCTGCTTGAAGTTGCAGCAGTCGGACGGCAGCACTGCTGGATATTCCCAGTCGAGGCCCTCTGCGAAAACATTGAAGGCGCCGAAAATTTGGGTAGAAGCGATAAGCTTATAACCGCTTTCCAGCTTCAGGTCGCCTACCAGGGTGGTCTCAAACATCGGCAAAACCGGCCCAGGCGTGGGGGTCGCCTGTAGTTCTGGCATTATGGGTATTGGTACTTCCTTGTATAGTACCGTTTCAGTATCACCAGGGTTCTGGATAAAACAGCCTGACCATTCCGGTCGTCGTCGCCTGCGCTGCCTTGATGATCACAGACTTAATAAGGGTTCCGTTCGCCCCTGCGGTGAGGATGGTGGTGGTGTTTCCGGAACCATCAAGGAACGGATTGGCATTTCGAATATCTCCTATCCCGGTGTTGGCTGTAAGCAGCGAATAGTCCTGGCAGCAATTACTTTTTGAACTTGTACACATTCTATTTTAGTTTTTAAGGGTGAATTGAAAAACCAAAAATGCTTCCTTTTCAAGTATTAAAATACGGGAAAAACACCCATTTTTATTAAACAATATTGCATATATGCTATGCTGGGATTGTTACATTTTCATAGCCCTTTCGTTATGCAAAAATCCCGTTCCGGAATGCCGGAACGGGATCTGAAATCAAATATGAACAGCATTACGCCAGTTTCTTCAACTCTTCCACACGAGCTTCGTGGTCTTCTTCCTGAGCAAGTTTACCGCTCTTATCTGCATCGACCAATATAGCTGATGCTACAAAAATAGAAGAGAATGTACCAGTGATTACACCGATAAGCATCGCGAATGCAAAACCACGCGTTACTTCGCCACCTACCAGGAACAATATCAATACCACGATAAATACCGTGAGCGATGTCATGACAGTACGTGGTAATGTATCGTTGATAGCGCGGTTGATAACCGTAACCCTGTCTTCTTCGGGTGACTTACGGAAGTACTCACGAATACGGTCAAACACGATGATCGTATCGTTCATAGAGAAACCGACTACCGTAAGTACGGCAGCGATAAAGTGCTGGTCTATTTCCAGTGCGAAAGGCACACGGCCACGCAGGAAGGAGAAGATAGCAACAGTAGCACTGATGTTGAACAACAACGAGAAGAATGTACCTAAAGAATACTGCCACTTGCGGAAACGCAAAAGGATGTAGATAGAAATACACAACAGAGAGATAATAGTTGCCCACAATGCGCCCTTAATAAGGTCATCGGAAATGGTAGGCAGTACTGTTTGTGAACTCTGGATGTAATGGCTTACGAAGTCTGAGAATTCTACATCAGCACCTATGAAACCATTATCCTTCAGGCCTTTGTACAACTGCTGCTGTACTTTCTTTTCTACCTCGCCCGGCTGCTTGATGAGATAAGCGGTAGTGATGTTGATGTTGTTGTTGGTACCGATTGTTTTTACGATCGGGTACTCTTCGAAATACGTATGCAATTTCTCACGAACACTTGCTACTTCGATTTTCCGATCAAATTTGATGGTATAGCTACGACCACCTGCAAACTCCACACCATAATCGAACCCATTGAAAATAGAACCGACGCCAGCAAGCAATACTACCGCTGAAATGATGTAAGAAGTTTTGCGTACGCGCATAAAGTTGAAATTGGCTTTATGGAATACAGACTTAGATACCGGAGTAAAGTATTTGAAAGTACGTCCGTTCTTTGTGTAGATTTCTTTGATAAGACGTGATACAAGGATACCACAGAACAAAGAGATAGAGATACTCAACAACTGTGTGGTTGCGAAACCAAGTACAGGACCAAGACCGAAGTAGAACAGGATACCGGCAGTGATCAACTGTGCGATGTGACCATCAAGTACAGGTGCATTGGAACGGCGGTAACCGTCAATAATTGCCTGCTGATGGGTTTTACCCAATGCCAGTTCCTCCTTTATACGTTCGAATATAAGTACGTGCGCATCTACGGCCATACCAATACCCAACACCAGACCAGCTATACCGGGCAGTGTAAGTGTAGCATGAAGCGCAGATAAGATACCGACTGTGAAAAGCAGGTTTAAAGTAAGAGAGATATTGGCAACCCAACCACTGGTGCTATAGTAAATAAGCATCAGGATGAAGATGGCAAGGAATGAAAGTACTATCGCTGTGAAACCAGCCTTGATAGACTCAGCACCCAGTGTAGGACCAACAACCTGCTCCTGAACGATGTGTGCAGGTGCCGGAAGTTTACCAGATTTAAGAATGTTTGAAAGGTCGGTAGCTTCTTCAGCAGAGAACGAACCAGAGATTTCTGTATTACCAGAAGCGATTTCGTTTTCTACACGAGGGCATGAATAAACCTTATCATCGAGTACTACTGCTACGAACTTGCCAATGCTACGGCCGGTCATTTCTTTCCAGATACGGGCACCAGTGATATCCATTTCCATGGTTACGTTTGGCTGACCAGTCATTGCGCTGTAATCGGCACGTGCATTAGTGATGTGTTCACCTTCAAGCCTTGCGCCACCACCCGGAGCCATTTTCATAGCGTACAGTGCAAGCACTGCGTTTGCGTCACGACCTTTGCTCTTGTTGTCTGCACCGTAAACGAACTTCAGATTTGATGGGAACTTATTTTTAAGTACATCCAATGCCAGGTACTTATTAACCTTGGCTGTGTCTTTTTTAGCAACATAACCTACAACCGGACTAGCGAAGTATCCTTCTTCCTGAGTAGCATTTGCCATGATTAAAGCACTCAGCGGGTTTTCTTTTACAAATTTATCCTGCCTGCCTTGTGCTGAAGTGTCAGAAGAAGAAAGACCATTGCTATTGTCTGCAATTACACTAGCCAGGCTACCTGTATCGCTTTTAGGCTCAGTTGATTCAGCAGCAGCTGTAGTTGCAGTGGTATCATCCGTTGCAGAAGTTTCATCAGCATCTTTAGTACCGGAAAGGTAGTTATACAGCGGTTTGTTAGCTGCACCAATCATTGGTCCGATCTCCTGATTAGAATAGGTTTCGAAGAACTGCAGTTTAGCGGTAGCCTGAAGGTAAGACCTTACACGCTCAGGGTTTTGCACACCGGCAAGTTCTACCGTGATAATACCTTTATTCTCATCAAGGTTTACGTTGGGGTTAGTTACACCGAATTTGTCGATACGTGTCTGCAGTACTTTGTGAGTACGGTTGATCGCGTCTTTAGCTTCTTTATTCAGTTTAGCCAACACTTCCTTATTAGTAGAAGTAAGGGTAATCTCCTTTTCAGAAGGCTTGGTGAACAAGTAAGCAAGGCTTACACCCGGATTCTGTGCTTCGAAAGTTTGGCCGAACAGCGTGATGAAGTTTGCTTCGCTATTTGCTTTAGCAATATTTGCGTCGGCTATAGCTTTGTTAAGCGCACCATCACGCGGATTGTTGGACATAGAGCGAACGAGCTCATCGAGGCTTACCTCGAGTGTCACGTTCATACCACCCTGCAGATCCAGACCCAGTCCCAACTCCTCAGCCTTAGCAGACTGGTAAGTATATTTTTTCAGAAGGGGAACACTGAAGATCACTTCACCCTGCATACTGTCGGCCATAGCCTGAAAGTATTTGTCCGTCAGCTTATCGAGTGCTATCCCTGTAACCGCTGGCACTTCTGCCTGGGCTGCACGACGGGCCTGCGCCCGCATTTTCTTCTCTTCATTGCGGACAATAAATGTTAAAGAAAGCTGGTACAGCGAAATGAGGATAAGCATTGCTGTAAAAAACTTCACTAAACCTTTTAAATGCATGGGTTTTTATTGAAAAAAAATTAAAAAAAATTAAAAAAAATCCGCAAAACACAGGAAACCCGTGTCTTGTGAGGGGTGCAAAGATATGATTTAATATAAAAAAATAAAGCCCT
>JAIOYR010000126.1 GCA_021740995.1 Taibaiella sp.
TATGTAACGAGTACGCCGTCTATGTAACGAGTACGCCGTGGTGGTGCTATTCCGTCGTTGTTACCTTCCCGCCCACAACTACTGAAGCAAAGTGCGGGCGAGTGCTGCGGAGGTGGAATATCTATTATCTTACACCATGCTAATACTGGTTGTAAATGGATAAGAAAGATATAAGGTGGGAACAACGATTTGCCAATTTCAAGAAGGCTTTAGCAAAGCTTGCAGAAGCCGCAATAATGCGGGATGTCAACGACTTCTCTCATCTGGAGAAAGAAGGAATGATTCAGCGGTTCGAATATACCTTCGAGCTGGCATGGAAGACACTGCAGGACATGCTCGAGCATAAGGGTTATCAGGACATAGTGGGTCCAAACCCTGTTTTGGAGCAGTCACTCAAAGACGGCTACATCACCAACGAAAAGCAGTGGCGTAACATGAAAAAATCGAGGGAACTAACATCTCATACCTATAACAGCGATACCGCCGACGATATTGCACAGCATATTGCCAGCGAATACTACACACTACTGAAATCTTTAGAGCAAAGGCTGGAGGCAGAGCAGCGTGGTAACCAAACAACAATTTTAGGATAATGGAATATGGTATCCTTGCCGAAGACATAGAACGCATAAAGACCGTATTCAGCGCATTCCCTGAAGTGAAGCAGGTGATACTGTTTGGCTCACGCGCAATGGGCACCTACAAACCCGGGTCTGATATTGATCTGGCGATAGAAGGAAATGCCCTGACTTTTAGCAACATGCTGGACATTAGTGCCAGCCTTGAACAATTGGGATTATTGTACCGTTTCGATTTACAAAACCTTGCAGCCATCAGAGATCCAGATGTACTTGCACATATACATAGGGTCGGTAAGGTGTTTTACAATAGAGAATTGAAGAATAGAAAATCAACCAGCTCACGTTGTTCCCTGATGTTCCCGCAGGGGTCATCCGGAACTGGAAATTTAACTCCGTCTCCTCACGGCCTTCATCTTGATAAAGCTAAATTGGCGCTTCCCCGTATATTCCGGCACTTACAGCATTTACAAGCGCACCCCCTACGCCGATTTCAAAACATTTCCGTATGTTAGTATCGGCTGTCCTGCGTTAAACGGACAGAGGCTGAATGAGTACTACAGAAAACAAGAAAGAAATGCCCACCCTGGCATTTGCGACGGCAGATGCATGGGAGCAATGGCTGGCTGCCAATCATGCCAGGTCAGATGGTATCTGGATGCGCATTTTTAAGAAAGATTCAGGAGCGGAAACCGTTACCTATGCCGAAGCCCTCGACGATGCGCTTTGTTATGGTTGGATAGACGGACAAAAGAAGAAATTTGACAGCGAATCCTGGATACAGAAATTTACGCCACGCCGCGCACGCAGCATATGGTCTAAACGAAACATAGAACATATTGAACGGCTCACAAAAGAAAAGAGAATGCGGGCCTCCGGATTGAAAGCTTTTGAAGACGCAAGAAAAGACGGGCGACTGGCAGCTGCATATGACTCACCAGCCAATTCCAGCACCCCCGACGATTTGCTTAAACTTCTGGAAACGAAACCAAAGGCAAAAGCATTTTTCGACTCGCTCAACAAAGTCAACAAATATGCCATCACCTGGCGCCTTCAGAGTGCCAAAAAACCAGAGACCCGCGAAAAGCGAATGAACATCATCCTGGATATGTTGGAGAAGGGCGAGAAATTTCATTAGGTAAAGAAATGGAGAGCAGTGCTGTTACAGATTTTACGTTACTCGCAGTTTTCGCTACTTTTAAAGAAAGCATGTCTGATAAACCCTATAAGGAAACACTGGAAAGATGGCACAAAGACCCTTCAAACTGGAAGTTCGGGGTATTCTATTACAACAAAAAAGACAAGAGGTGGTTCCCGCCTAAAAGGCTCAGATGGACGGGCTGGACAGTAAATTTTGCCCAGCCTTTTTCTTACATTTCTATTTTGGCCCTGGTGGCAATACTCGTCGGGTTGTCCACGTTGTTTCGCCATTGATCAGCAAAAAACTGAATGGCAATTTACGCTGGTTGGGCTTCGGCTAGTCTTTCTTGCCTGTGAATGTATAATGAACGCCGCCCGATAGCAAGCCATCACTTCCGTACCCTACACCAAAATACACACCCAGATTTTCCTTTAACTTCAGTTTCATCGTCACCAGCCGCAGGCGGAATGCCAGGTGCCAGTAATCCAACTCAGTATCTATCGAATCTGAATGATCAATGTTGTCGTCAAATATCGTCTTAACTTTTGGGGTTGGTACGTATCCCAGGCCTATTCCTGAACTTAGAGATACCCTGCCCCTATTGAGAAAAACATATTCTGCAGTTGCCATGAATACATGGGTATATGTTTTTTGTGTGAACTGAATCGCAGGCAAATTGGAGTTATAATTTAAATATCCATTCCTTTTGAAAACTGAATAACTATACAAATACTGCAGGCCGATAGCAAACCGGCGGGATGCCTGATACTCGGTCGCAGCTATAAAGGTGAATTGTGGCTTACCATTGCCATAGTACCCCATAAAATTTGGATAGCCTGTACCTACTAGCGCAGTAAATTTTCCTTTATCAAATGCCGGTTTGTGTTTTTCTTTTCTGGCCTGTGACACAAGGCTTAGGAGCAGCAACATGCTCGTGAGTATGCGTTTCATTGGGTTATTTTTCAAAAATGATTGGTGATAATTGGTGTGCAATTGAATGTGGCTGCGAAAATATGCTGAGAAAACAGCGCTAGCCTCCATCTCCGGAATGATAGCTACACATATTCTTCAGTCATATTTTAATAAACCGCTGCGAAGATAATATTAATGTGCAGTTTACGAAACGTGTAAATATGGAATGGGACAGTAGTTGACCAGCCGTCATCAGCGTACTAAAGTTGAGTATCACCTACCTTACACCATAGTACCCTCTACTCCCAAAATGTGTGATTTATGTAACATTCCCTTTTGCTGTTGTAAAGAATGCAGTTGTAATTTAGAGAACTTTGAATATTCATTAGTTTACAGCAATTCACGTAAACCAATGGTGTTGCGAATACTCGCTCAATTGACAACAAGTAAATGAACCTTTACAGCCCTGTCACAAAACCAACAAATTGGCTATACTAGCACAACGGGAATCCCAGTATGCAAGAAGTTTGATAGAAGCTAGTCTTGACCCATTAGTTACTATCAGCACCGAAGGCAAGATTACCGACATGAACGAGGCAATGGCCAATATCACCGGTCGTACACGCGAGCAGCTTACAGGCTCAGATTTCTTTGACTATTTCACCGAGCCGCAAAAAGCAAGGGAAGTTTATCAGGAAGTGTTTGCCAGGGGGTTCGTTGCCGACTATCCGCTTGTCATCCGCGATCATAAACTTACCGACGTACTTTTAAACGGATCTGTATACCGGGACGAAAAGGGCAACGTACTTGGAGTGGTGGTCGTGGCACGGGATATTACCGATCAGAAGCGAATTGAAAAGGAAATGATCGAGGCGAAAATATTTGCTGAGATGGCCACAGTTATTGCGGAAGAGGCCAAAAGAAAAGCCGAAATGGCTACGCAGATCGCCGAAGACGCTGTAAAGGCAAAACAGCAGTTTCTGTCCAATATGAGTCACGAGATACGTACGCCCATGAATGCAATCATTGGGTTTACCAAAGTAGTGCTCAAAACTGACCTTTCAGATAAACAAAGGGAGTACCTCAATGCCATCAAGATAAGTGGTAATGCACTGATAGTGCTTATCAACGATATTCTGGATCTGGCAAAGGTCGATTCCGGTAAGATGACTTTCGAGCAGGCACCCTTTAAAATGGCTCATTCCATTTCGGCCATGCTGCATTTGTTTGAGCCCAAAATACGAGAGAAAAACCTGGAGCTGATCAAGGAGTATGACCACAGCATTCCCGATGTACTGGCAGGCGATGCCGTGCGCTTGCACCAGATTATACTTAATCTGGTTAGCAATGCTGTCAAGTTTACCTCCAATGGCAGAATTACGGTGTCGGTTAAAAAGGAAGAAGAAACCCCGGAAAATGTGACCATCAGATTTGCAATATCCGATACGGGTATTGGCATATCCGAAGAAAAGCTAGATAGCGTTTTTGAAAACTTCCAGCAGGCCACCAGCAGCACATCCAGACTATATGGCGGCACCGGCCTGGGGCTGGCTATTGTCCGGCAGTTGGTAGAGGCTCAGAATGGCACAATAAGCGTTAACAGTCAGCTGGGTGAAGGGTCCACCTTCAGCTTCGTTCTTACGTTCAGCAAAACAGATGAATCCGTTGAGCTGGACAATGAAATCATAGAACTGGAAACGGAGGCTATGCACATCAATGTATTGGTGGTGGAAGATATACCACTGAACCAACTGCTAATGAAAACTGTGCTCGACGATTTCGGATTTGAGCGCGACATAGCAGCCAATGGAAAGATTGCTATTGAAATGCTGCGTAATAAACCCTATGACATTATACTCATGGACTTACAGATGCCCGAGATGAACGGGTTTGACGCCACAGTGCACATTCGCAAGGTGATGAAGTCAAACATCCCGATTATTGCTTTGACTGCCGATGTAACTACTGTGGATCTGGCAAAATGCAGGTCTGTAGGCATGAACGATTACCTGGCAAAACCCATTGATGAACGCCTGCTGTACAGCAAAATAGTAGGACTGATAAAACGCAAGCACGCGCTGAAAGATACGGTTGTAATGCCGGTGGAAATAGAAAAGAAACGTTGCATAGACCTCGCATACCTGATGCGCCGCACTAAGTCAAACCCGGCAATGATGCTGGAAATGATTTCGTTGTATCTCGACCAGATCCCACCACTTATCACAGTTATGAAACAATCACTGCTCGAAAAGGATTGGCACTCGCTGTATGCCGCCGTTCACAAAATTATTCCTTCGTTCGCTATAATGGGCATTGGTGGCGATTTTGAGCAGGTTGCAAGGAAAGTACAGGACTATGCAAAAATACAAGAGGAAGCTGAGGTAATACCAGAACTTGTAACGCAGTTAGAGAACATCTGCAGGCAGGCTTGTGAAGAACTGAAAGAAGAGTATGAAAATCTAAAATCAAAAAACAATGGGTAAAGAACAGATAAAATTATTTCTTGTTGATGACGATGCCTTATTCCTCAAGTCATTGGAATTTGAGTTTCTGCAGCATGCCGATTTCGCCATAGAAACATTTGCCACCGGGGAGCTTTGTTTGAAAAACATCGCACATAGTCCCGACGTGGTAATACTGGATTACCACCTCGACGGTATAGACAGAACGGCAATGAACGGTTTGGAAACACTAGACAAAATAAAAGAATTCAATCCCGATATTCCCGTTATTATGTTGTCTTCTCAGGACAAAATAGATGTGGCAATCGACTGCATGCACCACAACGCTTTCGATTACGTGGTGAAAAGTGAGACCGCATTCATGCGACTGCAGCATATCATTGATACAATATTCCGGTACAAAAAAATGGAAAAGCAATTGAATTGGTATATGGACAGAATGTGACCATTCAATAATTATTCTAGGCTATTTGTTTCATTGTCAGTTAATTAGCATAGCTTACACTATAGTACCTGGTATTCGTTCCCCTAAGTTGATATAGATTCCTGCAATATAAAATTTCTTTGATTTAAGGAAATGGGCAGAAAGTATTGCCCGCTAGTACTTGTCCGGCAAATTTTGCCGGGTATAAAACAGCAACAATGAAGTTATATATCAAGTACATGGTCAGTCAGCGCTGCAAGATTATGGTGAAGGAAGAACTGAAAAAGTTCGGTCTGCATTTTGTTGTAGTCGATCTGGGTGCTGTAGAAATAATGGAAGT
>JAIOYR010000036.1 GCA_021740995.1 Taibaiella sp.
GACCACCGTCACCACTATACCCCCCGAATGGCCCCGTACCTGCAATGGTAGTAATTATACCAGTGGAAGATATCTTCCTAATGTAGCAGTTATATTCTGACATAATCATATTGCCAATAGCATCAAAGCAAATGGCAGATATCGACCCAAAGCTAGCGGCTGTTGCAGGGCCACCATCACCGGAATGACTGTCGCTACCATTACCCGCAAAAGTTGTAATTATACCACTAGTGCTAATTTTTCTTATCCTAGAGTTTCCATGATCTGCTACATATAAATTTCCAGCAGCATCAAATGTAAGACTAATTGGATAGTTGAAATTTGCTGCTGAAGCCGGGCCACCGTCACCCCCATATCCACTTGCTCCAGTGCCTGCGAACGTACTGATAATTCCTGTTGCACTTATTTTTCTTATAACATTATTATAGGTATCTGCGATATATACATTACCAACTGCATCGGAAACAGCTTGATAAGGTGCTTGCATATTAGCAACGGTTGCGAGTCCTCCATCGCCGTTATAGCCTGGTATACTGTTACCTGCTATGGTTGTAATGATTTGAGCTATTGTGAAATACGGGCTTAATAAGATAAAAAAAAATAAGAGCTTTTTCATGTTTATTACTATAAATGGTGAATATTAACTATCAAGCATTTGTTGTAGAAGTATTTACTATTAAACTTCGCTTTCTTTTGTAATAATTGTAAAAATAAAATTTATTATTGAAGAAAAAAATATCAGTGTTCACCTCTTGCCGGCAATGGCATTGAATTTCTTGAGGATGCAACGGTAGAACGTTTGCAGGTTGTTTCTTTGCATTCAAATTTTATATTGCTGTCAAGTAGTCGGAATATTTATTCCGCTTGTCGATAATTTAGTATCTGTAATTAAATTTTTCGTGTATGCTCGTAGCCATTATAAACAAAGAATCTCCTGATTTGCAAAACAATATCATTTCATACCTTTGTACTAAAGAAAATATACTGCTTTTATGAAAGACATCACGTTGTCTGTGCCTGATAAGGACTATTCATTTTTTATGAAACTGATAAAGCAGTTGGATTTTGTGCAAATAAGGGAATCGCAAAAAAAGGCGACAAAGGAACAGTTTTTAACGGAGCTTAAGGAGGCTGTAGATGAAGTGAACCTAGCAAAGCAGGGTAAGATTAAACTTAAAACAGCAGAGCAGCTATTAAGTGAGTTATAGAATTGAAATATCCGGCAGGTTTGACAAAGAGATTAAAAGACTCCTCAAAAAATTCCCTTCTCTCAGGGCAGAATTTGCTGCTCTGGTTAGTACATTAAGGGAAGATCCACTTCTTGGTACACCTATTGGTAATGACTGTTACAAAATTCGCCTTGCTATAGCATCGAAAGGGCGGGGAAAATCGGGAGGTGCACGCATAATCACTTACGTATATGTAGCCGGTGCAAAGGTGTATCTGCTTTCTATTTATGATAAATCTGAACAAAGCGACATAAGCGACAAAGATCTGCTGCTGTTGCTCAATGGTATAAGATAATGCACTATTATATGCATCATACAGTAATGCGCTTACCGCACAAATAATTACCTTTGCACTCCACGATCATAACAATAACTACTAAAGATATTTATAATGAACAACGCATATTTCGATTTTGCAGCACCTAAGAATGAAACCGTACTAGGCTATGCTCCCGGCAGCGCTGAGCGCAAGGCACTACAGAAAACTCTTGCCGAGATGAAGAGCCAAATGCGCGACATACCTATGTATATAGACGGAGAGGAGGTAAGGAGCGACAACAAAAAAGAAATTCGTCCGCCACACGAAACCAAGCACCTGCTGGGGCATTTTCATGCGTCAGACGAGCAGCATGTACATGATGCAATAGATGCAGCACTGGCTGCAAGAGATAGCTGGGCTGCCATGGCGTGGGAGCATAGGGCAGCCATATTTATGAAGGCGGCAGAGCTGCTGGCTACCAAGTATCGCTTCCGTATGAATGCGGCGACTATGCTGGGGCAAAGCAAGAACGCCTATCAGGCTGAGATAGATAGTGCGTGTGAGCTGATAGACTTTCTGCGATTTAATGTGTACTTCCTGACCCAAATATATAAGCAGCAGCCTATATCGCCGGTGGGTATGAACAATAGTATGGAGTATCGCCCACTGGAGGGTTTTGTACTTGCTGTAACCCCTTTCAACTTTACGGCTATAGGCGGCAACCTGCCCACCAGTGCTGCAATGTGTGGCAATGTGGTGGTGTGGAAACCTGCCAACACACAGATATACTCTGCCAGCGTATTTATGGAGATATTGATAGAAGCAGGGTTGCCGGGTGGTGTTATCAATCTGATATACCCTAGCGGTCCGGTGGTGGGCGAGATATGTTTTCGTCATCCGGCTTTTGCAGGAGTGCATTTCACCGGCTCTACTGGTGTATTCCAAAATATGTGGAAGAGCATAGGCGACAATATAGCCCGCTACAAGTCTTACCCCCGCATAGTGGGCGAGACTGGTGGTAAGGACTTTGTGTTTGTGCATCCTACGGCTAATGTGGATGCGGCAGTAACAGGGCTGTTGCGTGGCTCGTTTGAGTATCAGGGGCAGAAATGCTCGGCTGCATCGCGTGCCTACCTGCCTGCTAATCTGGCTGAAGAAATAAAGAAAAAACTGGTGGCAGAAGTAGCTACCCTGAAGATGGGACCTGTAGATAATTTTGAAAACTTTGTAAATGCGGTGATAGATGAAAAAGCATTTAACAGCATAACGAAGTATATAGACATTGTAAAGAGCAGCAATGGTGATGCCCGTATTCTGTGCGGTGGTGGCTATGATAAAAAGAAGGGCTGGTTTATAGAGCCTACAGTAATAGAGACTACAGACCCGAGTTATGTAACTATGTGCGAAGAGATCTTTGGGCCGGTGCTAACTATCTATACTTACGAGGCTGACCAGTGGATGCAGGCGCTGGATGTGCTCGACAACACATCGCCCTATGCACTGACTGGTGCTATTTTTGCACAAGACAGATATGCAATAGAATACATGACCAAGGCACTGGTAAACAGTGCGGGCAACTTCTACATAAATGATAAGCCTACGGGGGCAGTGGTGGGTCAGCAGCCATTTGGTGGTGCGAGAGCATCTGGTACCAACGATAAGGCTGGCTCTATACTAAACCTATATCGTTGGCTCAGTGCCAGAACCATAAAGGAAACACATGTCCCGGTAGAAAACTACAGGTATCCGTTTCATCAGGCAGATTAACTTGAGGTTAAAGGGGTAAGAGGTTTAAGGGGTAATAAGGTAATTGGTTAAAGCGCAACTTGTTGTTGTGTTTGAGGCTTTTGTGCTTTGAAGTGTTTGCAATTTGTAGAATGATTTCCTGCTTTTTATAATGTACAGCTATCGATATTACTGTATTCCAATTTAGCATAAAAACATAAACAGAGCATGTCACGGTTCGGCGCGGATCACCCTGACAATACTACTATTTGGTGTGTGCAACGATAAAATTGATTGCCGCATATTATCAGTTACATTTCTCTGCTTAGCCTATCTGTTTTTGGTGGTCTTATCATTAAAACAGTGAAGACTGTACATACCTGATAGGTGCTGTGGGATTGGGTGTTGGTGTGCCGAGTCGGTATACCGGCGTTTCTATATGGCGGGGTGCTACGGTTATGATTGTTTTGCCTGCATGTGCCGAGAAGAGCTGCTGTACTATCTCGGGTTTGTTGTTGTCTTTAGACAGGTGCGATAAAAACACATGGCTCATAAACGGGGGCTTATGTGTGATGAACAGTTGCAAGGCCTGGTCATTTGACAGGTGCCCTTTGTCACTACGAATACGCTGCTTGAGGTGTGGGGCATACCTGCCGTTTTCCAGCATTGTTTCATCATAGTTTGCCTCAAGAAATATGGCATGGCAGCGGGTGAAATATTGGCTTACATGCTCACATGGGGCACCTATGTCGGTGAATACTCCTGTACATACACCCCCGGTGTCTATAACAAAAGAATGAGGGTCGGCGGCATCGTGCAGTTTGGGGAATGCTGTGATCTTAATTCGCCCAATAGTTACAGGCTCATGTGCCGCAAAGTGCCTGATAAGATGTGCTGGTGGCTTGGAGCGGCTACCCTTCAGAGTAGGAGGGGTTATGTATACCGGCAGCTCATACCTGCCAGCAAGCACCTCTGCCCCATATATATGGTCTGTATGCTCGTGCGAGATGAATATGGCTTTTACCATGTCCATCTTCAGTCCCATGCGCCGCATGCGCTTCTCGGTTTCGCGGCAAGATATGCCTGCGTCTATTAGTACCGCTTCGTTTTCATTGCCTATATAATAGCAGTTGCCATTGCTGCCTGAGTTGATGGATGCTATGAAAACGGACATGTAGCAAAGATAGGGGGTGTAAGGAATAAAAGCAGTTGGATAATTGAATATGTAATGGTTTAATGGCTAGTTAGTTGATGGTAATTCGCTAATCTCTTCGGTACTCATTTCTTCAAGGTAAAGCTCCATAACCTCTTTGAGATTCATTTGTAGCTGATTCAGACGTTGCGCTTGTGTATGTGCTCCCGGCAATGTCGTTGCATAGGCAATGGAAGTTTCCGTTTCTTTATCTTGTTCTATCTGATCGGAAAACTGATAATGCTTCATAAATTAATTTACGAATAATTTGCCAAACGTATTGAGGCATAAAATCTATTTATCACTTCATAAAATGACCTTTTGTGCATTTTTAGCTGAAATTATATATCTTACCATCTAAAACAAAATCTAAAATTTACCAAGCTATGGCAGATACTACATCCAAACCATTTCCATCAGACATTGAAATTTCGAGGTCTACAAAACTGAAACACATCAGCACTATCGCTGAGAATGTAGGTATTAATGCAGATGACATAATACCTTATGGTAAGTACAAGGCTAAGGTGCCGCTTACGTACATCAATGAAGACAAGATAAAGAACAGCAATCTGATACTCATTACTGCTATCACACCAAACAAGGCAGGCGTGGGTAAGACGGTAACCAGTGTAGCACTGTCGCTGGGTCTCAATCATATAGGCAAGAAGGCTGCTGTGGCGCTGCGCGAGCCTAGCCTGGGGCCCTGCTTCGGTATGAAGGGTGGTGCAGCCGGTGGTGGCTACTCACAGGTATTGCCTATGGAGGACATTAACCTGCACTTTACAGGCGATTTTCATGCGATAACCTGTGCCAACAATATGATAGCTGCCCTGCTGGACAACTACCAATACCAAAACCGCAATACTGATAAAGCCCTGGAGCGTGTGGTATGGCGTCGTGTACTGGATGTGAATGACCGATCACTACGCAATATGGTAAGCGGACTAGGCGGCAGTGCCAATGGTATCCCTACCGAGATGGGATTTGATATCACGCCTGCATCAGAGATTATGGCGCTCTTTTGCCTGTCTACAAGTGTAGACGATCTGCAGGCGCGGATAGAGCGTATAGTGCTTGGTTACAGAACAGATAAGACCCCATTTACAGTAAAAGACTTGGGTATTGCAGAGTCTATAACTGTATTGCTGCGTGATGCTATACTGCCCAATCTGGTGCAGACTACTGAGAACACTACTGCATTTGTGCATGGTGGTCCGTTTGCTAACATAGCTCATGGTTGCAACTCAATACTGGCTACCAAGATGGCACTAAGCTGCACCGATTATGTGGTTACAGAATCTGGTTTTGGCAGTGATCTGGGTGCGGAGAAGTTTTTGGATATAAAATGCCGCATGTCTGGTCTGCGGCCAAAAGCAACAGTGATAGTGGCTACTACTGCTGCGCTGAAACTGCATGGTGGTGTAATAGCTGCCGATATAACCAAGCCAAACATGGATGCACTGAAAGCAGGCGCACCTAACCTGCAAAGGCATATACAGAACATGAAAGGCTTCGGGCAGAGTGTAGTCGTATCATTCAACAGATTTAAGCATGATACAGATGAGGAGGTAAACTTCCTTGCAGAATATTGTGCTGCAGAAGGGGTAGTATTTGCTATCAATAATGGTTTTGTGAAGGGTGGAGAAGGTGCAGCAGATCTGGCTCGTAAGGTGGTAGAGGCTATAGAAAGCAACCCATCTAAAGACCTGATATTCACTTATGATCTTACGGATAGTATAAAGACTAAAATAGAAAAGATAGCTACCAAGATATACCGTGCAGGTAATGTAACTTTCAGTGGTCCTGCGGTTGGAAAGCTTAAGTCTTTTGAGGCTAATGGATGGGGAAACCTGCCTATTTGTATAGCCAAGACGCAGTATTCGTTTTCAGACGATGAGAAGAAGATATGTGCTCCTGAAGGGTTTACTATCAATGTGCGTGATCTGGTAATCAATGCAGGAGCAGGTTTTATAGTAGCTGTAGCCGGAGAAATAATGCGTATGCCGGGTTTGCCTAAAGACCCTCAGGCAATGCATATAAAACTGGTAAATGGTGAGATAGAAGGGTTGAGTTAATGTAGAAATGTGCTAATAAGCAGGTATAGTAATACAATGTGAAAATGCAAAGGCTTCCATTTCGGAAGCCTTTGCTCACTCACCACATACTCAGCCCCTCACACTTTTTCACCACTCATCCTTCTGCCACATACTCACTCGCACATTTCTCATTGACCACTCACCCGCACATCACTCACCACTCTCTCGCTCATCACTCTCTCGCACATCACTCGCCACTCACTCTCACTTCACTCACCACTCACTCTCACTTCACTCACCACTCACTCTCACTTCACTAACCACTCACTCGCACTTCACTAACTCACTCGCACACTACTCATCTCTCACTCGCGCACCACTAACCCTTACACCACTCATTTCTATTTGATTGCACGCGATACATTGTCTCCACTCATCTTTATTTCACCTATTCACCTTTCGCTCATTTCCCTTTGTTTGCCCGATCTATTTTAAGTTCAGATAATCAAGAAATTCCACTCTTGTTTTGTCTTGCGAAAACCTACCACCATAAAACGATGTAATAGTAGCAGATGCAACATCTTTGATACCTCTGGAAGATACGCACATGTGTTTTGCATCAATGATTACTGCCACATCTTCGGTATCTAATATTTGTTGCAATTCTATGGCTATCTGGCCAGTAAGCCGCTCCTGTACCTGCGGTCTTTGCGAGTAATATTGTACTATGCGGTTTAGTTTGGATAGCCCTATTACTTTGCCTGACGATATATATGCTATATGCGCCTTGCCATAGATGGGCACAAAATGATGTTCGCAATTGCTGAAGAGGGTAATGTCTTTTTCTACCAGCATTTGTTTGTACTTGTACTTGTTATCAAACAGTGCAATTTTTGGTTTGTTTCTTGGGTCAAGGCCAGAGAATACCTCTTCCACATACATCTTTGCTACTCTGAGCGGAGTGCCGGTGAGGCTCTCGTCAGTGAGGTCAAGACCAAGTGTTTCCATTATCTCGCGGAAATGGTATTCGATGCTTTTAATCTTCTCATCATTGCTTGCTTCAAAAGCATCGTGACGCAATGGGGTTTCCATGCCTGTAAACATGTGATCGTCACCTATCTCTTGTGTAGATAGTGTGCTTAATAGTGATATTTTCTGTGTTGTTTTCAAGATGATTTTTTGTCTTTAAAAACGTTTTATGGACGGGTATCTAACCGAATCTTATACAAAACTATGCATTTTTTGTTTAACAAAAGAATTAAAATGTTAAACAAAACGTTTTCGGTTTATTTCAAGAGGCTGTTTTTCTGCGGCTACATTCTGATAGATGCACTGGCAATGCATTTGCGCTGATATAGTATTTGGCTATGCGCGTATTGATTATTAGGTGTTGGAGGCAATAGACGTGGTTGTTTTTGTGAAAATGCTGTGATATGAAAGACTGATTTTATGAAACTGAATATTGTTTATAGATTTGTATAAATCTATAAACAGAAAAGTTTTCGGAATTGTCTGGAATAAGTAGAAAGATATCTAATATGGACAAAACGATACTGGTAGTAGGAGCATCGAAGGGGATAGGCAATAAAATATCAAAACAGCTATTGGACAAAGGTGCAAGGTATAAGCCGAACAGTAGCAGCGTATGTTTCTGAGCATTTTACAGCAGACGTTTTAACAGCTGCACTTCATGTAATAGAAGAACAAATAGATTGAATAGTATATTGTCCGGGCAGCATCACATTAAAGCCTTTCAGGAGTCTGAAAGGGGATGAAGTAATAAAGAGACATGAAAATAAGCGTGATGGAGGCTGTGAGGGTGTTACAACATTATTTACCACGTCTTCAGGGTTCAGAAAGTGCATCGGTTGTGTTGTTTAGTACTGTGGCTGCACAGACAGGTATGGCTCTATCATGCATCTGTAGCTGCGGCGAAAGGGGCGGTAGAAGGGCTTACGCGTTCGCTGGCGGCTGAATGGGCGCCGGTTATAAGGGTAAATTGTATAGCGCCTACACTTACTGATACGCCCATGGCAGCCCGCTTGCTGGACACTGAAGCAAAGCGATTGTCGGCAGTCGAGCGTCATTCGCTGAAAATAAATGGAGACAGCAGCCACATTGCTGCTATGGCTTGCTATCTCCTGAGTGATGCTGCTGACCTTATGGCCGGACAGGTGATAAAAATGGACGGTGGTAAAAGCGGTGTAAAGATCTGATTTCCGCTTTCCGGATGGTCAAAGCTATTTTCTATAAGTTTCCATGAAGTATTTTTCTTCGATGGGAGAGGGTAAGTAAGGTTTTTTCGAGCGGGAAAGATGGTTGCGATTGGTGAAGAAAAGGTCGGTGATGTCGGTTCCGTTTGTTTGCAGGAGTACAACATCGGGCTCAGAATATTTTGCTTTTTCTTCCCAAAGTGAAATGAAATCATCCGTGCATCCTGCCCACATGCCGGCGTTGATCATTTCTATATCCGGATACCGTTTTGCGAGCACTGATGTGGAAATAAACTCATTGTCGAGGAAAGGTGAGTAGAATTGTGAGCCACCGAGAAAGAGGATATGCTGTTTTGTTTTTGGGAATTTCAGGTCATGGTCCATGCGTAACCCTTGAGCGTTAGCTACTACTTTATAGGGCAGGTCTTTACCACCATCCAGAATTTCCTCTGTGTTTGGAGCGAGGTCGCCAAATGTCTCCGGGCGTTCGGCACTGGTATAGGTAACGGTGCTTTTGTGGCTAATATATTTTTTGATGATGGGCTCCAGTTGGTTTGCAAGGAATATTGCACCATCTTTAGACCAATGGCCGTCTCGTGGCACCTGTGTAATTTTTTCCGGTTTCTGGGCGGCAATAACAGGGCTTAGGTCGTAGACTTCTGCACCTATTTCATTGCATGCGGTTTTGATGTATGGGTGGCCATAGCGAGTAAGTAGCGATATGTTTGCTCCTACTTCGGGCGAAATAATGACCACTACAAACTTAGCACCCGTTGCTTCTACTTGCTGTTTTAGTTTTAACAGGTGTGTTTTATATCTTTCTTTCAATTCGCGGTACAATGGGCTGTTGGCACCATTGTTTTCCAGTATACGCTCGTCGGGTGTTTCCTTGTATAATTCATTGAGCTTTTCTACTTCGGCGGCATTTTTTTTGCTGACTGCCAGTTCTTCGCTAAGCTTCTTTTGCTGGACTTTGTCTGTTACTTCTTCACTGCTGCACCCGGTAGAAAGTAATGCAATGGCAACGAGGGGAGTCAAAAAATACTTTTTCATTGTGTTAGTTTTAAATAGTTATAAAGCTAGAATTTAAAATAATAATACTCGCTCATGTTTTGTTTTTTGTGGAGCAAATATATCAAAATGACTACAACAATATAACCCGCAATTCTCACAGCCATATGTTTACGGCTTATCTGAAGTACAAATAGCTTTTCTCTTTGTATCCATTCAAAGGCGATCATTGGTATGCAGATCGCTACGCTTTTTACCACCAGGGCGATGGGTGCTGCAATGATGCTTGACGAAAAGATGCGCATCGCTATGCCCTTTGCC
Organism: Taibaiella sp.; assembly: GCA_021740995.1. Classification (GTDB taxonomy): domain Bacteria; phylum Bacteroidota; class Bacteroidia; order Chitinophagales; family Chitinophagaceae; genus Nemorincola. The sequence goes on from JAIOYR010000036.1 coordinate 9,990, forward strand.
ACGGTCATATTGGGAGCCCTGAAGAAGATGCGTGTAAGGGTCATTAGGAAGAAAGTAAGCGACATTTGTAACAGCTCCTTTAGTGATGGAAATAGCCTGCCTTTTGCTACTACATCTTTATACCGGGTGAGGGTACCTGTAAGTATATAGGGTATGAAGTATAGACCGTTCAGCAGGCCCCAGCATATAAAGGTCATGTTGGCGCCATGCCAAAGACCGCTGAATGTAAAAATGAACAACAAAGAGAAGATATACATAGCTGTAGACCCTTTGTTACCTCCCAGAGGTATGTATAAGTAATCGAGCATCCACCTTCGTAGCGATGTATGCCAACGGCGCCAGAATTCACCAGGATTTCGGCTAAAAAAGGGCATTTTGAAGTTTTGAGCAAGTTCTATTCCCAGTAGCCGCCCTACGCCACGGGCAATGTCGGAATAGGCGGAGAAGTCGGCATAGAGGTAAAGGTTGAACAGCAGGATGCCGAGGAAAAGGGTGCTTCCGTTTTGGTCTTCGTAAGATGCATAACAATAGCCGACAACTTTCTCGACATGAGCGGCAATGACCATTTTTTTGAAAAGTCCCCATAATATTTCACCCACTGAGTGTTCTATCTGGGCAAGTGTAGGGAAGTTGGCTTTGCTGAATTGAGGCAGGATATTGACAGAGGAAGGTATAGGTCCGGACAGCAGATGTGGAAAGAAGCTGATATAGCTCGCATAGGTGATGAAGTTCTTTTCCAGAGGTGTTTTTCGACGGTATACATCTGTAATGTATCCTATAGATGCAAAGGTGTAATAACTGATACCCAGTGGTACCAGAATGCCCAGCGCACTGGCCTGCCATTGGGCCATACCGGTTATACTGCCCAATATCAAACCACTGTATTTGATGTAGGTAAGCCCAAAACCAAGAATGCATATTCCTGCCACAAGTATCGCCTTTCGGCGTGCCGGGTTATTCTGTGAATTGATAAAAGTAGCAAAACAATAGCCGGTCGTTATCATACCGATCAGGTAAAGCGGAAAAGTGTAGTGGAGTTTGTTGTAAAAGTAGAAATTGGCTGCCAGTAGTACCAGATTCTGAATATTACGCCACTTCCACACCGCCCAGTATAGGACCAGTATTACCGCAAAGAAGTATGCAAACTGCAGTGTATTAAATAACATTGCGCATAGTAATAAAAGGGATTCAGAGTGATAAGAGGTTAACCAAAGTTGAAACCGGGCAATAGAATTTGATAGCAGGAGTTGATTTTGACAACTATTCTACAAGCTTAAACGAATTGAAGAAGTTTGCTGTTTCTTCATTTGTTGAGTAGTTTTTCTTTACGATAACTACGAGGTCATAAAGTTTGCCTCCGGCAATACAAATTTTTACAGAAACCAGTGTGTTGCCTTTGGGGGCATCATAAAAGAAAGCTCTGCCGGGGTATCCATTCAATTCAATAGCTTGCGATTCTAGTACCTCCACTTCACTAAAGTCCTTTATGCGCATATCTACAGCGCTATCTAGCATAGATTGCAGCAACAGACTATCTGCCATGACTGAAGCAGGACAATCAGTATAGCTCACTTCATAAAGCTTCACTTTGTCAATTGCAAAATTCGAGGGTTTCCACCTTACAAAATGGCGAATTTGGGTTCCGAATGGAGTTACTTCTTTCTTTTCTGATTTGCTTATTGGCGAAGGCATAGCTATGGTAAATCCGCCTTCAGGTATTGAGTGCGTATCCCATTTATTCCTGTCGCCTCCACAGGCGTAAAGAAGTGTTGATAATAGAATAAGAGTAAAGATTGAGCGCATTGAAAATCGGGATTTGTTGGGTTTCTAATGTAATACCTAAAATGCTTAGGGTGATGGTGTAATTAGAAAAGTATTTTATTTACTTTCTGATAGCCTAAAAGAAAACGTATGATATAAAAGTTATGCCAATGTTTAGGTTGTTCTAATTAAAAAAACAACTGGTATTGTTCTGCTAAGACCAGTTGTTTTTCCGTAAATATCTGCTAGTTATTTCTGTGCAGGTGTTGCTGCTGCATCTTTGTTTGCTTTATACCTTTTGTCGGGCGTGCCGTCTTTTTTGGTTGGGCCTGCGGGAGCTTCAGGTGTGTTTTTGTTTTCCTTGAAGCGTTTGTCTGGCGTGCCGTCTTTTTTAAGTCTGGCTGATTCCGCACCTGCAGGTTTCTGTGTTACAGTGGTAGCTTCGTTTTGAGTTACTTTAGCTTTAGATGATTTGGTGGCTGTGCCCTGTGCCATAGCAGCAGTGCTGAAAGTAACTACTGCTACCAGAAGAAATAAGATTTTTTTCATAACGTTATTATTTTTTTTGTAAAGTTACTTATTTTGTCTTAGCAGGTATACTTTTATTGCTACTAAGTTGTTAATAGAAAATACAGAATGTGTACCAAAGGTTTTCACTTAGGATTCGTGGTTAAAAAAGAGATAGTCTTGATATTATTTAGCTGTTGCGACCTATTGCACTACATTTGCAAGAATTTTAAAATTGCAAAAAAATATAAGATGGCCATAGCGTATTGGCATTAATGTAGTATCATGAACAATTTAGGCGTAGCAGCCACCAACAGGCAGATAATAAAACTGGCAGCACCCATATCTCTGGCAATACTCATCCCTCAGTTGAGTTTTTTTACCAATACAATTTTTGTTGGACAATTAGGTGAACGGGAGCTTGGTGTGAACGGGATTACGGGTGTATTCTATCTTATATTGTGTATGATAGGTTATGGTCTTGCCAGTGGTATACAGGTGCAAATGGCAAGAAGGGCAGGTGCCGGTGATAAGCAGGGGTTGGCTCAGTTGTTGTCTAACGGTGTTATGTTATCGGTTTTGTTTTCATTGGGATTGATGATGATCACTTTATGGCTTGTCCCACTGTTATTCGGGTTTAGTCTACAGGATGATAACAATTTCGCACTGAGCATAAATTTTATTTACCTGAGGGTATGGGGTTTGCCATTTCTTATTATTACGCAGTTACTCAGTTCCTTTTTTATATCCATCAGCCGGTCACGAATGCTCATATATGGATCTATTGCTGCCACTATTGTGAATGTGCTGCTGGATTATGGGTTGATTTTCGGTAAGCTGGGGCTGCCAGCAATGGGCTTTAATGGTGCTGCACTCGCATCAGTATTGGCAGAAATTACCGGTTGTCTGGTGATGGTGGGTTTGTTTTTTTATCACCGGTTACATGTAGATTATCCATTGTTACGATTTCGGCATTTCGATATTGGTCTTTCGCAGCGGTCTTTGTCTGTGGCTGCACCGCTTATTGTGCAATTTATGTTCAGCATAGGCGGGTGGCTGGTTTTTTTCTTTTTTATAGAGCATCTGGGTGGGCAATCGCTTGCTGCATCGCAGGTGTTGCGCAACATATTTGGGATAGTAAGTGTGGGTACGTGGGCACTGGCTACTACCTGCAATACCATGGTGAGTAATCTGATAGGGCAGAAGCGACAGGCAGAGGTGATGCGGATAGTGTGGAAGATATGCAAGCTAAGTCTGCTGTATGCGGTCGTGTTATGTGTGCTCATGTTGTTGTTTGCACAGCAGTTTCTGTGGGTGTATACCAAAGACACCTCCCTCATACTTTTCTCGCTTCCAAGCCTGCGGGTGATCATTGTAGCTACAATTGTGATGTCGTTATCAACTGTAGTTTTTAACGGAGTAGTAGGTACCGGAAATACGCTTGTGAACCTGACTATGGAGGTGACCTGCGTGGGAATGTATCTGGTGTATTGTTATTTTGTTATATACAAATGGCGCAGCCCATTATACATTTGCTGGGGTTCAGAGTTTGTGTATTGGTCTTCATTGCTTATTGCCGCTACCTGGTATCTGAGAAGTGGCAGATGGAAAGGAAAGGAAATATAGTTAGCGGTTAGCTGTTTAGGTTGCTATTAATTTGTTTTGGCTGATAGTTTGTTTTGCCAATCGTTTATTTCGCTTTCCATATCCTGTGCGTTGATGCCATTGTGGCTTTCTTCATACACACATTCACCATTTACAATGAGCAACACCTGTGGCGACTCGTGAGGGAGGCTATATTCTTCTGCTATTTTGTTAGATAAACCTCTAAAGTTGAGTAAATCAAGGTAATAAAATAGAGCAGGTGTATCATTTGGTATTTTTTCCACCCTGTTTTTTGCCATGCTACTTATAGAGCAGCGGGTACTGTGCTTGAATAGGATGACAGGTTGCTTTGTGCTTATCTCCTTCAATTCCTCCAATTGTCCTTCGGTACTTAGCGTAGTCCATGTCATAATAATTCCTGTTTGGCAGGCAAATATAGCTTGTATATTGTTCTTATACTGTAATTAAGGTGTTATAAAAACTGTCATTTCGTAAAAAAATACTACAAAAGTAGTATTGACACAGGGTTTTCCTGTTCATATGTTTGTGCTATAGAAATTGTTAAATTTTTTAAAAAAACAAAACATGAAAAAAGCACTATTATTCACTACTTTATTATCAATAATTGTTGTCTTTCTTTCTTCTATTGGATGTAAGAAAGAGGAAAAAGGTGAGCCTGTAACACCTGTTGCGCCCTCTTATGCATGTACTGCCTGTACCACCACCCCAGAGGCTAAGGCAGCGAATGACGGTGTTTCAAAGGGTATCTATAAAGGAATAATTGTTGGTTCTTCAGGCACTATTAAGTTTGATATTCAGAATAATGACTCAACCATCAAGGCGTACATGACGCTGGATGGTGTGGCTGTAGTGCTGACTGCTACTGTGAAGTGGGTAGCTGGTGCATCATATGTATCGGCTTTTACCGGTACTATGAACGGTCAGCCTGTGAGTATTACGTTCTCAGTAGATGCAACCGGAGCAAACCCAACTGTAATTGCAATGAGTATTCCCGGTCATCCTAATGCTTCTCTTACTTTATCTAAAGAGACCTCTACAAATTTGATTAAATGCTTTGAGGGTACTTATAAAAACTTAACTACCGGCAAAAACGGCACCTTTAACCTGACACTAGTTACCAGCCTGAAGAGGTGGTATGCCCGCAGTAAAGAAGATGGTGCGAGTTCAACGAACCCGTTAGAAGGTACATTTGAGGACAATACACTCAAATTTGGAAACGGTACCGATGTTTCAGGCACGTCTACACTTTCGGGTGACAATATCATAAATGGTACCTGGAGCAACACTTCTAAGCCGGAGAACGGAACGTGGGAAGGAAAGCGTACATTATAAAAGAAATTGGAAAACGTATTAACAAAAGAGTAAATTTACATTCACAAAACACAATAAAACAACACGCGTATGAAAAAGCTACTATTAACAACAACAATGTGCGCAGCTGTGGCAGTATCAGCAAATGCACAAAGATTAATGGGTATTGCGACGGGTAACTGGAGCGGTACAACCAGTTTGGCTTTGAACCCGGCAAATCTCGCAGATAACCGTGCAAGATTTGTACTGGACCTTGCCGGGCTTAATTTCGGTATAGATAATAATCTGGCATCAGTAAACTTATCTAAGGCTACCGGCGGTACTGATGGTGGACTGGGCGGCGGCGGTTTGCTGACTTTCTCCAACAATAATAAGTTTAATATTATGATGCCGGTGGCTGAGATTCGCCTTCCTGGTGCTATGTATACAATAGACCACAAAAATGCTGTGGCACTTACCATGCGTGTACGTGGATTTAATCAGTTCAATAATTTTGATAAAACGTTGTTTCAGAGTCTGATGGACCCAGCTACTTCTGCAGCTACAGGTTATAACTTTTCTTCCTCGAAATTTAACTGGACTGCTCAGATGTGGAGCGAGATCAACCTGTCTTATGGTAGGGTAGTGTATGAAAAAGGAAAACACTTTGTAAAAGCTGGGATTACACTTGGCAGAATGAACGGAATTGGTTTTTTGAGTGTTAACGGCACCAATCTGAACGCGCAGTTTTATGGCGGAGACTCACTGGTGGCAAATAATACAGATATCCAGTTTGCAAGTAGTGTGCTGGATAGTGCTGGGCAGCTGGGTAGCGGTCTGGGTGATATAAGTTTGTTTGGAAAAGGCGGAGGCAGCGGTGGCGGTGGTTTCCGTGCAGACATAGGTGCGGTGTATGAATACCGTCCTGATGATTTTGATGCAACGAATCATGGGTCTAACAAATACCGTGTACGTGGCTCGCTGGCTATTACTGATCTTGGTAAAATAAAGTATAACAATGCAGTAGGGCTCAGGGCTACCGGAAACGGAACTATGAGTGCCGGTGATCTGGCTCAAAACATACTGAACTACAGCAGTCTGCAGGACTATATGAACAGCCGTGGTTTCTTCCTTGACACAGGCAAGCAGTCTGCCAAAGTGGGAATCCCAACTGCAATGGTACTGGGTGTAGACTACTATATAAAAGGCCACTTTTATGTAAACGGTACCTGGATCAAGAACGTGGCTAACCGTGGCAAATTTGGTAATTCTTACTATGGACAGTTGACTATTACTCCAAGATTTGACACAAAAATATTCAGCTTCGCCATGCCACTTACTTATAGCGCAATGACTAAAGGTGTGAAAGCCGGTGTAGGTATTCGTTTGGGTGGTTTGTACTTTGGTAGCGACGATATGCTACTTTTTGTAAGCGATAAGGCATATGGTGTTAACTTCTTTGTAGGTGGTTTTGTACCTATCAACAGAAGGAACAAGCACAGAAAGAGTGGAGATGACAATAAAATAGAAACAGCCGCTCCTGCTGCTCCTGCACCTACTACTAAATAATTTTTTGCTATTTCTTCATGAATGTATACCCCCTTATGGTTCTGAAATGCTAATCGGAACTTACTGAAGTGAATAGAGTTTAGCAAAGCGAAAGCCCGGAAGTAGTGTCTTCCGGGCTTTTTGTATGTTAGCGTTTTGCTGGGGATTATTAGAATATCACTATTATTTTACAGCTTTTAATGCATAGACCAGCGGCGCTTTACCTTCCATGCCGTTTACCTGATATTTGCCGGGTGCTACTTCTGTCATATTACTAAAACAGTTGTAAGGTACATAGTCGTACTCCTGAAAATGAGTGAGTGTGAGTTCGGCTTGTATCAGTGATTGCAGCACATCGGCCAGGCTATGGTTCCAGGTGTAAGAGGGAAGGTTGATATCTGCCGCGCGGTCGGCATAAGTGCCTTGTTCCACTTCTTCTATCATTCCAGTGTTGAAGTAAGAGTATTTCACACCGGTAAAATCGTCGTCGTACATAAGCGCCAGCGGATGCGTTTCGGCAAACACAAAACTGCCGCCGGGTTTCAGCAAGTTTCCTATCAGTCGTGCCCATGCGGCCATATCAGGCAACCAGACTATAGTGCCGTAAGAAGAAAATACTATGTCGAATTGCTGATGGAGAATGCCCGGAAGGTCGTAGATATTAGCACAGATAAAGGTTGCATCCAGTTTCAGTGATTCACTTAGTTCACGGGCTTTATCTATTGCCGCACCCGAAAGGTCTACCCCGGTTACTTTTGCGCCCATGCGTGCCAGTGAAAGGCTGTCTTGCCCGAAGTGGCATTGCAGATGAAGTATGCTTTTGCCGCTTACATCGCCCAGCAACTGAAGTTCAATATCATTAAGTGTAGACGTACCGTTAAGAAACGCATCCATGTTGTAAAAGTCGGAAACAGTATGTGCTGCTGTTTTTTTGTCCCATAGCAGGCGGTTTCCGGCTATGTAATCCTGTTTGCTGTTCATAAAATTATCAATGCTGAAAGATGAAGAGAACAATTGTAAACTTTCCTACCTGGCTGCTATAAGTTACCTCCATAGTGACATGCGAGGGAAGATCGGCGGTGGTAGTAGTTTCACTAATTTCCTTGATAAAGACCAATTTTTTAAAGTCACTGATACCTGCGGTAAAATTATCCTGAGTAGACAGTTTATACCCCGAAGGTGACAGGCAATCGTTGAGAAGTTTTTTGTATTTTTCGTATGTCGGTCGCAAGTCGTCTTTTGAGGTGGTTTGTAGCAGTCCGGCTTCATAAAACAAGCCCATAGACTGTACTATTCTGTAGCCAACAGTGCCTGGAATCTGTACTGTGCTTTTCCACATGGTAGCGTTCATGTTTGATTCCAGCATTCGCCCTTTAATGTTTTTGAAGCCATTGGGTGCATCGTTCATTACGGCGAATACACCGTCGCAAAAGTCTGGGTTTTGTGCATGGGTATGTGTGAAGGCTGAAGCCAGTATAAAGAGTAATAGTATTGTTTTTTTTAAAAGCATAGCGCAATTTAATGAGAATAGTGATTGTAGCTGATGTTGGGGTAGGTTTTATTAGTTTATTTGGTTTTGGAGTGTGGGCTGTCACAGAAGGGCGGATGATGACGGAATCTTTGTATTTTTCGTGCCGAAACACTTATGATGGAGACTATACTTAAGTTCGACGACGAATACTTTATGCGGCAGGCACTGCGGGAAGCACAGCTGGCGTTTGATGCAGATGAAGTGCCGGTAGGCGCAGTTGTAGTGTGGGATAATAAGATAATATCACGCGGACACAATCAGGTAGAGCGGCTTAATGATAGTACGGCACACGCCGAGATGATAGCGCTGACTGCAGCCTTTAACGGACTGGGTAGCAAATACCTGCCAGATGCAACGCTCTATGTAACTGTAGAGCCTTGCCTAATGTGCTGTGGGGCACTATACTGGGCTAAGGTAGGACGAATAGTTTTTGGGGCAAGCGATGTGAAAAACGGTTATAAAAAAACAACTGCTGAGAATTGGCCATTTCACCCTAAGGCAGAGCTGAAGCATGGTGTGCTTGCAGACGACTGTGCCCGGCTAATGAAAGATTTCTTTGCAAGTAAGCGATAAGGATAGTTGTAGGTGTTATAACCAACAAATTAGTTTTTGATTCCGTTTGCGGTTTCCGTCCACTGCAGGGTAAGCAGCAGGTGTTGAATATCCTGTAGCATGAAGTCTGTAATGGGTTTCAGAGAGTCGGCATTGGGTGTAACATCAAAGTAGAGTGCGCCTCTAAGAAAGTGCTTAACAGAGTCGGAAGCGGCAAACTGATACCGTGAAGCGGAATTGCCACCGATTGTATATAGCATGCCTTCTACGCCAAAAGGGTTAGTGAAAGCCTGCTCATTAATAAATTCAGCCTTCTCGTGATGGAAGTAAGATAAACCCCAGGCATCTTCCATAAGTTTGTGTAGTGGTTGTTCTTTGGTTATTTCTTTGTAAGTGATATTGATGATGCCTTCGAGCCCGGGTACTTGTATGTTTATCCAGTATCTGTTATCCTGCTGGTGTTTGCCAAAAATAGTATCTCTGGAAACAATTCCGTTAGCTGGGTATTCAAATGTATAGGGATAGCCGGGATAGAAAAATTCTTTGTAGCGGTGTGTGGCAGGCGTATCTACACGGAAGTATCCTGCAGGTTTGGGGGTGTATACCTCCGGGCGGCAGGATGCAAAAGATAAAATTAAAAATGCAGCGATTATGTAACGTGGCATAGGGTGTAAAGATAGAATAAAAGGGTAGAAATAGCATTGAGGTAGGGTGTTGCCTGATTGGAAGTACCTGTTGCTTGATAACTGTAGTGTGAGTAGTGCAGTATATGGCAATGATTGTAACTATAAATTAGGTCCGCTTGATTTTTATACTTGGTTTCTATCCCAAATCCAGCAAATTAACCTAATTTCGCTGCCTGAATTAATCGTTTTTAATTATAAAAATATATAACATGGCAGACCAATTAGTACCTACACCTGAGCAACAATTGAACATAGAACTGACAGAAGAAATGGCGGATGGAGAATATGCCAATTTGGCTATTATTACCCATTCATTTGCTGAATTTGTAATAGACTTTGTGAACGTAATGCCCAATGTGCCAAAGGCTAAGGTAAAATCGCGCATAGTGATGACTCCGCAGCATGCTAAGCGCCTGATGCGTGCGCTGATAGACAATGTAAAGCGTTTTGAAACAGCGCACGGTAATATTAAAGATCAGGAGACTCCTGCTATGCCATTCAATTTTGGTGTGCCACCAGCACAGGCATAGTGGCTTGTAGAAGTACGCTGCCCGGAAACGGAATTACAAATAAATAGTAGTACTGCTTCATAAAGCGGTGCATAAGGGATATAATTTTTCCGAATGAACGATAAGATATTAATACTTGATTTCGGCTCGCAGTTTACACAACTGATAGCCCGCAGGGTGCGTGAGCTTAATGTGTATTGCGAGATACAGCCTTGTACCAAGCCTATAGTATACGACAGCACCATGAAGGGAATTATCCTTTCGGGCAGTCCGTTCTCAGTTAATGACCCTAAGGCGCCCAACCCTGACATTGCAGCAATGGCTGCCAGGCTGCCATTGCTGGCGGTATGCTACGGTGCACAGTTGCTGGCAAAACAAAGCGGAGGTGAGGTAGGCAAATCTACTCACCGGGAATATGGCAGGGCGCATCTGCAGGACGTAGCTCACGACCCTATTTTTGCCACAATCGCATCGGGCTCGCAGGTATGGATGAGCCACAGCGATTCTATAAAAAAACTGCCGGAAGGTTTTGAGATTATTGCGCGTAGCGAGAGCATACCTGTAGCCGCCTTCAAGGCGAGTGCAGCTTATGCACCAAATCCTGTGTATGCGATACAGTTTCATCCCGAGGTAACACATAGCACCGATGGCGGGCAGCTACTCAAAAACTTTGTAGTAGACATTTGTGGTGCACACCAAGACTGGACACCGGCAGCCTTTATACACGAGACAGTAGCACACATCAAGCAGCAGGCTGGTGATAAAAAGGTAGTAATGGCGCTGAGTGGTGGTGTAGACTCAACAGTAGCTGCTACGCTGATACACCGTGCCATAGGCGACAATCTTTACTGCATATTTGTAGACAATGGGTTGCTACGCAAGGGCGAATTCGAGCAGGTGCTGGAGGGGTATAAACACCTTGGGCTGAACACAAAGGGAATAGATGCGAAGCAGCGCTTTTATGATGCACTCAGCGGTGAGTCTGACCCTGAAAAGAAAAGAAAAATAATAGGCAAGGGCTTCATAGATGTGTTTAACGAGGAGGCTCAGTTGCTGACTGATGTTAGCTTTCTGGGGCAGGGTACAATATACCCCGATGTAATTGAATCCATGTCTATTCATGGGCCATCTGCTACTATCAAGTCGCACCACAATGTGGGGGGCTTGCCGGAGATAATGAAGCTGTCGCTTATAGAGCCACTACGTGCACTATTCAAAGATGAGGTGCGCAAAGTGGGCAGGGAGCTGGGTATTGACGACATCTTTATTGGTCGCCATCCTTTCCCGGGTCCCGGTTTGGGCATACGTATATTGGGAGCAGTATCTGAAGAGAAGGTGAAGATGCTGCAGGAGGCTGATGCCATATACATACAGCATCTGCGCGATAGCGGCATGTATAAAGAGGTGTGGCAGGCGGGCGCTATACTGCTGCCTGTGCAGAGTGTAGGTGTAATGGGCGATGAACGCACTTACGAGTTCACTTGTGCATTACGTGCGGTAACATCGGTAGACGGTATGACGGCAGACTGGGCGCACTTGCCTTATGATTTGCTGGCTCGCATCTCAAACGATATCATCAATCGTGTAAAGGGTATCAACCGTGTGGTATATGATATAAGCAGTAAGCCCCCGGCTACAATAGAGTGGGAGTAAGGCGATATCATAAATATATTGATTCCGATATCTAATTTTTCATGACAGCCTCACCATGCACTGCACGTTGGTAGGGCTCAGGTACATTTCCAGGCAATAGCCGGAGGGGTCGATGCGGCTGTCTTTTATCATTTGCTGAAACAGCATGCCTATAGCCGGTGTATTGTCCATATAGTTGTGTATTACCTCACTCAGGTAGGTTCCTTCCTTTATAGCAAACTGCTCGTATTCGTCAGTAGGTTTGCTATCGGTATCATTGAGGTGCACCGCAGCTTTATACACAATTGAGCCTTTTCCATCGTGGTAAGAAATACCAAAGTAGGTTCTTCCGTCCTCGGGAGGGTACTCTGCGTGCAGTTTACCATATATCTCCGGCAGCCCATGCGGGAAGGATGTAGCTGTGAGGCAATATACCTCTATGTCGTTGTTGATTTGGTATGTTTCCATTGACTGATTGTTTACAAACAAATGTAAAAGTTAGGTAGATAAATACAGACGTATTATAACGACAAATTAACAGGTTGTATGCGTCTATAGTTAAATAAAGGAATCCATTTTATACAGATACACTACTTCCTTATTTTTGAAGAATGAAAAGAATTATTCTGTCGTTGCTTTTAGCCTTTGTAGCATATTATGCTATAGCTCAGAAAGACGGAGACGAATACGCTGCTATAGACAAAAAAGCGCTGCAAATTCCTGTGTCGCAAACGAAGACTACCCGGGATATAGCTGGCTATATCAATGAGCAGTTCAAAACAGAAGAGGAAAAAGTGCGTGGGATATTTATATGGGTTGCGGCAAATCTGGAGTATGATTTGGAGAATATGTTTGCTGTAAATAACAATGAAACAAGAGAGGATAAAATAAAAAAAGCTTTAAAGACCCGCAGGGGCATTTGCGAAAACTATGCAGCGGTGTTTAATGACATTTGCAGGAAATGCGGGTTGAATTCAGAGATTATTGTGGGTTATACACGGCAGGAAGGGTTCTCCGATTTTTTGCGGCATGGGTGGTGTGGTGTGCAGGTAGATGGCAAATGGAGGCTATTTGACCCTACATGGGGTTCGGGGTATATAATGAATAATAAATTCACGCCGAAAATCAATAACGAGTTTTATGAGGCAGACCCGCAGATGCTCATCAAAACGCACATGCCGTTTGATCCGGTTTGGCAACTGAGCTACTACCCGGTTAGCAATAAAGAGTATACCGATAAAAAGACGCAGCTAAATAAAGGGAAACCATACTTCAGTTATCCGGATACGATAAATGTATATCAGGGGCTAACAGAATTGCAGCAATGGGAAGCGGAAGCACGCCGGCTGGAGCAAAATGGAGTAAGCAATATGCCGGTGCACGACAGATTGGCTAATCTGAAAAGCAATATAGATGTATACTACCGCAATGAAGAAGTGCACAAGCAGAACCGGATAGTAGATAGGTATAATGTAGCTGTAGATGATTTTAACGAGGGTGTGAGTGCGCTGAATGTGTTTATTAATTACCGCAACAAACAATTCAGTCCCATGAAATCAGACCCTGCTATTCAGGGCATGATAGATTCTGCCGAAAATAGGATAAGCCGGGCTGAGAACGGCCTCAGGAGTATAAAGGGCGGATATGATAAGATAGATGCTATGATGCAGTCGGTGCAGCGCTCGATAGATGAAGCCAGAAAAGTGCTGGATGATCAGAAAGAGTTTTTGGTAGAGTATTTCGGGAAAAGTAAGCTGGGCAGGAAAACTATGTTCAGAAAGTATACCTGGATGGGAATTCCACTGAATTAGCCAATTATTTTTGCGCGGTTATCTACAGCTGGTATCTAAAACCGAACGCGGAAAAGGGACAGGTGGCTATCACCACACCAAATTAATACATACTTTTGCGGACGCTCAAAAAATACTATGCGGGTATAGTATTGCTGCACAATTGTAGGGGTAATGAAAGTAAGATACAAGGTATATTTTGGGTTCATAGTGCTTATAGCCTTGATGATAGGCGTAGGTGCAACCGCACATGCGCAACGGTCTAAGAAAAGAAAAGAACTAAAGGAGGCCGCAAAAGCAGGAATGAATGCAGATAACGGTATACAGGGAGAACATAATAAACCGGAAAAGGAAGAATCGGAGAAGGAAGAAGGAAAAAAGAAAAAACGGAAAAAGAAGCAAAATAGCGAAAATGATACGGGAAAGTCTGTAACAGTTAGCCAAAATGCAGTTCAGCCAAAACCGCTGGGAGGCAGGCGCAAACAAGAAATCTATTATCCGGACACAAAGAAGAAAAAGCGCTACAGGATTAGTGTCATCGTGCCCTTGTATCTGGATGAACTGGTAAGGGGTGAGTCAGTAACATTTAAAGAGAAAGTACCTGACAAGGCTGCTCCGGGTCTAGCATTCTATCAGGGGCTGAAAATGGCTGCTGATAGCCTAAGGAAGAGAGGTGCAAAACTGGATATACACATACATGATGCAGGTTCGTTTTCAGAGTCGCCTGAGATGCTTATAAATAACCGAAAACTGGATTCTACAGACCTCATCATAGGTGCTGTAGAACAGCACGATATACCGGTGCTTGCAACTTATGCGAGAAAGAAGAAAATAAACTTTGTATCTGCTCTGACAAACTATGATGGATGGGTAAAGGACAATCAGTATTTCACTATGCTGCAGCCTACCATAAAAAGCCACTGTGAGTACATTATTGACGACCTCTCTGAGCGGTATGCCGGGCAGAATGTGGTATTGCTTTATCGTACTTCATCACTGGCAGATGACAATGCTGCCTTGTACATACTCAATGATTTGTACAGTGAGGTGACTTTCAGAAAATTGCTGTGCAACAGCCTTCCCGGTAGGGATGCACTGAATACGGTTTTTGATACGTCTAAGCCAAATATAGTAGTGGTGAGCATTCTTGATCCTGTTTATGCTGATAGTATTTTGCGAGCACTCTCCGGCAATTTTCCCAATACTCATTTTGAAGTGTACGGTATGCCCGGCTGGAATGCAATGCCCCATCTGCGTAAAGCAAGTGGTTATAAAAACCTTACTGTGAATGTTACCTATCCTTTCAACTTTGAGTCGGCAGACAGCACCTTGCTTTTATCGCTTAAAGTAAAGTACAATAAAGAGTTTGGTGGTGTGCCGTCTGAAATGGTATGGCGCGGATATGAGACCATGCTTTGGTATGGCAGCCTGCTAAAAGAATACGGCACAATCTTCAACAGCGATTATTCCGATATTTCGGCTGCGCCATTTACAAAATTCAAAATAAAGCCCCGCTGGGACCGCAATGGCAGCCTTTTGTATCTCGAGAATAAGCACATTTATATGTCTGCCTATCAGGGTGGGGTCTACCGAACAACGAAGTAGCTGGTTTTTACACCAGGTTTATATGTCTTCTTTATAAAATCTTTATATCTGCTGCACTTTGTTTTATGTTCCACTTATAAGTAAGCTGTTACCTTTGTTGCCACAAGTGGCAGTGTAATTATGGCAAAGCTGTTTATGAATACTATAAGCACATACAGGCAATGCCTGTATAGCCTGCTGATAGTAGGTGTGGTGGCAGTAGTCTGTTATGGGGTGTCGGCATATATAGGGTATCATGTTATTGCATTCATCCTGCTGCTGGCTGTGTCGCTTATTGCGGTACTTTTCGACATATTGCCGGTATTGCTTTCTGCATTTGTCAGTGCACTGGTTTGGGATTTTTTCTTTATACCTCCTCATTTTACGTTTCAGGTAAAAAGTGGAGAAGACGCCATTTTTTTGATGATATATTTTGTGGTAGCAATTACTGGAGCTATTCTTACTTACAAGATAAGGAAGGTGGAAAAAACAGTGCGGGAAAAGGAAGAGAAGGTAAATACGATAAGGCTGTACAATACATTGCTCAACTCTTTGTCGCATGAGCTGCGCACACCAATAGCTACTATAATAGCGGCCACAGACAATCTGCAACACAGTAATGCCGGGCTTACAGATGCCAGCAAACAAGAGCTGGTAGATGAAATTGCTAAAGCATCCTTTAGGCTGAATGAGCAGGTAGACAACCTGCTAAACATGTCCCGATTGGAATCCGGAATCATACAACCTCGTAATGACTGGTGCGATATAAACGAGCTGGTATATGACGTAGTGAGGCGGATAGAGGAAAATAAGGTACAGCAGCAAATAATTATTAATATAGCACCGGATATACCACTTGCCAAAATTGATAAAGGAATGTTGGAGCAGGTGTTGTTCAATCTGCTGTCTAATGCTACTATTTATGTGCCTGATGGAGGAAACATAGTAGTGTCCGCCTCTTGCGAAAGAGATATACTGAAACTGGTAGTGGAAGATAATGGCAGCGGTTTTCCGGCAGAGGAGATTGATAAAGTATTTGATAAGTTTTACAGGTTGAAAAACGCCAATGCCGGTGGCACAGGGTTAGGCTTGTCTATAGTGCGGGGGTTTACCGAGGCTTTGGGTGGCATTGTGTCGCTGCAGAATGTACCTGCAGGTGGTGCAAGATTTACTATTGAATTACCGGTAGAGTTGTCTTACATAAAAAACATCAAGAATGAATAAGCCAACCATATTGGTGATTGATGACGAGGTGCAGATAAGGAAACTGCTGCAAATAACTCTGGAAAACAGCGAATACAATGTGCTGCTTGCCGCTACTGCAAAGGATGGGCTGGTAGCTGCAGCCAACCATAAACCCGACCTGATACTGCTGGATCTGGGTCTGCCCGATAAAAGCGGACAAGAGGTATTGAAAGTATTGAGAGAATGGTTTGCACAGCCGGTAATAATCCTCTCAGTGCAGAGCGGCGAGGATGATATAGTGCTGGCGCTGGACAATGGTGCCAATGACTACCTGGTGAAACCATACCGCACCGGAGAGTTGCTGGCACGCATCAGGTCATTGATACGGCGCAGTGTGCCTGGTGAGAGTAGTCCGGTAATAACAGTAGGACAAATAACAATAGACCTTGTATTGAGGGTAGTGAAAAAAGACTGTGAAGTGCTGAAGCTTACTGCTACAGAATATTCTTTGCTGGCATTGTTTGCGAAGAATGAAGGTCGTGTGCTTACACATCATTATCTGCTCAGGGAAGTATGGGGGGAGAGCTATGTAGCCCAGTCGCAGTATCTGAGAGTGTTTATAGCACAGCTAAGAAAAAAAATCGAAAATGACCCTAACCGTCCGGCTATAATAGTTACAGAATCAAGGATAGGGTACAGGTTTAAAGGAAACGAGTAAATATATCACAATAAACAGACTGATAATTATGAAATCGGGTAGTAAAGATTTGAATAAGGTTACAATAGCAGCATTGCTGGTAGCCATGGGTATCATATACGGAGATATAGGTACCAGCCCGCTCTATGTGCTGAAAGCAGTAGTGGGGGAGCGGCCCATAGACGAAATGCTTGTTTATGGTGGTATCTCCTGCGTATTCTGGACTATTACCTTCCAGACTACCTTCAAGTATATTTATCTTACGCTCAAGGCTGATAATCATGGCGAGGGTGGTATATTCTCCTTGTTTGCGTTGGTACGGCGTTATGGCAAGTTCTTAATAATCCCTACTATACTTGGTGCATCTACGTTGCTGGCAGATGGTATTATTACCCCGCCTATATCAGTAGCATCTGCAGTAGAGGGGCTTACAAACATTCATGGATTAGAGCATATACCAACGGTGCCTATTGTCATCGTAATTATATCAGCTCTGTTTTTCTTTCAGCGATATGGAACCAATAAGGTTGGTTCTATTTTCGGGCCGGCAATGCTTGTTTGGTTTTTAATGATTGCTACTTTGGGCATGTTGCAGATAGTGCAGCATCCGGGTATATTGAGGGCCATAAACCCGATGTATGCATATAACCTGCTCACTGCATATCCGCAGGGATTCTGGTTGTTGGGTGCTGTGTTTCTTGCTACCACCGGTGCCGAGGCCTTGTACTCCGACCTTGGGCATTGCGGCAGAAAGAACATTCGTGTTTCCTGGATTTTCGTGAAGACCTGCTTGCTGCTCAACTATATGGGGCAAGCGGGCTGGCTAATGAGCCTGAAAGAAAACAGCTTGCTGGAAGGCAGAAATCCTTTCTTTGAAATTATGCCTCATTGGTTTCTGGTGCCGGGTATCCTGGTGGCTACAATGGCTGCTATCATAGCATCGCAGGCATTGATTACCGGAAGCTACACACTTATTAATGAAGCGATGAACCTTAATTTCTGGCCAAGGGTTACAGTGAGACAACCTACCGACAGCAAGGGCCAAATATACATTCCCAGTGTAAACATAATGCTGTGGATAGGGTGTATACTAATAGTATTGCATTTCAGAAATTCTACCAACATGGAGGCTGCGTATGGACTTGCCATCACACTGACTATGATGGTTACTACCTATTTGTTGTCTTATTTTCTGTTGTTTAAGCTTAGATGGCCTAAGTATCTGGTGAGCCTTTTATTGTTACTTTTTGTAAGCATTGAGCTTTCGTTTTTCGTAGCCAACATACTTAAGTTTCCGGAGGGGGGCTACATCACACTGTTTATTTCAGCTTTCTATTTCTTCATTATGTACTCTATCTACTCGGGCAGAAAGATTAGTAACCGGTTTACCAAGTTTGTGGATCTGGGTAAGTATGTGTCTATGATAAAGGAGCTTAGCGAAGACGAGAGTATCCCGAAATTTTCTACCCATCTTATTTACCTTACCAAGGCCAATCAGCGCCAGCACATAGAAGAGAAGATTATTAAATCAATCTTTGCACAGAAGCCTAAACGCGCTGAGGTATATTGGTTTGTTCACATTCACCGCACAGAGGAGCCTTATACGCTAACCTACAATGTATCGGAGCTGGTAGATGATAAGGTAATCAAGATCAATATCAATACAGGTTTCAGGGTGCAGCCCAGAACGGAATTATATTTCAGAAAGATTATTCAGGAACTGGTAATCAATAAAGAACTGAATTTGCATAACCGTGCAGATGGATCTACAAAATACAACGATGAACCGGATTTTAAATTTGTACTGATTGAAAAGTTCCTGTCTGTAGAGAATGAATTCAAATTGCGGGATGGAATATTACTCAATGCTTTTTTCTTTTTGAAGAATCTGGGACAGAGTGATGAAAAGGCATTTGGGATAGATAAAAGTGATGTAGTGGTAGAGCATGTGCCGCTGGTATACCAGCCGGCGCAGAATATAGACCTGAAGCGCTGTGTTAAAACAGATCAACACTAAAAAAGAATTATCTATTATACTTCCTTTTCAAATAATCGAACTCATGTGTCAGAAGTGGCGGGGGTATCTTTTTGCTAAAATTATAAAACAATAAAGATGAAAACAACAAGGATTACTTCCATTGCAATAGCCGTTCTCATTTTTACACAGCAAGCAGCAGCGCAGACAGATAGTAATAGCGTAAAGGTTGCTAAAGTGCCTTTTGAGGGATTTGATCTTACCTGGATCAACGGGCAAAACAGGCAGACCGATTTCCCATTGGCACTAAATGACAAGGCAGGAGAGACTATACTCACCGGCGTAGCATTCATGGATGGTTATTATAACTATGATTTCAACAACCCAATAGATAATACACACACTTCTTCTTCTAGCATTGGTCGTTGTAACGAATTTACATTGAACACAGTGAGTTTTGGTATAGAATCTTACTACAAGAACATAATAGGGCGGGTGTGGCTACAGTACGGGCAAATGGCAGCTATTGTACAGGACCTTGATGGCTCTGTGGGGCATGGTCGCAACACCAGTATCAATAATCTAAGGTATATAAGAGAGGCTGCTGCAGGGTATCATTTCGATAAATGGTATGGCATCAATGCAGAGATGGGTATCTTTGGGAGTTACATAGGGCTGGAGAGTTACGTGATAAATGAGAACTGGAGTTATCAGCGCAGTATGTCCAGCGATTTTACACCTTTTTATTTTAGCGGAGCCCGTTTACAGATGTTCCCCTCTAAGAAACTGAAACAGGAGATTTGGCTACTAAATGGCTGGCAGACCTATAATAGCTGGAATCAGGGTTTAGGGTTTGGGAGTTCTACTTATTGGCGGCCAACTACTAATTTGCAATTGGCGGCCAATTTTTATCTTGCGGGACGCGATACGCGAAACAACCCGGATGTTACCCGATATCATCATGACCATAGTATAGTAGCACGATATTATAAAGACAAAATAGCAAAAGGTATTTCTCAAGCAGCATTTAGCATCAACAATCATTATGGTTTTCAGACAGGTAATGGTGTGTTGGCTGATAAAAATTACATGGCAGGTACTTCGATCGCTAACCGTATTTGGTTCAACAGGAATAAACTGGCACTTACACTTCGTGGTGATTATGTAACTAACCCTGGTGCATACATGGCATTCAACCCTTCGCCGGTTGCCGCCAATGACTATAACGATGCACTGGCTGCTGGTAAAACACTGGATATAATACAGGCTACTGCTACATTTGATCTGATGCCCACCGACCACTTTGCCTTCAGGTTGGAGTATGGCTATCGTGGTGCCAGTGTGCCATATTTTGCAGGTAGTGGTGGCACAACATCGCCAGACGGCTGGATGGATACACCCAACAATACCTGGCGGCCAGACCTTGTAAACAATGAAGGGAGGGTTACTGTTGCTGTGAATTTCAGGTTGTAGGTGACCATGAAAAATCAGAGTGTATAACAGAGATTAAGACTTTTTTTAGTTTTAAAAATCAACCCTTGCAAAGCAGATCTGCTTTTTATGAAAACAGGGTACTACCAGTACGCGCCCTGCTACCTGCTTGCAAGACCTGGGTAGCCAGTCGGGGTTGTCATTTCCTTCGGCAGCCAGACTATGTGTTTCAGATTTTCCATCGGCACTTATAGTTGCCAGTTGTATGCGGGAGTGTCGCGGGTCAAAGTCATTGTAGAGAAAAGCAAGCGTGCCACCGGTATTGAGTAGTGCATACGAAGAGAACACCCCTTCATCTTCCTGGGAGTATTGCTGCTTGTGCACAAATGAGTTCCACTCCTGCACACCGTTCTTGTCATAAGCCAAAGCCATAATATCGTTGTAGTGATACTCACGTACAGACGAGTTCATGTAGGGAGTGTAGAAAGAATAATAGCCAAAGCCTGGTGCAAAGCTGCTCCGGGTGGTAACGTAATTGATCTCGGATATGAACACAAAGCCGCCATCATTTTTTACAATTAGCTGGCGAGCTACATAGTTGTCAAATGAATAGTTTTTTTGCCTTGCTCCGGCAGCTTTTACCATTTCATTGTCGAAGGGCATAAAACGTTTGGTGCTGTAGTCATTGGTAGCAATATCGTAGGCTGCATAAATGATTCCGTCAAAGTGTCCATTTTTTTTGTCGGAGTAAAAACCGCCGAAATAGACGCGGTTTGAAAGGTTATCGATTTTAGTGTAGCCGCTCGTCGCAAATCTTTCCCCAAGTTCCAGTTCTTTGGCTTCAAACTTTGATGCGCCCGGTGTCAGTCTTAGCAGCCAGTACTGGTCGGCGTAGTTTTGAGAGCCGGTAGGGGTATATGCGGCCATGAATACGTTACCGTCGTTGGCTATATTCACTTCTCCATGTTCGGGAGGGTTGTCAGTCTTAAATGTTGCTTTACTTTTTTTTGTGATGGTCCCATTTTCATCCAGCCACTTTCCGTCGAAGTTTATTTCATTTCCCTTTTCGGTAGCACTATATATAAGTATCGCCTTTTTGTTGTCGGAGTATGCCGATGAAAAGTATGTTTTTGTGGCTCCAAAAATTCCCGTTCTTATGCTACCCAGTTCAATTGGTTTGTTTTTCAATAGTCCGTTTTCATCGAGTAGTGCAGCATACTGTACTACTTTGTTGCTTTCCAACGCCTGATAGAGCACCATTATTTTATCGGGATAGGTAATGAAGCGAACCTGATATATGCGTTGAGGGAAGAAGTCAAGTATAACACTTGCAATTTTTACCATAGAGTCATTGTAGGCGTCGAGCCTTGATCCGTCGTCATTTCTGATGTAGGTATAGAGGTTACCGCCAGACATACCCACTACAGAATAGCTGCCATTGCGATAGTCGAATTTATCGTATTGAGAGTAAAGTACCTCTTGAGCTGCACAGGAATAGGTGATGAAAATGGAGAACAGCGCAATAAGTAGCCTTTTATAATTTACCATACCCAAATTTATAGCAGAACTAGGAAACATGCGTGAATTTTATTCGTTAATAAAACGAGCTGCAATTTCGGGAGTAGATATTATGCAGTTTTCTTTCTTGCCGAACCACTTGTATCTGTTTCGGGCTACATAGTCGTACACCGTATCTCGTATGAAAGAGGGAATAATGATAAAAGCAAATAATAACGACCATATACCACCCAGTAGCCGTAATGTATGTAGTGCCGCAGATGAGCGTGTGTAATACCTGCCTCTGAAAAAAAGTATAACACTTTCCTTGGAATCTGCTGAAACAGCACTTTGTAATAGCGCATTGCTACCTGCGGCAGATTGCAGTGTAGCAAACCGGAAGCGTTTTTTTTTATCGTGACGGATAACAAACTGTACCGATTGGTCGCACAGGTTGCAGCTACCATCAAAAAACAATATCGGCTTTGGTGGAAATGCTATAATCACCTGTTATCGGTTTTGGCTGCTAATTTTTATTTAGCTAATTCGGTTGCTTGCTTTTGTAATAAGGTTTGCAGTATAGAGTCAGCTTTTATTTTAACTTCTATTTTAATTCTGTGTTCCAGATCTTTTTGGGCACGTTCATCTACTTCCTGCAGACGTATAGTGGTTATTGAATCTATGCGTTGTTGTATTTGTTCTTTGGTGAGTGGAACGGGTGCAACTTTATTGCAAGAAAAAGAAATAAACGTTAATGCCGAAAATGCCAATACTAGTTTGTTCATAACTCCGCAGCAAAGGTATTGTAACTTCATGCTTCATTCTTTACCAATATCGTGCCAGATATTAAAATTAACATTTCATATTAATAATAATCAATGGTGTGACTACGTTTTATTTCAGTAATTATTCGGAAATTTACAAGTAATGAGTTGGTGTAAATTGGTGTTATGTTTGTTTGTAGGTATGCTGGTAGCAGCTACTGGCAATACCATGGCTCAGGAATCAACGAACGACACCATCAGGCTTGGGGCTATAACGGAGCATGGTAAAGTATACCCAATGGCATTTCTGCCCGAATATTTCAAAACAGGATTGTACATCAATGGTGAGGACCGCATCAGGCGCGATCGGTTGCGCCGCGATATTTATGTAGTGTACCCGTATGCTATTACCGCCGCGGCTATCATGAAGGACGTAAATGCAACACTGGATACACTAGAGCGGAGAAAGGAGAGAAGACGGTATCTGAAATCGGTTGACAGGCAGCTGGATGCATCTTTCAAAGAGCCATTGAAGAACCTTACTATAGATCAGGGGCATGTGCTGATCAAACTCATCAACCGGCAAACAGGTAAAAACTGTTACAGCATTATCCGGGAACTCAAGGGTGGTTTTTCTGCAGTATTGTGGCAGTCGGTAGGAGTGATGTTTAACAATAATCTGCGCCGCGACTACGACCCTGAAGATAAAGATAAGGAGATGGAGACTATGGTACAAATACTGGAAGCCTCTGCCAATTATCGTTACCAGTTATATATGCAGCAGGAAATGATGAAGAAAGTGCCGAAACCTGTTGCGAGAAAAGGAGGATAGGAAATCCCAAATTCCAAAAATCAAATTCCAGATTCCAAACTCTTAATTTAAACTATAAATTCCATCTCTAATTCCCAATCCCAAATTCCCAATTCCACCTACCGCCTATTCATCTTCCCGCATGTCTTTGACAAAGTATAACAAGTAATATAGCAACAATATCAGTAGTCCTATTCCAAAAAACACCACCGCTATGTAGCGCAGGTCTATGTTATAAAACTCACCAACCATCCAGATAGAGTTTGCGGTGATCCACATGCATACTGCTGCATTATGTGCCAGTTCTGTCTTACTGTGTTTTGAGCGATAGAGCAGGTAAAACGCTACACTCATTGTAGGGATAATCATAATAATTGCACCGGGACGCCATACCAGCGCCCAGCAGGTATCTTTGATCAGCCACAACAATATGTGCAGGTTTTCTATCCAGCGGGGTGATTTTCTTTTAGTAACACTGGAGTGGGGATGTTCCATCGAGTCTGATTGTGAGAAATGCAAATATACATGCGTGTTTGCGGTTTCAATATGTTGTAATATCAATTTTAGCTCATTTGTATTGCCACACGGATTTGAGGAATTGTATTGTATATTTTTATTTTATGTATTACGCGGCATTACTTTGATTGAATAGTTTAACAATGTATATTTGGAACAGTTATTGATTAACCTATAAATTTCAATTGAATGATTAGACTTTTTACACTACTATTTATTTTCATTTTTACCGGCACCTCATTCGCACAGATTCCTAATGCGGGCTTTGAGACATGGACTACAGTGTCTGGCTCCAACCGACCGGGTAGTTGGGATACCCCAAATGGTACTGTTATGTTACCTGGAATATTTTCCTGCGATTCAGGCATGGATGCTCCACCTCAGGGTGAGTCATATTTAAAGCTGACTACAAGAATTGAAAAAAATATTTTTGTGCCTGGTTTGGCTGTTACCGGCACTGTTGATATTTTTCCCGGTTATCACAATTATCACATAAGGGGTGGTTTCCCCTATACTGTACGTCCGGAAAGCCTGACTGGAAAGTGGCGACATAAAGCATCAACAAGTGTTGACCACGCTCAGGTAGGTGTGTATATGTGGAAATGGAATACGACGCTGAACAGACGTGATACAGTTGCATTTAAGGACTCAGTACTGACCGGTATGGCATTGTCCTGGACAACATTCACTATCCCTCTTACCTACACATCAGGCCTCTTCCCGGATTCTGCTTTGATAGTATTGGCCTCTAGCGCATCATCTGGCGTTCATACTGATACAAGCTATCTTTATGTCGATGATCTTGCATTTACCGGCACTGTACCCAGTGGTGTAATATCTGTCCCATTGCCCGATATGGCAACGACTGTCTATCCAAACCCCGCTACAGGCACGGCTTCGGTGTATTACCATAGCAATGTTTCCAGGGATATTGCCATTAACTTAAGTGGTCTTGATGGGAAAATTGTAAGATCAATTTCGCCAAGGGCAACAGCGGGTGAGAATAGTTTTACCCTCAATCTTCACGGGCTTGCGCAAGGGGTGTATTTTGTAAAGATTATTGATGAAAACGGGATTATTCAGAGGAAACTGCAGGTTGAATAATTCGCTAAATTTCAAAAAGTTGAAGACGTCAAAGAGTGGGTTTTACCTGCCCTTTGGTGTTTAAATGTGTTTATTGATAAATCAAATCAGATGAATTGGATACAGCATCCGGTAGTACTTGAAGGCGAGCGGGTGAGTATCGTACCTATGGACAGGGAACATTTTTCCCAGCTGCTGCAGGTAGGGTCAGATGAAAGAATATGGGAGTTTATGTCCATTAATGGCACAGATAGCAATATGCTGTGCAGGCACCTGGAAAGTGCGGTATTGAAGCGCGCCACAGGAGAGCAGTACCCTTTTACTGTTATTGATAAGCAAAGTGGCGCAATTATAGGCAGTACTATGTTTCATAATATTTTTCCCGAACACCGGAAACTGGAAATAGGGTGGACATGGTACAATCCGGCATTTTGGCGAACAGGTTACAACAGAGAATGTAAGTTGCTGTTGCTCACTTATTGTTTCGATGTTCTGAAAACGATACGTGTGCAACTGGTGGCTGATGAAAACAATAAGCGCAGTTGTACTGCCATACTTGGTATCGGTGCTACTTTTGAAGGGGTGCTACGCAATGAGCGAATCAGAGCAAATGGCGCCTACCGAAATACGGCTATGTATAGTATCATTGACACCGAATGGACCAAGGTAAGGGATAGGCTATCAATGTATTAAACATGAATAAGTGTTTTATTCTTCAGTTTTAGTTGCATGAATATTATAATTATTTGTCGTTTCGCTAACATTTTTGATACTTATTGCGCCTATTTCGAATAAGCAAACAGTAATTATCGATTAGTATAGTCAAAACTCAAACAATTGTGAGTATTTAAGCTAATATTTTTTTTGTTGTTTTTATTTAATGTATTAAATTTACCGGGTGCAGGCATAAAGTAATTTTTTTTATTTTATAATAAATATGAAGAAAGCATTTTTACGAATATTAATACTCTTGTCCTTTATAAACGTGAAGGCAAATGCGCAAACCACCGCATCCTATTTTTTCTCTGCATTTAGCAGTACTTACAGTAGTATCGCTTCTACCGGTACTGGCATGGGGTCTTCCTGGTTTGGCGATGATCGTACCCAAACAGGTATTGGTTTGGGTTTTACTTTCAACTATTGCCTTACGAATTATACCACTTTGTCGATTTGTAGCAACGGATGGACGTCTTTTCCCGGTTCAGGAAGTATAACCTGGACAAATACAGCAGGCAATATTGCAAGTGCAGGCTGGTTATTCCCTTTTTGGGATGATTTGATTACACACAGTCCGGGTGGGTATTATCAGACCACAGGTACAGCACCAAACCGTATATTTACAATGGAATGGGTGGGTGTTACTTTGTATCCTGCATTTTCCTCATCAGCTCCATCGGGCAATTTTCAAATGAAATTGTATGAAACATCTAATGTTATCGAATATTGGTATGGATCAAATTCTTACACCAGCAACAGTGCATCTATCGGTATCTCTAATAGTACGACTGATTACAGAACGCTGCCTGATTTTGGTACTTCTCCTACACCAAATACTACATTTAATACGGTAAGTGGTTTCCCGGTTGCCAATCAGGTTTATCGTTGGTCTCCTTGCCCGGTAACAGTAACTGCATCAGCAAGTGCTGCTGTTTGTCCGGGTGGTACGGTAACTTTAACCGGCACTACAACTGGTACCAGTTGGTCATGGACAGGTCCTTCCGGTTATACCTCTACGTCACTTAGTCCGGTGCTTACAGGTGTTACAGCAAGCGGAGCTTACGTACTCGTAGCATCAAACGGCACTTGTACCATGAATGCTACTACTACTGTCACGGTTAATCCCACACCACCTGTGCCAGTTATCAGCCCTACAGCTACTGCTACTATCTGTAATGGAGCGAGTCTTGCACTTAGCTCGTCAGCGGCGGGAGTATGGTCGCCCTCTACTTATCTTTTTATGGATGCAGCCTTTACCACTCCTTATACAGGAGGTACTACCTCCACGGTATATATGTATCCTACTACAGTAACAGTTGTGACGCCTATCACTTATACAGTAACGG
>JAIOYR010000001.1 GCA_021740995.1 Taibaiella sp.
GGTAGGGGTGGTATTGCAGGCGGGTTATTACGTCAAGCGGGCCTACCAGTCGCAGGGTAAACTATATCAGAAACTGGGAGGCAATTTATACCTCATGCAGCGGGAGAAGGGACCTATCAAGGAGGCTTATATCTGTGCATTTCTCAAAACACATTTGTCAGTGGCTGAGCTCGCAGAGCTTGGGTTTGGTATGAGTTTTTAGCGGTATTATGGCGTTATCCGGTATAGTGCACCTTCCTCGCCGGCTACCAGCAGGTCGCCATTGGCGCATATAGCTATGCTGCGAAGCGCACTGGTGGTGAAGCGGTCATACTCCATCCAGTGCCTGCCGCCGTCTATGGTATGAATAAGGACTCCTTTGTCGCCCACAGCCCAGCCATGCAGCTTGTCTTTGAATACTAAGTCGCGGAGCATATACCGGGGCAAAGAAAGGTCGTTACCATTGCGCAGCCGCTCCCAGTGGGTGCCACCATCCGTGGTATGAAATATGCCCCCCGCAGCACCGCACATCCATATTTCACCGCCATGTATATCCATAGAGGTGAAGTTGTCGCCATCCACATCCTGAAACACCCATGTGTGGCGGAAGTCGGTGGTTTTCATTACCGCGCCATAGCCTACCACATAGCCAGTAGAGGCGTTCACCATAAATATATCATTGAGCCCAAACCCAAATGTATCCTGAGAGATTATTTTGAAGTTGGCATCTACCTGTGTTATGGCGCTCAGTCTTTGCAATACGGTATATACAAATACGCCCGTGTCTGGTGTTACAAACGACCCGCCCACATAGTGTTGCCAGTCGTCTATGCGGCTCACCTGCCAGCTTTTGCCGGTATCGCCGGTGTGCAGTACTGTGCCATCTACACCGCACATATACAATCCGCCAAATGGTGATATGCCCATACCATACATCGCCTTACCGGCATCGGGATAATTGCTCGCAGTCCAGGTATAACCTCCATCTTTAGATTGCAGCACCGTGGCCTGTTCGAACTGAACACCTCCGCCTATAAAACATATACTGTCTGTGATAAACCCTATCCTATTGAGGCGGTGGGTAGTATTGCCGTTTAGCTGTTGCACTTTTTGCAACTGCAGCAAGTCTTTCTTGCAGCCCGCAGCCCACAGCAGCAGAAGGATAAAGCCAATAAAAGATAAATGCCTGCACATAAAAGTCTTACGGTTTCAGTATTATACCGGAATTGTTCGGAAACTGCTATTCCTTTGTCCGGCGCATGAAATTAACTAAAAAGTTTGTTTAAACTTCGGCTTAAAATACTTGTTCATTACTACCCATGCAATTGTAGATACTGTCAGTCCTATTATGCTCCCCGCATACACATCTGCAAAGAAATGTGCTGTAAGGTACACCCGGGAATAACACACCAAAAGTGCCAGGAAGAAAAACAGAAGGCCAGCTGCCCGGTATCGCTGTGGCAGCAGAAAAGTAAGGAAACAAAAGAAGCTAAAAGCCCCCTCGCTGTGCCCCGATGGGAAGCTGCGCTCAAATAACCGATCCCAGGGCTCCATAATATGCACCCAGGATGTGTGCTCGAAGTAATGCAGCGGGCGGGGCTTTTGATACAAAGACTTTAATGCATGAAGTACTGCCATAGGCAGTAAGTTGCATGCCATAGCCACTGAGAAATACCACCAGTTCCTGTATTTAGGCAGCAGCATCACAGCCAGTAATACGGGTACTATCACCTCTGCCTGCCCCATCAATGTGCCATAATACATCACTGCATTGAGCAGCGGGTTGTAGTGACCGTTTATCCAGGTGAACAGGGTTATACCGCTATACACCATCATTAATGCTGCTCCTGCTGCTACCCATAGCAGAAACGGGATATAGAAATATGGATTGTATAGTACCTTAGCTCTGTTTCCCAATGTTAGCGAATTTTGCCGGCAGTATTGCAGACACGGTGCGTGCCATTCTTATATACCAGTCTTTGGTAAAAATACGAGAGTCATTTCGGGCAGCCTTGATAAGGAAAAAGGCAATAGGAAGCAGTATTATAGACGACATCCACATCCCCAGCCATGGCCCCACAGACTCTGCTTTTGCCAGTTTTTCGCCCGATATGTTGAGTATATGAAACGATACAAAAAATGCTACCGCTATCACCAATGGCATGCCTATGCCTCCCTTGCGGATGATGGCACCCAGCGGTGCTCCTATCAGGAACAGGAGCATACAGGCAAATGATAAGGTGTATTTCCGGTGCAGTTCTATTTCGTATTTCAGGTAGTTCTCAGATTGCAGCCGGTGGTCCAGTGCGGCCACATCCATCAGCGATTTGAAGTTGCGCAGGTTATTGATTGTCTCTTGCACCAAAGCAGCATGGGCTGTATCGGGCACCAACTCCAGAAACGAAGAATCGTAGGTCCGAATACCCGTATCCTTTGCTTTTATGGCATTTACAACCTGGTCTTTATCTTTACCGCTGCTTTCCAAAATCAGATACGGTACCAGAAAGTTATTGATGTTTTTTGCACTTCTAACCTGTTGTTTTTTCAGGCTGTCTATAGCTTCTGTAAGCTGCGATACATTCATCATCTGATTGGCAGACTTAAACATATCTTCATTGGTACGGGTAAACTTAAACCCAGACAGGTCGAATACCTTGTCCCACTCCTCAAAGTGCATGCGCACCTGTGTATAGTTGTGCAGTCCGTTCTCGTAACCTTCATGGTACTGCCAGCCATCCTTCAGCCGGAAGATAAGCGATTGTTTATCTGCAGATGCCAGCATTTGTCCCTCGCGTGCCAGCACGAGTTTATTATTACCTACCATGTCGGTATGGTCATAGATTATTACATTCCTGATGGTTTTGCCATCTTTGTCCTTGCTGCCCACACGTATAGAGTATCCCTGAATGTCGTTGTTAAACATGTCCGGCCTGATATTCAGTGTGGGTTTAGAGTTCCGCACATCATATAGCAGCGATAGTGCTTTCAGATTGGCAACCGGTATTACGTTGTTGCTGAAGAAAAAAGCAAACAGAGAAATACCAAATATGAATATCAGCAATGGTTGCATAAACCGCAGCAGCGATATGCCTGAAGACTTTATAGCCACCAACTCAAAGTTCTCGCCCATATTCCCAAAGGTCATAATGGACGAAAGCAATATAGCCAGTGGCAGCGCCAGCGGCACCAGTGTAGTAGAAATATAAACCAGCAGTTGAATAAGCAGCAATACGCCTACGCCCTTGCCTATCATTTCATCCATGTACAGCCAGAAAAACTGCATCATCAGCACGAAAAGCGATACAAAAAATGTAACGATAAACGGACCTATAAAACTCCGCAACAGCAATATGTCGAGCTTCTTTATCAATACTTTATATGCTTAAGGGTGCAAACCTACATAAATCATATGCTATTACACGGAAGCCAGCTTCATCATTAACCTTTTATTTCAAAAGCAAAGCCTGCATCTTTCCAAAAGAAGCAGGCTTATTTAAATGCGGCTTATATAACACACGGCTGCTGTTGCAAGGCAGGCAGCATGTTATCTATGCTCCTATGCGGTGTTTCAGGTCTTGTACCTGCGAGTTCCACAGGCGCTCCTGGTCTTTTATATCACCTTTGTCGGCAAAATCCGTGATTCTCAGTATCGTTTCGTTCGTAACCGGGCTTTGCTCTATGCTGAATTCGAAAAACTCGTCTTTTGGGTAATGATCCCAGCGATATCTGATGAACTCATTATCTACATGTTCCAGTATCAGCGCACTGTCTGTGCTGCCATTCCACGTAAAAAAGTAGGTGCTGTCTCTTTGGTCCACTTTGTCCGCAAACCATTCCTGCAGTCCCACCGGGGTAGCCAGAAACTCATAGAGTATGGCAGGTGAGCAGCGTATGGGGAACTCTACGGAGTACATTATTTTCTTTTTCGTCATTTTTGTACTATTCACTTGTTATAGGGTGCAATAATAAAAAAATGCTGCTACAATCAAAATTATATTCTCAAATGTTTCGTATATTTAATTGTCTCATTCACAGTATATATACTAATGTTGTTAATGTAGTCATAATTTTTTTTGGGTTGCATTGCTAAGTCCCTTAGTTTTGTAAGTACAATGTCAAATTACATTGGTAGTATTAGTTGTGAGTTAATTATTTTTTTAACCCCTTAATTCGTTGCCCATGTCTATGCGTCAGCTTAAAATCACGAAGTCAATAACCAATCGTGAAAGCCAATCTCTCGAGAAGTACCTGCAGGAAATCGGAAAAGTTGATT
Source organism: Taibaiella sp. (assembly GCA_021740995.1). GTDB lineage: Bacteria > Bacteroidota > Bacteroidia > Chitinophagales > Chitinophagaceae > Nemorincola. The sequence goes on from JAIOYR010000001.1 coordinate 4,253, forward strand.
TGATAACTCCTGAAGAGGAAGTTCAGTTAGCCATCCGTATCAAGCAGGGCGACCAGGCAGCACTGGAAAAACTCACAAAAGCCAATTTGCGCTTTGTGGTTTCTGTTGCCAAGCAATATCAGAATCAGGGACTTTCCCTTAGCGATTTGATAAATGAAGGCAACCTCGGCCTTATTAAAGCCGCACAACGCTTTGATGAAACCCGTGGATTCAAATTCATTTCTTATGCCGTGTGGTGGATTCGTCAATCCATACTACAGGCACTTGCCGAGCAATCACGTATCGTAAGGCTGCCCCTCAACAAAGTAGGTCTGTCTAACAAGATAAGCAAGGCATACTCACAGCTGGAGCAGGAATATGAGCGTGAACCATCTACCGAAGAACTGGCGGAACTGCTGGAGATAGGTATAGAAGAAGTAGAAACCACACTCGGCGTAGCTGCAAGACACGTATCGGTGGATGCCCCGTTTGTAGACAGCGAAGACAATACCCTGCTGGATATACTGGAGAACCCAAACTCAGACTCTGCCGATGCAGAACTGTACCATGGCGAATCGCTGCGTTGCGAGATAGAACGCTCGCTGAGCACCCTCACAGACCGCCAGCGTGATGTGATAAAACTATACTTCGGAATAGGTGTTGCCAACCCCATGAGCCTCGAGGATATAGGCGAGAAATTCTCCCTCACCCGCGAGCGTGTGCGTCAGATAAAAGATAAAGCCATCACCAAGCTGCGCACCGCCAGCCGCTGCCAGCTGCTGAAGACGTACCTCGGTAATTAGTGGGCAGTTGACAGTTTGCAGTCAGCAGTTGCCTGGTTTGATAGATTTTTTTAGACAACCCGTGTTTTTGCACGGGTTGTTTTATTTTGGGGGTAGGGGGAATAAATTAGTAGAAATAAGTCCACTTTTCTTGATTTTATACACTATGGTTAAACACTTTGTTTTTCAAAAAAGCATTCGCAATGCTCTAACAAAGCACACCAAAATATTCTGGAATCTATTTTTAAAATTTTCGCACCTGCCTAATAGTAGCAATGTCGCAATCAAATTACAAAAAATACGCGTGTAAAACTGCGCAACTTTTGCGCAAAAATTTCGGCTACATTTTCGGTTAATTATCTGATTATCAATCATCTAACTGCAAAGCAGTAGCAGTAAAAAAATTATTGCGCACTTCCTTTTGTCCGTTGCCGCGCTTTGGCCGTACTTTGCACTTCGTTTCTATCTCTACTGACTGATTATTATATGACTAATAGCGAAAAATTATTTGAGCGGGCGCAGCTTTCTATTCCCGGCGGTGTCAATTCCCCGGTACGTGCATTCAAGAGTGTGGGTGGTACACCGGTTTTTATGCAGCGGGCAGCAGGTGCCTACATGTACGATGCTGATGGCAAGCGATATATAGATTATATCAACTCCTGGGGTCCTATGCTCCTGGGTCATGCTTACGAGCCGGTTGTAAGGGCTATACAGCAAAAGGCTATAGATTCCACCTCCTTTGGTGCGCCTACTGAGCTCGAGATTGAGATGGCTGAGCTTATTATCAGCATGGTACCCAATGTAGACCTGGTGCGCATGGTGAGCAGTGGCACGGAAGCCTGCATGAGCGCGCTGAGGCTGGCCAGGGGCTTTACCGGCCGCAATAAGTTTATAAAATTTGAGGGCTGCTACCACGGTCATGCTGATGCCTTTCTGGTAAAAGCAGGCAGCGGATTGGCCACATTCAATATACAGACTGTACCCGGCGTTACCGCCGGTGCCTCTATGGACACCCTTACTGCACCTTACAACGATCTGGAGGCGGTAGCCCAACTGGTGAAAGACAATGCCGGCGAAATAGCCGCTATTATCATTGAGCCGGTTGCGGGCAATATGGGTTGTATAGTACCACAGCCCGGTTTTATGGAGGGTTTGAGGGCTATTTGCGACAAAGAGGGCATATTGTTGATATTTGACGAGGTGATGACTGGCTTCCGGCTGGCGGCAGGTGGCGCACAGGAGCGGCTGGGCATTCGTGCCGACCTCGTCACCTATGGCAAGGTAATAGGTGGAGGTATGCCGGTAGGAGCCTTTGGCGGTCGTAGAGATATCATGGAGCGGATAGCGCCGTTGGGCAATGTGTATCAGGCAGGTACCCTCAGCGGCAACCCTATAGCTATGATTGCCGGCTACACCATGCTGAAAACACTAAAAGACAATCCGGCGATATATAAGGAGTTGGACCATAAGACAGAGCAGCTCCACACAGGCCTCAGCGAGGTGCTGGGTAGCACGGGCAGGCCGTTTATTATCAATCGTCTGGGCTCTATGATCAGTGTACACTTCAGCGAAAACCCGGTCAACAATTTTGCCGATGCCGCAGTAGCAGACAATGCCACCTTCAACCGGTTTTTTCATGCCATGCTCGACAGGGGTATATACCTGCCGCCATCTGCCTACGAAACCTGGTTTTTATGCAATGCCCTCAGCGATGCTGATATAAGCGAGACAATAAAAGCCGCCAAAGAGAGCATAGAGTCTTTGTAAGAGTATTGTTACACACCGGTTACCTAATTGTAAATACCTGCAGTAATAACCACCAAACTTTTATAAAGCTAAATAAATTACTACTTTTGCAGATAATCCTAAAATTATGCTTACCGGAAATACATCATTTAAAATATTCTTTCTGTTTATAACAGTGCTGCTGGCTGGCAGGGCTACCGCACAGGTATCTATGTATGATGCGGACAGGAGAGGTTCGGTATATATTGGTATAGGCTCTAACACTGCTACTCATCGCCCGTCTACTATCGAAATTACACAAGGTACTCCTGGTTTTTCAAGTAGTTATACACTCGATCAGGTAGCAGCCGATTCTAAAACCACGTCCAAAGCGGCGGGATTTGCCTACAATGTAAAGGTTGGTTACTTCTTCGATTACAACCAGACATTCGCAGTAGAACTAAGCTACGAACCGGTAAAATACCATGTTACAGACGGGCAAAAAGTGAAACTAAAAGGCACTGTAGATAATGCAGCGGTTGATACCTCTTTCGCTTTTTCGGCGGCCAATGGTTACTTCTACAATATCGATGGCTCAAATATGATTTCTGTTAATCTAGTTAAAAGATTTCAACTGTTGCAGATCAAGAGCCACAATGTTCGCCTCGATGCCCTTGTAAAAGGCGGTGGCGGACCGGCTATGCCACATGTATTCAACAGCATCAAGGGTAAAGTAGCTGAATACCCGTCATTTCAGCTCGGCGGCTGGAATGCAGGACTTGAGGCTGCGCTTAGGCTCACTATCATGCGTCACGTGTATGTAGAAGGTGGTTACAGGTATTCTTATGCCTCTTACAACGATATAGGCGTATATAGCGGCACAGCTACACAAAAGTTGTCTACCTCTCAGGTGATTTTCACAGTGGGTTACACATTCGCTACCACTAAGCGCAATCCGCTTTTCACCAAGCCAGAGCGCTACTACAGGCCACTTACTATTAAGCCTATTTATCCTGAGCCATTAGATGTAGCAGATCCGGAACCAGCACCAGCACCAGCACCGGAACCTGCACCGGAAACTACTGAATAAGTTAATGTAGTTCTTCACTATTTACTCATCTGCCCCAGTATATCCGGTGTCTTCCAGCAGGTCGCCACTATCCGCAGCTGCAGTAGCCAGTTCATCGCAGCGGTTGTTCCATTTGTTGCTGGCATGTCCTTTTACCCACACGAATTTTATCTGGTGTTTCTTATGCTCCGCCAGGTATAGCCGCCACAGGTCGGCATTTTTCTTACCTGCAAACCCCTTTTTCACCCAACCGAATACCCACTTTTTCTCTACCGAATTTACCACATAGGCAGAGTCTGAATAAATGGTGATATCCAGATTGGGGCGGGTCAGCAGTTTTAGTGCGGCTATCACAGCCATTAGCTCCATACGGTTGTTGGTAGTATGTCTGTATCCCTGCGATATTTCTTTGATGGTGTTACCCCAGTGCAGTACAGCGCCATATCCCCCATTTCCGGGATTACCCCGGGCAGCACCATCAGTATATATTATTAGTTGCGACAATTGTGTTGTTTTTTGTACAGATTAATCGTTGCTATCTGCGACTATGCAGCACTCACGAATTCATTTATGTTTTGCACAGCGTAGTTGATTAATTTTTGGGTAGTAGCATCATTCAGCTGGTAGTAGCGTTCATCTATTCCTTCAAACTCTTTTAGCTCACCATATAGCTGGGCAAACTCCTGTACGGTAGTAGATCGCTCCAGCAGGTCGCGGTTCAGCACATATACTTTCAGGGCATCGTCCAGCACCATTGCCATATCATTGGCGCCCAGTTTGTACAGTTGCTCTATCATAGACGGCAGCAGCGATACGTAGCCATTGTGTATAAACTGTATGAAACCGCCCTGCATTACCTGCATGTGCATGTAGTCATACGCCAGCAGCAATTGCTGCCCCCACGAGAGGTCGTCGAGGAAGTCAAAGCTCTGCCGGTTGAAGAGTTCTTCGTGTAGTGGCTCAGCCAGCATTTCATATACTATTTCGCTTTTACCTGAGCTATATGCCTGATTTAGTTCCGCTAAATTTACAAATGGCAAAAAATTGCTGGTCATATCTGTTATCTTTGGGGTCTGGTATTTTCTTGGGGAATACCGGAAAACATCTCTAATGAAGGCAACATTACTAAACTTGCCCAATACAGCCAAGAAGGTTGTATTTATTTTGTGCCTTACGGCTTTTATTTTGCTCGGCACACCACCGCCCATTGCGCTGCTTGCAGGCATTATCATAGCCCTTGTTACCGGGCATCCATACATTCACCTCAACAAAAAGGCTACTACCATGCTGCTGCAGGTGTCTGTGGTATGTCTGGGTTTTGGGATGAATCTCGAGCATGCACTCAAGGCCGGCAAAGAGGGCTTTTTGTTTACAGTTGCCACTATTGCAGTTACGCTGATAGCTGGCTATTTTATTGGCAAAAAACTGAAGATTGACGATAACACATCCATGCTCATATCCAACGGTACTGCTATTTGTGGTGGCAGTGCCATAGCTGCCATAGCACCCATACTCAAGGCTAATGATAACCAGATGAGTGTAGCGCTGGGTACCATCTTTATTCTCAATTCTATTGCGTTGCTGATATTCCCACCTATAGGTCATTACCTGGGCATGACGGCAGAGCAGTTTGGCACTTGGTGTGCTATAGCTATACACGATACCAGCTCGGTAGTAGGTGCGGCCAGTGGCTACAAGGATGCACTGGGCAAGGATGCACTGGGTATCGCTACCACCATCAAGCTGGAGCGGGCTTTGTGGATAATACCCATTGCACTGGCTACCGCTTATTTTCAGAAGTCTGCCGGAAAGGTGAAAATACCTTATTTCATATTTTGGTTTATAGTGGCAATAGTTGTTTCTACCTATCTGCCACAGTACTTCCCCGCTATCAATAACCCCATAGGCGATAAAACTATTTTTCAGTATATATATGCCGCAGGCAGAAAGGGGCTGGTAATTACGCTGTTCCTTATTGGTGCTGGCCTATCGCTGAAAACCATTAAACAGGTGGGCTGGCGACCCATACTGCAGGGTGTGTTGTTATGGATTATCATAGGCAGCTTGTCGCTGGTAGTAATCAGGGGACTGGTTTAATAGAAAAGAGAGTGGGATATGTTATTTAAAACATGGCGTTATAACAAAAATTATATCAACAGAAACATAACTTTCCCGTAATTTGCCAAAATAACAGCATGTAATAATGTGTGCTGGTTACAGTGCAGTTCAATAAAATATATAACGGTTCATGAGATTATTTGTTGCCACGTGTATACTTGCCGGTTTATCTTTTTCGTCTTTTGGTCAGGATAAAAAAAATGACCTTGCAGCCGAAGACCTGAGAGGGAAGGTGCAGGCAATGACCATAAGGGGGTTTAGGGCGCAGGCTGGTCTTGCGGGGAGTGTGCTGAAGGGGAATCTGGTACACACAACCATTAAGAAGTACAATACTAATGGGTATCTGCTGGAAAGTACTTCGAGCATAGGTGGTAACAAGATTGGCAATATAGATATGCCTTACAGGTCGGCCAAGATTGTGTACAAGTATGATAAGTATAATAATCTCCTCAGCAGTTGTAGTTATAATACCGAGGGCAAACTCGTGGATTCATCCATTCATGAAGTGGATAAGATGGGCAACCGTATCATCTGGAAAATTTTTAAGGGCAATGGTTATCAGGAGTGGGAGTATGTATCAGAGTATGACAATACCGGTAATTTGCTGGAAACAAATGACTACCAATGGAGCAAACTTATAGCGCGGCATACCTACAGATATAATGACAACTCCAAGTGTGTGATGGAAAGTGATTATAATCCGGACGGACGGCTAAACCTGAAAAGACAATTCAGGTACGATGAAAACTGGAATAAAATAGAAGAAATAGAATTTAACGGAAATGGCAGCTATAATGCCCGCCGCACCTACGGCTACAATCAGTGGGGCAAGGCAGTGGAGGAGCGTGAATACCTGACTGATGGCTCTGAAGAACATACAAAAGTGCTGAAGGAATATGATACGGAAGACAACGTGATTGAGATCAGACAATTTGATATAAAAGGCAAGTTGGTATATCTGGGCAAGTTTGATAAACATAACAATCACCTTGCCGATATTACTTACAATGCCGATGGTAGTATACGGGAGAAGGTAACTGCTGAGTACAAGTATGATGCTTTTGGCAACGAGATAGAAGAACTGTTGCGGCTGGCAGAGCGGGTGGCTGCGATAAGGAGTACCTATAAGTATGAGTACGATTTTATGGGCAACTGGATAAAGAAGACCGTTTTTGAGGACGGAGAGCCGGTGAGAATAGCCGAGAGAGATTTGGTGTACTACGATTAAGTCCGTGTTTGGAATTTACCTTTAGGAATAATGAGCGTATGATACCCGATAAATGGGAAGTGTTGTCGAAAGAGCACCAGAAGGCATATAAGTATATGCTGGAGAAGGGCAATAAAAACAAGATGCTGCGTGCATTGCCCGATTTGCATGAGGAGGCATTTAGCAATATCAATTGTCTGGATTGTGCACGTTGCTGCAAGAGCCACTCACCCCGCTTTAAGCAGCCCGATATAAAAAGGATTGCAAAGACGCTTAGGATAAAGGAAGGTGAGCTGGTAGACCGATACCTGAAAATAGATAAGGAGGGCGATTATGTAACTAAGGAATCGCCTTGCCCGTTTCTGGCAGAAGATAATACCTGTGATATTTATTATGACCGTCCAAGCGATTGCCGTAGGTATCCCTATACTGATGAAGATGTTTTGATCAAAAGGATACAGCTGACACTCAAAAACTCGATGGTATGCCCGGCTACCTATGTGGTGCTGGAGAAGCTGCTGGAGTTGGATAAAAAATAAGTGCTAATCCTTATCCATCAGATCTCTTATTACTACCGATGCTACAGCGGCACCAAATGTGGCAGGCAGATAAGATATAGTACCATAGGCCGACTTTTTGAAATTGGAGCCATCGGTAAGCATTAGTGATTCTTTAATGGGCTCCTCAGGAGAGAATACAACCTTGATTCCCTTGTATATGCCATCGTCTTTCAGTTGTTTGCGTATCTGCTGTGCAAAGGGACAATTGTAGGTTTTGGAGATGTCTGTTACCTGCAGGCGGGTAGGGTCCAGCTTGGCGCCTGCTCCCATAGAGCTCACCAGTGGTAGTCTTTTGGCGTATGCCGCTTTTATAAACGTAAGTTTTGGGGTAATGCTGTCTATGGCATCTACTACATAGTCCAGGTCGCCCTGTAATAGCTCATTTACCCGCTCAGGCATCACAAATTCCTTTATCACATGTAGCTTTAGTTCGGGGTTTATTTGCATCAGGCGCTCGCCCATCAGGTCAGCCTTGCTCAAGCCATGGGTGGTGGCAAGAGCAGGTAGTTGCCTGTTTCGGTTGCTGGGGTCTACTACATCGCCATCTATTATGGTCATTTCGCCTACACCCGACCGGCAGATGAACTCTGCTGCAAATGAGCCCACACCACCCATGCCCACCACAAGTACGTGGGCATTCATCAGCTTGTTTAGTTTTTCTTTACCTATCAGTAGTTCTGTTCTGGACAGCCATGCCGTATCGGTCATCATTTCGTAAAAACGTTTTTGAAGTTCTGTTGCACCTGCAAAATAATAGTATCTGCCGAAGTATTCCTTATTTCTGCGGCACTTTGATATATTTCGGTTATCGTCTTCCCCGAATCGTCTGTCTCCAGAAAATACCTTTCGAGAGGTATGCTCCTGAATGCATCTGCCACCTGCACCTTGCTTTGCAACAAAGAAGCTCCAAAGGAAAGATAGTAGCCCCTGGCTATTATTTTGTCGGCAATGGTTTGTTTTTTATTGAAGCCATGAAATATCACCGGTACAGATACCTTCTTGTTTTCCAGTAGTTGTAACACCTCGTCATAGGCACGCACACAATGTAAAATAAGCGGTTTTTGTAGCTCGTTTGCCAATACGATATGCTGCACAAAAACAGATAGTTGTAGGTTCCAGTCTGTATTGCAAACCTTGTCCAGTCCACACTCGCCTATGGCTAAGACATTGGGTAAGGAGGCAGCCTTTTGCAATTCCATAAAATCCGAAACATGACTTTGCAGATACCAGGGATGCAGTCCCACACTACAAGCGACAGAGGTGCGAGCTGTTTCAAAACCCTTATACAGATTCAATACTGCCATGCTGTCGCGTGTGGTAGCGTCATTATGAGTGTGTATGTCTATATAGCGCTCCAAAGTTGGGAATGACACCAGGTCAATGCTGTAAAGGTAAGGAAGGAAATAGCTTTTGTTATAGCTTGATGCCTGCAGTAAGGTAGAAGCTCCTACCCTCGCCGGGAATAATGCCGGGGCCCGGATAGCCGGTGGCGCGGCGGGTAAAGTAGGCGGTACCCAGCACATTGTTCACCGTGCCTTCCAGCGTTAGCTTGTGCCATGTCCATGCTGCCGACAGGTCGGCTACCTGATAGGCGGGTATTATGCCATTAACTGCTGCTACTTTGTCTGTAGTTGCATTAGTTGCATCGGCATACTGGTCTGACAGTGCGCTGAATTGCAGGGTTAGTTTAATGTTTTTATATCCGCTCTGTATACCCGCTTTCCAGTTCATATGCGGCACATATTCTACCTGATTTCCTTCTATGTTTTTTATGGGGCTTTTGGTATATCTCGCATCAGTAAGTGCGAGGTTGGAGTAGATATTCAGTTTCCAGTCAGTAGCAGTAGTGCCTGTCAGTTTCAGTGCATCCAGCTCAGCAAATGTTTCTACACCATAGATATTGGCAACGCCAATGTTGCCACGGCGACGTTTCACTATAGAGTTGTTGGAGTAAAAGTACTCACCTATACGGTTGCCATAATACAGAAAAAACAAGCTGGCATCGAAACGCAGCACTTCTTTTACATTCCCACGGAAGCCCAGGTCAGCATTCCAGCCTTTTTCGTCACTTATATTGGGGTCTATCTCAAACGATGGATTGACTACTCTGATGTCGCTGAACGTTACAGATCGGTAGTTCTGCGATATATTGCCATACATTTCGAGGTTGGAAGAGAATTTGTAGCCGGCACCCACCGCAGCCAACACGAATGTGCGGGGGCGTATACTTTTTTCATTGGTTACTATGTCACTTATAACACTATCCCTGAGGTCCAGCACTCGATTGTGGTAGAGTCCTTGTGCCTGTGTCGTAATATGCTCTATCCTGATACCTGGTGTTATGTTGAGCTTAGAATTGAATCGGAAAATGTGCTCTGCAAATGCAGCAAGATTGATATTGGGAAATGTATAGTCGCTCAGCATTTTGGTGCTCTCGCTTTCCATGCTGAAGGAAGGACCACTGCCATTGTTTACATAGCCTTGCCTGCTGGTAGTATGCCCATTGTAGGCTCGAATACCGCCCAGGAATGTCTGTGGCTGAGATCCCACAGTGTAGCGGTGCATAAGCCGCGACTCCATGGTTACGTTCCTGAACGTGCCTTTCAGCAAATCGCGGTCGCCGCCATTGTCAGGCTGCGATGGTCTGTTTGGGCGAAAGCCTATTGCATCGCGCGATGCCATCAGGCCATTTGTGCGTGTTTGCAGGCGCGTACGGTCTGTAATCCGGTAATCCCACTCCAGATCTACCAGGTTCCAGTTTACTGCAAACCAGTTGCGCGCTCTGTTGCTTTGCCTTGGGTCTTGCTCAAACATAGCATCGGTGAGACCGCCGGGCTGCTGCGCCAGGTATTGGTGGTGTGTGAGCTCTATGCCCAGCATGTGTTTCTCTGTAAGGTGGTAATGAAAGTCGGTATAAAGGTTAATGGCTTCAAAGCCACTATTTGGTCGCCAGCCATTGCCACGCTTATACTGTGCATACGCATAATAGCTGAGCTTGCCGGTAGTGCCCCCAATACTGTTGAATGAGCTGAAGTAGCCCCACGAGCCAACTGTTTGCCTGCTTTCAAAAGTCACTGGTTTTTTCCAGTCTTCGGGTTGCTTCATCTCAAAGTTGAGCAAGCCGCCAAACTGTGTACCATATTGCAGGCCTGCAGCACCCTTTATTACTTCTATTTTTTTCAGTGCCTCAGTAGGTGGTGTGTAGTAGCTTTCAGGATAGCCCAGCGCATCCGCACTTATGTCGTAGCCGTTTTGTCTTACATTGAAGTTAGATGTGCGGTTGGGGTCCAGTCCACGACCACCAATACTGAGCTGCAATCCGGAACCGTCGTTCTCGAAAATATTCATACCTGCTACCTTGGCAAATATCTGGCGGGGGTTGTTGGTAGATTTGTTTACCGTAAGCTGCTCTACGTTGATGAGCTCCGTTTTTTTGCCGGCAGTGAGCTTCATGCCCTCTACCTGATTCATGCTTCTGAAGTCGCTGCTCTTTTTGTCATGTATTTCCACCGCCTTCAATTGCTTTATTGTATCCTGTGCAATACAGGATAATGGCAATAAGCAACCAATAAAAAGCAACCAACGATTATAACCCATATATTTTGTCCTTGTACTCCAGTATCCAGCCATTATGACTGAATGCGTCCTTTTCTGCAGCGAGGTTTACAGATGTATCTGCAAACAATCTGCTTCTTCTTCCGTTTAGTCCCACATATACGGTTGCGTATACCTGAGGGTCGGTCATTCCGGTTTTACTGTAGTGTTCTTTCAGTATGTGTGCATATTGCAACAGAAAGTCGGGCTGTGTAGCCATCATTTTCTCCTGATTGCGTGTCAGGAAATCGTTGTTATTCACAGCAATTTTCCTGCCCGTTGCACCGTCTTTTACTACGTACTGTGCATACCCTGTTTTCTCCATTAGCATCACCCGCCACGAAAACCGGTAACCCTCTTCTGTCCAAAACAACTCGCCGGGCATAAGCAGATATCGCCAGGGAAAAACTAACTGTATCACAAAGAACACTGCAAACAACACAACAACCGCGCTGCGCCGAAGCGGCGCAAAGGTAAACATATCGTGTCCCATAGCCACAGGCAGGTTTGTAAAATAATTTTTACATTTCCTTACTATAGTCTCTATATCCGCTGAATCAAAGAATATGATAGCCGATAATATCATAATGTAGGGGAACATGCCAATAGGGAACAGCATAGAGGTGGCTACATGAAATACCACAACAGCGATAAAGGCATAGGGGCGGGTTTTGCGGTATAGTAGAAAAAAAGGCACTGTGAGGTCGTAAATGGCCCCAAACCAGCTAAACCCATAGGCAACCCATACTTTATTGAACAGAAAGCCTATTAGCGGCATATCGTTTTTGGCAGGCAGCCACAGGCGCAGGGGCATAGCCTCCAGCAGCCAGTCGCTATTAAGTTTTGCAAGACCGGCATAGCAGTACACAATGCCTAGCATCAGCCGTATGCTGCCAGTAGTCCATCGGGGTATTTGTCGTTTCAGGAGTGTGGGTTTCAGCAGTCCATCCAAAGAGAGGTTGGCATTAGCCGGCAGCCATATCATCAGGAACAATACCAGACTCACAAAGTAATAGTGATTGAGGTAATTTGTTTTATCCAGCAGCTCTATCCATGTAAAAGTAAGAAACAGGATTACTGCCGACAGCCGGTATAGCAAGCCCAATGCGAAGAAAAACGCACTAACACCACATACAAAAAACAAAAGGTAGGTATAGTTGCCGGGATGTGGTACCCATTCAAAGCCGTAGTAGTGAAAGAAGTACTTAGGTTGAATATATAGCTCATCTATCCATCCCCTCAGCCAGAAACGCACTACACCTCCGCATAACATGATTCCGAATATAAACCTGAAAACAGCAAGAGCAGCCGAGTAAACCGGCTGCTCCAGATATTCTTTAGTGTGTATCCGAAAAGTGTTTTTCATTAATTGTTATTGCAGATTGAGGGGCTGTTAATCTCCGTCATTGTCTGTATAGGTTATAGAAATGCCGAATGCAGATACCATGTCTACTTTGAAGAGTGGCACTACTTCCTGCAGTTGCTGATAGATGTTCAGCACCTCTGTACGTTGTGTTGTTACTCCATCACGGATAGTAGCGGTCAGTCCGCCAAGGCTGTTTTTAGCTTCATCCAGCTCTGTGTTTATTACATCAGCCATCAGTTTGCCATTATCATCCTTGGTGCCTATAGCTTTCATATAGTCATGGAATCCGATACCATCTAGATTGTTGCTATAGCCAAAGCCATTATAGAATTTGCCTACAGAGTTTAAGGCAGCCTGTGCCAATTCCTTAGATAGGGTGGGAGTGTAATATGCCTCGGTCAGTTCTCCTGCTGCAACACCAGTCATCGCTCCTGCCGGCAATCCTATTTTGCCGGAGCGCAGGTATCGTTCATAATACAGCACAAAAGCATTCGTCATCAATGATAAACTGCTGCCGGCATCGGTGGCGGTATTTGCCACGAATGTGCTCCTGTAAGTAGTCCACGCAGTTTGAACCGCTCCAACTTTGGCAACCATTTTATTCACTATAGCCTGCAGGTACAGTTTGCGGTTTGCTGCCTGTGCATCAGTGGTGTAAAATGACACAATAGCAGCATCTGAAGTGGCTATACCTGTAAGCAGATAGTCGAGTGCAGGAAATCCTTGCGCGTCTTTATTGCCAAACTGCTCCAGGTCGTAACTGCCAGCAGCTATATTGCCATTAACCTTTGAGACCGTAACAGGATATGTATTGATATAGTTGCGTAATGAAATGCTGGCTTCCGGTCCAAATTCCAGCAGATCTGTTTCCTGCCATGTGAGGTATGCTGCTTTCCATGCAGCACGGGTTTCCGCCAGTTTACTTTCATCTGGTGCGGCTATAAATGCATCGGTTTTGGTTTTAAGTGTGCTGAGCTTCCCTGTCATATCAGCATATGCCGGTATCACATAGTTATCAGCATAATTGGCAAGCATTGCCCCTCGGTCAAAACTACTGTTGTTGTTATCATTGCTGTTGTCATTTTCTTTTTTACAACCCACAGCTGCTACCATTAGTATTGCAGGAAGCATAGTAATAAGTATCCACTTTTTCATATCTCGCTATTTTCAGGTGTACTTGTTTTACGGTTAAAGCGGCTGACGTATCAGCCGCTTTTATTCTTCTTGAATGACAAAGGTACTTAGTGATTTACTACTGCATCCTTGCTTATGCCAAATGTTGTAGCTATCTGGTCCCGTGCATTGTCAATGTCTGCATTGGTGAGCGACCAGAAACCATTTGCTTTGTTCATGAGTATATCCATCAGCTCGTTCGATTTGTTTTTGTTTATTTTGGCACTGTGTGCATACCGCAGAGCGTATATGAAACCTACGCCTTCTGAAAGTGAATGGAACTTTGCGGCATCTGTGGTCGCTGTTTTGGTTTTGTTCAGATAGCTGATGGCTATAGTAGCAATCGCTTTTTCAAGTGAAGTGCGGATGGTGCTTATCTGTAGCTCACGCGTGTTTATGTCTTTGTTTGCGATAGCTGCTCTTCCTTTCAGGAATGCCAAGTAGATAGAGGTTGGATCACCATATGTTCCATTAACCTGACGTGCGTAGCTGCCCAGATAGTATTCCAGCCATTTTGTGCTATCTGCCGGGTCTTTTTTGGGGTAGTATTCATTGGAGGTCAGGTATCCGTATGCTTCATCCCAATGATGCTCCAATGCAGTATAGTTTTCCCCGGTAATAATGGTGCTATTGTCTGCTGCCTGTTTTTCTGTGCCCAAGTATATGTTACTTATCTGGTCCAGCATTATGGCTCCTATCAGACCTTTTTGTATAAACTGACCATACTCAAAACCTTTGCCGCTTACGAGGTAGGAGCCCAGCTTGCCGGGAACGCCTGTTGATGCAGTCTGTGACGCAAAAGCACTTACAGCGGCCATAGTATCGAAATAAGCTTTGAAGCGTGTGCGCTCAGCATCAGCATCTGCAGCGGCAAACGATTGTGCTGTTTTTGAAATCAGGGTTTTGTCAGTTGCTGTGTTCAGCGTGGCAGACGAGAATGGGCTGCCGGTATTTTCATACATATTCTTCAGCTTGGCAGCACTGATAGTACCGGTGGTAAACGTCTTCAGGTATGCATCCATTTCTTTTAGCATATTGATGCGCGTTGTCTGTCCTCCGAAGTCTACAGAAGTCAGGCTATCTGTCCCCTTGAATGTGTTGAAGTAGTTAGTGGTGGTAGTAAGCGACTCGTAGGGCACCTTTAGGGTTGGGGCTGGCGTTGGATTTGAATTTTTGTCTTTTTTACATGCGCCGAACAGTAGCGTGGCAGCGATCACGGATAGTGTAATTTGTTTTTGCATTTTGTAGTGTTGTTGATTTGTGTGGGCAAAAGTAGGAGGTGCCGCCTTTTTGTGCTTTCATAATCGGGAATAATTGTTTGTACAATACGGAAATAGGCAATGAGGAAGGTGATGAAAAGGAGCACGTTTTCTGTCTGTGAAAGCATATGTTGAAAACCTGACCACTATCATTACAATTGATAGGAAATAAGTATAATTTTGCCTCCGACTGTATGTTATTTGAAAATAAAAACTTTGTATAATATGGAAAACAAAATGAAGCAACATCTGGAGGAATTAGACATCCTGGGATATACCGTTATTGAGGACGTATTGACAAGAGAAGAATTGGAAATGGTAACTGTAAAAATCAAGCATATTTACGACCTGCAGCGCAAAGAGACGGAGCCTTTTTTTGATCTTGATACAACCGAAGAACGCAATATTGCCAGAGCTCCATTTATTTATGATGACTATTTTTATAATCTGCTGAACAATCCCAAAGTTATACCTTATATCAAAGCTCTTTTAGGTGATTATTTCATACTCCAGGCACAGAATGGTGTTATAGTGGAGCCGCAGCTTGTGCATAGCATGAGTAAGTGGCACAGAGACTTATCGCATCAGAATTTTGTATGTGATCCGATTATTGCAGTGAATGCATTTTATTGTATTACTGACTTCAATGCACAGACAGGAGCTACTATGTTAGTTCCACATTCCCACAAAACTAAGTATCAGCCAACGTCTGAATACATTGAAAAATATGGAATTTCAGTAAATGCGCCTGCCGGGTCTGTGTTTTTGTTTAATACTATGATGTTTCATCGGACAGGTTCTAACGTATCAAACGGGCTTAGAATAGGTCTTAGCCACATGTACACCAAGTATTTTATTAAACAGCAGATGGATATTCCTGCATTACTCGATTTCAAAGTACCTGAAGATCCGTTTATAAAAATGCTCATGGGCTTCGATTCACTCGTTCCTACCAATATATTGGAATACAGAAAGGTAAGGTATGATATAGTGAAAAGAAGAACACAGCAGAGCGGTAGTGAGTAGTAGTCTTTGTAAATTCAGGTTCTTTTTTGTCATATTTACACCCTGCGAGGTATTGCTTGCAGGGTGTAATTTTGTATATAGTACTCACTAAAAAAATACGAGAATGCAAAAAATAACGCCTTTCTTATGGTTCGATGGCAACGGAGAAGATGCGATTAACCATTACCTTTCTATTTTCAAAGACGGAAGAGTAGTAAATATCAACCGTATGGGAGATAGGGTGTTTACCGGTACTTTTGAGCTTTTCGGGCAGCAATACCATTTTTTGAATGGTGGCCCCATGTTCCGTTTTACAGAGGCTATTTCATTGTTTGTCAGCTGCGATACACAGGAAGAAGTGGATGAATATTGGGACAAACTAGCTGAAGGCGGCGAAATACAAATGTGCGGCTGGTTAAAGGATAAATTCGGCCTGTCGTGGCAGATAATCCCCACCGCGCTCGGCAGACTGATGGGTGACCCGGACCCTGAAAAATCCAACAGCGTAATGCAGGCCATGCTGCAAATGAATAAGATAGATATTGCCGGATTGCAGCGGGCCTACGATGGTGCGTAGTGATCTTTACACATTGTTCCATTAGGTATTGCGTATTATGTAAATGCACAACACCATATTGTTTAGTCCCTTTACAGAATGCTTAATTTTTTTAGGCCTGCTACATCACCTGCACTATCAGGAATTTAAGATATTGAGTAGATGGTACGTGCCAGAGAATAGGGTGGTCTGCTGATTGTGTGAGCCATGCCACCTGCCTCAGGTTACGCTTTGCATCTTTGGCCGCCATATCTATCGTTTTCAGGTACAGCTCAGGCGATACCAGATTGGTACAGGAGGCAGTCACCAGAAAGCCGCCCGGTTTTACCAGCTTCATCCCCCTCAGGTTTATCTCCTTGTAGCCCGTTACGGCTTTGTCTATGTTCTCCCGGCTCTTGGTAAATGCCGGTGGGTCCAGTATCACTGTATCATATCTTTTACCTTCCTTCACCCATAGTTTCAGCACGTCAAATGCATTGACTGCCTGAAACTTACATATATCACTATACCCGTTCAGCTCCGCATTGCGGCGTGCCGCAGCTACTGCGTTCTCTGATATATCCAGTCCCAGCGTGCTTTTTGCGCCATATTGCGCTGCATGTAGCGAGAAGGTGCCGGTATAGCAAAATGCTTCCAGGACATCGCCTCCGTTTACTACGTGCTGTATTGCGCGGCGGTTGTCCTGCTGGTCCAAAAAGTAGCCGGTTTTCTGGCCATTTTCTATATCTACATTAAACTTCAGCCCGTTTTCATTGATGATTATATTGGTATCAAACGGCTCCGACAAGAAACCCTTTATCTGTTCCATGCCTTCCAGGGTGCGCACCGGCACATCATTGCGCTCATATATGCCCTTTGGTTTGAAGATTTCATTGATAGCGGAAACAATGGCATGTTTCCACTTTTCTATTCCCAGCGCCAGCGATTGTATGACAAAGTAGTCGTTAAACTTATCTATGATAAGGGCCGGCAACTGATCAGCCTCGCCAAATACCAGCCTGCAGTTTTCCGTATATCCTATTTGTTTTCGGTAATCCCATGCCTGTTTTATGCGGTTGAAGAAGAAGCGGTCGTCTATCACATCAGATTTTTCTCTGGTAAGCAACCTGATACGAATCTGTGAGGCAGGGTTGATATATCCTTTACCTACAAACGAGCCGTTGTATGAGTATACTTCTACTATATCGCCTGGTTCGGCAGTACCCTCGCTATCGCCCAGCTCATTGCCGAATATCCACGGATGACCATTTATAACCCTATCGCCGATTTTCTTCCTCAAAAAACATTTCATCATGCAAAAATAGTGTTCGTTATCCACTGTTCTCACTAATTTTGAGGCTATGTTACAGCAATTGGTAATTAAAAACTACGCTATCATTGACCATCTCACCATAGAGCCCGATGCCGGACTCAATACGGTAACAGGTGAGACGGGTGCAGGAAAGAGTATTATACTGGGTGCGCTTTCGCTGATTCTGGGCGAGCGGGCTGATACTTCTGTGCTTATTAACAAGAACGAAAAGTCGGTTGTAGAGGGTTATTTTGATGTAACAGGTAATGAATCTTTCAAAAAAGGGCTGGAAGTTGCCGGGCTGGATGCCGAGCCGCAGTGTATCATTCGCAGGGAGATAGCAGTATCGGGCAAGTCGAGGGCGTTTGTGAACGATACTCCCGTTACGCTGCAAGTGCTCAATAGCCTGACATCGCTTTTGGTAGATTTACAACAACAGTTCGGGCATCTGGCGTTGGGAGAAGATGATTTTCAGGTAAATGCACTGGATGCAGTGGCCGATACCATGCTGATGGCAGAAAGCTACCGCAAACAATATACTTCTTGCAGGGTTATAGAGCGGCAACTGGATGAAAAGCGGGCTATGCAGTCTAAGTTCAGGCAGGAGGCAGACTACAAGCAATACCTGCTTGATGAGTTGCTACAGGCCGGTTTTAAAGAGGAGGAGATAGAAAACGCTGAAATGCAGCTAAAACAAATGAGCCACTCTGAGCGAATTCTCAGTGTTTTGCAAGGAGCGCAAACCATACTTACAGAGGGCGAACAGCCGGTAGTGAATGAGCTGAAAAAGATGGTGCAGCAATTGCAGGGCATTCGCGATGTGCTGCCTGGTATACAACCACTAGAGGAAAGACTATCGTCGGTATGGGCAGAGCTGAAGGATGTAGCTGCAGAACTGGAGTCAGAGCAGGGTGCGGTGTCGCTGGACCCCGCAGTGATGGAGGAACTGATGCAGCGTACAGATCTGGGCAACAAACTACTAAAGAAACACGGACTAAAAACAACCGCAGAGCTGCTGGAGTTGCAACACAAACTGGAAAATGACCTGAAGGCAACCTTCGATATGGATGAGGCTATAGAGCAACTGGCAAAGGAAGCTGCACTGCAACACAAGGCACTGGTAACAATGGCTGAAAATCTGTCGGCAAAAAGAAAAAAGGCAATACCGGGTTTTGTGAAAAACATCAACGATTTGCTGGTGCTGGTAGGTATGCCCAATGCGCGCTTTGAGGTGCAGGTAAGGGCAGTCGCTCCTGCGCTTCATGGTATAGATGATATACAGTTCTTGCTGGATGCCAACAAGAGCGGACAATTTCAGTTATTGCAAAAGGCAGCATCAGGGGGAGAAATGAGCCGGATAATGTTGTGTATAAAGTCGTTGATAGCACAGGCGCTCCACCTGCCCACCCTTATCTTCGATGAGGTGGATACAGGTATTTCAGGCGAGGCGGCAAGGCAGGTAGGGGTGTTGTTGCGCAATCTGTCTAAGTACCATCAGGTTATCTGCATCACCCACCAGCCACAGGTAGCAGCCAGGGGTTCCCGTCATTTTTATGTGTACAAAGAATCTGATAAAAACGGCAGACTTACTACCAATGTAAAAGTATTGCAGCAGGAAGAAAGTGTACTGGCCATAGCCCGCATGATAGGCGGTGAGCAGCCTACTGATGCAGCAATTAGCAGTGCCAGAGAGCTGGTAGGTAGTTAGTGGCTTGAAAATAGAGGTAGCACTACTTTTTGGTTATTTTGCTGACCGGAAATGCTAGCCACTTGCTGCCATTCACTTTATAGTAGAGTGTGTTCTTTGCTTGTTCGGGTATCTCAGTCGGAATCGGGAATCTGCCACCTGTAAGAGGGGTGAGCATGAGTGTATCTCCCTTGCGTATATTGTCCGTTGCCAGTTCTTCCACTATATAGTCTGGTTTGCCCTTTGTGTTTACTTTATGTGCTTTTTCAATTCTGCACGTGAGCCAGCCACCATCGCCTCTCCAGAACATGGTTTCAGGGTATCCGGCCCCTTCCCATCTCACCACAAAAAAGTTACCCGGCATGGGAGGGTTGGTTTGTTCTGTTTCGGTGATGGTTTTAGTGTAGGCAGTTATTAATTTGAAGTGTTTCTTTGGCTTTTTCTTTGCAGTAGCAAATGCGTAGGTTGTTCCTGTTGCAAAGATGCAAATGAGTAGTAGCGACAGAATGTGTTTGAGCTTCATAGCTGTAAAAGTAGTGAAAAGGAAATAGAGTGAAATTGTCAACTGTTTGATATTGTGTAATACGGGCAGTTTTTAATCACAATATCAGCAGTCCAGCTTTGTACATAATATTCATGGGTTTGTTATCCCAAAAGAGTTCAAAGTCATCCGTTATCACTGCTTCAAAGCTGTCTTTTACCTCTTGCAGGGTTAGCAGTTTTATGTTGTTTACAGATAGTTGTGGCAATATAGATGTCAGCCACTCTCCCTGGTTCCTGTTTACTTTTATGCTCATTGCAGTTTGTCTGTTATGAAACGTAAGTGTACTCATTTCATACTGCTCACCTTTGTGCGATTTGGTGTAGTGTTCCACGGTAGGCGCATTGCCCAGCCATACTACTTTTGCAGTCATCTTTGCCGATAGGTACTCTTGTTCATTCAGTATGCCGGTAATATAGTTGGGGGCTATAGTTGTCTTAGGCGTCTTAAAGTCAAACCATTTGTGGAGCGGATAGTCCAGGCAAGCACCGTGCATAAAGTTCAGCAGCGATTTTTTCAATCCCATAGAAAAGGTGTCGTGGTCAGCGCCGGTAGGGTCGTGGTGCACTATATCATTGTTGGCAAAGGTGCCTATGTCCTCCGTGTCTTTTACTACTTTATATTTTTCCGGAAACATACCCACCGGGCTATGAGCGGTCATGGCAAACTGATGCCAGAATGCTGATTGCAGGATGCCTGCTGCAAACATCTGCCGCACCATCTCCAAAGAGTCTATCGTCTCCTGGGCTGTCTGTGTGGGGAAGCCATACATCAGGTAGGCATGCACCATTATGCCCGCTTCTGTAAAGTGTTTGTTTACCTGAGCTACCTGAGCTACGGTTATTCCTTTTTGTATCAGCTCCAGCAGTCTGTCTGATGCTACCTCCAGCCCGCCCGATACCGCAATGCATCCAGATGCTTTCAGCAGCAGACATAGGTCGCGGGTGAAACTTTTTTCGAACCTTATGTTGGTCCACCAGTTGATGGTGATTTTTCTGCGTATTATTTCCAGCGCCAGCGAGCGCATCAGTGCCGGTGGGGCGGCCTCATCTACAAAGTGAAAACCGGTTTGCCCTGTTTGTGCTACTATAGTTTCTATTCTGTCGCAAAGTATAGCGGCTGTTAGCGGCTCATACCGCTGAATATAGTCGAGCGATGTGTCGCAGAAGGTACACTTGCCCCAATAGCAGCCATGCGCCATTGTCAGTTTATTCCACCGTCCGTCGCTCCATAGGCTGTGCATGGGGTTGGCTACTTCTATTGCCGATATATATTTATCCAGCAGCAGGTCGCTGTAGTCGGGTGTGCCTACCTGGCCCTGCTTATAGTCTCCACATGCCTCGTTGTTTACGTACTTTACCCTTCCGTCTTCCAGTGCAAATGTGCGCTTTAGTTCGTCAATAGTTTTTAGCCCCTCTATATAGTGTACCAGATTTTCAATCGGAGCTTCTCCATCGTCCAGTGTTATGAAATCAAAATATTCAAAGACTCTTACGTCAGACAGCGAGCGCAGTTCGGTATTAGGAAAACCTCCACCCATCACTACTTTCACAGCAGGGGAGTGCTTTTTTATCCATTGCGCACAGCGGAAAGCGGCATACAGGTTGCCGGGAAACGGCACAGATAGTGCAACAAGGGAAGGCTGCACTTCTTTCATCTTTTCAGATAGCAGGTTTATAAGTAGGTTATCGATGTAGGTAGGTGGTTGCAGCAGCGCCTTATGTAATTCGTCAAAACTGTTGGCACTTCTGCCCAGCCGCTCTGCATACCTGCTGAACCCAAAATGAGGATCTGCACATTCCTGTATCAGGTCCGATAGATCTTCCAGATACATTGTTGCCAGGTGTTTGGCATGGTCCTGAGTGCCCATAGCCCCAAATGCCCAAACTAGATCGCTCACCTGAGCAAATCTGGATGCTTCCGGCAAATAGTTTCTTTTGCAGATCAGGTGTGCCAGCGTAGGGTTACCTCCTTGCAAAAAATGGATGACGGCATCTATTGTATGGATATAGTCATCCTGAAGCAATAAGATTCGTCTCGCATTTTCAGATAGTTCCTGTTCTGAGTGGGATACTTGCTGAAATAAATCCTGCATACCTTTTTTTGAGAACAGCGCCAATGTAACCTCTATTCCCAGGTCGGCATGGAACGACGGGATATTTCTGGTATTTAGAAATCCCTTCAGGTAGGCTGTTGCCGGGTACGGCGTATTGAGCTGCGTAAACGGCGGTGTAATCAAAAAAACTTTGGCTGCCAATTTGCTGTTGTTTGCTACAAATGTACCCTAAATAGACGAGTGGTTATATTTGAATAGAATATGCCTTGGTTTTTTGTAAAACTGTTTTAAATCAGTTTTTTCTTCCATGATTGGTGCTATATTTGATATAAAAATATTTTTATGCTACAATACAAAATTCTTTCAAGCAGCTACCCGGAAGTATTGGAAAAAGAAGTAAATGAAATGATTGCAGCAGGCTGGGTACCCCAGGGTGGCGTAGGGGTTGCTTACAAGCACGAACATGCACACAATCTGGTGAGTCATTTAGTATACGTGCAAGTGATTACCCTACAGGATCAGGTTGCCGGGTAATATATATGGATTGTTATTGCAAATATTTGCTTGAGGATAGGCGAACTGGAGTCGTTGTCACCACGTACATGGTACGTGTTTGGCGATAATGTTATATATGTAAATTTCCGTCAATAATAGGTAGTATATGTAATTGTTATGCAATTGATTTTTCAATTATTAACGCTAATGATTATGAATAATTGGTTATATTGTATGTGAAAAAATCTTTAATAACAGATAAATAAGTTGTTTGCGTTTTTGATTTCAAAAAATATACTGTATTTTAGTGCCAAATTTAGATTTATGAAGAGCAAAGTACATTTTTTACTAGGCATTATTTCCGCATTTTCTATATCGGCACATTCGCAGATTATTTCTACAAAAGCCGGTAACGGTGTTAGTGGTTTCGGTGGCGACGGTGGTTCTGCAGCATCTGCAAAATTGCAGGCACCTGCTGGTATGGCACTGGATGCAAATGGCAATCTTTATTTTGCTGATCAATATAATAACCGCGTTCGCATGATTAACGCAGCCGGTATCATATCTACTGTTGCCGGCAACGATACTGCAGGTTGGAGTGGAGACGGTGGTGCTGCTACTGCTGCGCACCTCAATGAGCCTGCAGGTATTGCCATCGACGCTTCTGGCAATATATACGTAGCTGATGTTAAAAACAGTAAAATCCGTAAAATAACTAGTGCCGGGGTAATTTCAACCTTTGCAGGTACCGGTGTTGCGGGTTTTAGCGGCGATAACGACACTGCTACAAAAGCCAGCCTCAATATGCCTACAGGAGTAGCAGTAGACGATTCTGGAAATGTGTACATTGCCGACCGCAAAAACAATAGAATTCGCAAAGTAAACACAGCTGGTATCATCACTACTATAGTAGGTACAGGTACCGGTACATATAATGGTGAAGCGTTTCCTGTGAATACTATGGTTGCGGTTAACCTGCCATCAGGTGTTGCTATTTCTCCTGCCGGAGAATTGTATATTGCCGACTCGAAAAATGACCTTATACGCAAAATCAACAAAGTAACCGGAAAGGTGGAAACGATTAAAGGAAAGGCTTATTATTTCCCGTTCTACTCTCCTGAGTACAATTTCCCCGATTATATGAAACTCAATGGCCCCTCATCAATCAGTTTTGACAAGGTGGGCAATTTGTACATTGCTGATGAGTATAATTTTGTAATTAAAAAACTTGATTCTTCTGGTATTTATCATAAGATCTGCGGTACTACTATGGGCTTCAGCGGCGATGGTGGTCGCGCTGACGCTGCTCAGGTAGCTCAGGTAAAAGGAATAGCTGCCGATGCTGCAGGAAACGTTTACTTTTCTGATTGGGGAAACAATCGTATCAGACACATAACAACTACAGTAGGTACCCGTAATGTGCTCACTAAATCTGCAGGTTTAAGCATATTCCCAAATCCTGCAAATGGTAAGTTTACCATTAACGTTGCTACTTCGGCTACACAAAAAATCAATGTAGTAATTACTGACCTTGCTGGCAAAACTGTTTATGAAAATGTTGCTGAAACAAACAAACCTTACAGCATTAATTTACAACAGCCAGCTGGTATATACATGGTCACAGTTACTTCTGATACTCAAATCTGGAGTGAAAAAATCAGTGTACTTTAATGTGATAGCGCCTGATTATTTGCAAATACTGTTTTATAGCCTTTGTACATTATGGTAATCTTGCCCGGAGGTTTTATAGTTGAATAAAAAAATTATTATGTATAATAGCCGTTACGCACGTACTGCTGGTTTTGTTAAAGCTTTTCTGTTATCTGCAGTAGTCTCATTGCCATCCTTGGTTACAGGTCAGGTAATCACTACATTAGTTGGTGGCAGCAAGCAGTTCGGTGCTACCACAGATGGTGTGTATGCAGCATATGCCACCTTGAACAATCCGGCAGGACTAGCCGTAGATAATCATGGAAACGTGTATGTTTCTGACCAAAACAATAATAAAATAAGGAAGGTAAATATTTTCGGTGTCATTACCACTGTTGCCGGCTTCGGCTCAGCAGGTAGTTCTGGTGATGGTGGCCCATCAGAAAAGGCGAAAGTTTTTGCACCTGCCGGTATGGCTTTGGACAAACACGGAAATTTGTTCTTTGCTGATAGCAAAAATAACCGCATAAGAAAGATTGATACAGCGGGCATTATTTCTACAGTAGCCGGAAATGGCGTAAATGGCTTGAAGGGTGATGATTCTCTGGCAATTCATGCAGAGCTCAATAATCCTAAAGGTGTAGCAGTAGA
The DNA here is from genome assembly GCA_021740995.1 of Taibaiella sp. Lineage (GTDB taxonomy): Bacteria > Bacteroidota > Bacteroidia > Chitinophagales > Chitinophagaceae > Nemorincola. Next base: position 29,017 of record JAIOYR010000001.1, read on the forward strand.
TGATGCAGGTAATCTTTATATTGCTGACGAACTCAATAATAGGGTACGTATGGTAAACACCTCAGGTATTATTACTACCCTGGCTGGTACTGACGATGGAAACAACTTCTTAGGTAACGGTTCTCCGGCTACCACTGTTCGGCTCAACAGGCCTAATGATGTGAAGGTGGATAAGGATGGTAATGTGTATATTGCAGATACCTACAACAACTACATACGCAAGGTATCCCCCGACGGTATGCTAACTAATGTGGCGGGTAATGGCAACGCAGGTTTTGGTGGAGATAACGGTGTTGCCGGTGTTTCTAAAATTAATATACCTGTTTCTATGGCCCTGGACCGTAAGGGAAATCTGTATTTTGCTGACAAAAACAGCAACCGTGTGCGCAAGATTGATGCTGCCGGTATAGTAAGTACAGTTGCCGGCAATGGTGCCAATGTAAGCGATGGAGACGGGGGTTCTGCATTGGAAGCTCAGGTGAATGCGCCTACTGCAGTTGCTGTTGACTCCTCAGGTAATCTGTATGTGGGTGAAGGAAAATACAAGATTCGTTATGTATATCTGGATAAGTTGATAGATGCCGATAAAATCACTGTTTTCCCAAACCCATGCAACAAGAACACCATTATCTTCCTGCCTTCGATGTATGAAGAGATTGCTGATGTTTTTGTGCTCAATACACAGGGAAGGTTGGTAAGTCGCTCTATCGGGCCAACTAACAAACATATCAATATCAAGTTTGAGGCAGCTGGTACCTACATCATGTATGCCATATCAAAGCATGGCAACTGGACGGGAAGAGTTGTAGTCTTCCAATAAGTCAGGTATTATTACTTCGTAAAATTATTACACAACACTGCCTTGCTGATATTCAGCAAGGCAGTTGTCTTTTATGCAATTAAGATCGCTTGGCAAATTTGCGACACGATTATTGTGGCATGATACTTTAGGTCGGAAAGAAAAGGATTTGAAACCGGCTTTAGCCCAAATGTATCAAAACCGTGAGTGTTATCACTATCCCTTCAGGCTGGCTATCAGGTCTATGTATTGTTTCATTGCGCCATCAGCATCCAGCCCTTTCAGTTGCGCCCATGCATTGTGCTTGGCCTTAGCTATAAAGTCAAAGGGGTTTGATGAATCTTCGCTGCCGGCATCGCCCTGTGTAGCTTGTTTGTACAGGCTATAAAGTTGTAGCAGGGTGTTATTATCCGGCTTGGTGGTAATAGATTTGCTGTCGGCTACGGCTTTTTCAAATTGCTCTGTTAGTGTCATGCGTAGTAGTGTTAGTGAATGAATGTTTTCTCACCTGCATTTATTTCTATAGGCAGTCTGTTCTCGCTGGGTGGTATGGGGCAGTTGAAGCCGTCGGCATAGGCGCAGTAAGGATTATAGCACTTATTGAAATCTAGCAACACCTTATTGTCTGCGATATCAGTTACAGACAAGTCTATGTATCTCCCACCACCATAAGTGGTTTCATAGTTCGACAGATCATTGAACGGTATAAACAGATAGTCCCTATAGGCTGTATCCTTCAGCAGGTCTACACCCTGATAGGCATGCAATACATACTCTGTAACACCTATTCTAAACGATAGTGTGCCGTATTCCTTATAGGGCTTTTGTTTGCCGCTACGGGTTGGTATCATAAATGGGTTACTGCCCGGAGTTTCATTAAAGTCGGCCCATACACAATAGCTCTTGTCCGGCGGAAAGAAACTCAGTTTTTCGGCCTGCGAAGGAGTTATGGGTGCCCGCTTGTCAGCCAGCAGTTCCTCCACATACTTCTTCCTGAAAGCGGCTATTGTATCCTTATACGACTGCGCAGAAGCAGTCGTAGCCACCATCAATAACAACAATGTGCCTAAAAGCATTCTCATAAAACAATCATTTTGTCAATACTTCGGTAGTATTCCTTTGTGTCCTTAGTGCCCTTTGTGGTAAAGAATCTTTGCGTCTTACCGTCCCTGCCTGCGGCAGGCAGGTCTGCGGTAGAAAAAATCACATCGGGTCATTAATCACCTGCATAGGGTCTGCACCTTCAGCCTGTTTCAGTTTTTCAGGGCGCATCTGCGGGAAGAACAGCACATCCTGTATAGATACATTGCCCGTCAGCAGCATAGCCAGCCGCTCTATACCAAAGCCGATACCCGCTGTAGGCGGCATACCATACTCCAGTGCACGCAGAAAATCGTAGTCTATAAACATTGCTTCTTCATCGCCACGCTCCATCAGCTTCACCTGATCTTCAAAACGCTCACGCTGATCTATAGGGTCATTAAGCTCGCTATAGGCATTGGCTATTTCCTTACCATTTATTATCAGCTCAAAACGCTCCACCAGTCCCGGCTTGCTGCGGTGTTTCTTGGTCAGCGGGCTCATCTCTATAGGGTAGTCGGTGATGAAGGTAGGCTGTATATAGTGGTGCTCGCACTGGCTGCCAAATAGCTCATCTATCAGCTTGCCCTTGCCCATAGTAGCATCTACATCTATCTTCAGTCCTTTGCATAGGCTGCGCAGCCCGTCTTCGTCCATATCGCTTATGTCTGTGCCTGTGTGCTCCTTTATAGCATCGTAGATGCTGATGCGCTTGTAGGGCGCTTTGAAGTCGATGGTAGTGCCGGCTATGGTGGTTGTTGAGCTGCCATTGGTAGCTATTGCGGTTTGTTCCAGCATCTGCTCTGTTGTTTCCATCATCCACAGATAGTCCTTGTAGGCCACATAAAACTCCAGTATCGTAAACTCAGGATTGTGTGTGCGGTCCATGCCCTCATTCCTAAAGTTGCGGCTAAACTCATACACCCACTCAAACCCTCCTACTATCAGCCTTTTCAGGTATAGCTCGTTGGCTATACGCAGGTACAGTGGCATGTCCAGCGCATTGTGGTGGGTCATAAACGGGCGTGCCGTAGCACCACCGGGTATGCTTTGCAGCACCGGTGTGTCTACCTCCAGTGCACCACGCTCATTCAGAAACGAGCGAATGGCATTTTTCATCTTCGTTATCCTGATGAAGGTATCCCTTACTCCCGGGTTCACAATCAGGTCGGCATAGCGCTGGCGATACTTGAACTCCAGATCTGTCACCACATCAAACTGCTCTCCGTCTTTCTCCTTAGTTACAGGCATTGGGTGCAGGCTCTTGGTCAGCAGGCTGAAGGATGATACGTGGATAGAGGTCTCGCCCGTCTTGGTGATAAAGGCATAACCCTTTATGCCTATGATGTCGCCTATGTCCAGCAGTTTTTTCCACACTATATCATACATCGTCTTGTCCTCGCCGGGGCATATTTCATCCCGCTTCACATATATCTGTATCCGCCCGGTGCTATCCTGCAGCACGGCAAAGTTTGCCTTGCCCATATCACGCACACTCATTATGCGTCCTGCAAATGATATCTCTTTGTAGTTGCCGGCGGTTTGCTCGTTGTAGTTTTCCTTTATGTCTTTTGCTGAGTGTGTTATTTCAAACAATGGGGCGGGGTAGGGGTCAATTCCCAGTTCCACCAATTCGCGCAGTTTTTCGCGGCGCACCAGTTCCTGTTCGCTAAGTGTTGCTTGCATGGCTGCAAAAATAGTTTATTGTTGGTGTAAATAGGAATTTGTTGGAACGGATATTCTTCCACAAAAAATGAATGTCAATTTGAGGACCTAAGAACATGTGATAGCTGACAAATTCTCAAATTCCCCAATCCCCAATTCCCACTAAGGTATCACCCTAAAGCTTCCTTTGACTTTTGTAGAGTCGGTGCAGGTATACTCGAAGTTGCCCGTAAGAGCCGGTGTTACAGACTTGATGATCAGCTTGCCGTATACCGATGTTACCGACACGCTGGGTGTAACAGGCAGGTAGGTAGCACTGGCAGTAGTACTGTCGAGCGATAGAGAGTCTAAAGCACCTGAATAGTTCTTTATCCACAGGGTCATAGATGCCCCCGATGCCATTACCCCCTCTATCTGCAGGGATGTGTACGTGCCCATCGCAGTCTTGTAGCTGCTCACCGTCTTGCCCGATGCAAAAAACGAATAATTATCAGCCGTAGCAGATATAAAAGGGTCCGGAATAACCTCCTTTTTCTTGCAGGCACTAAATGTAAAAAGAATGATTATGGTGAGTATGATGTAATGCTTCATTATTTATATGTAATTAGTAATTGGTAATTTGGGATTGCTCCCGATAACTATCGGGATGGAATTTCCCTTTTGGAATTTGGATTTTAAAATTTGGAATTTCTGTCCTGGAATTTCCCCTTTAGTTTTCTTCATCATAGTATATCTTATAAAACTTCTTGCCTGTTTTTTCGTCAACCCCTTTTTCTATCAGGCTTTTATCGCCATGAATGTACACATGAAAGTTCTTATCCAGCTTCAGCACACTCTTGAAGACCCTTACCTGTTTTTTTACTGCCTGCACAGATATATCGAAGTTGTCGGGCAGTTCTATCTCATTCATTTCGGTATAGCTGCTCTCAAACTCTTTGAACGATTTGATGATGCGTTTATCTTCAAAAACATCCGCAGCAAACTGCTTCTTATCAAAGGCCTCATTTGCCCTGAAGTACTCCACCGATTTATTGAGCAGGTCTATCTGTCCGGTCTTTTCTATATCATACTCCTGCGGCAGTTGAGCGGTGATAAACTCCTTGGCCAGCCCCATAAACTGATTGGTGTGGTAGTACTCGGTAGCCTGCGGCACCACGCCCAGAAAGCCCTCGCGCCAAAACTGAGCCTCATCGCCCCGGTTGCCGTTGCTGTCATATATCAGCACATCAAAACCCTTTTCGGCATTGGTGGGCAGCACTATACACGCCTTGTCGAACCGCGATACATCTGCACCCGTTCTCAGGTTCAGGGTGAAGTCTTTCGATTCTGTATCTATATCCAGAAAGCTGCTTTTGTTCTCGGTTTTGAACATGCCCATGGCATCCACAAACGCACCATTCACCAGGCAGTTGCCAAAGTAGCACACATATAGCTCACCAGCCTTTACCTTTGGGTGAGTAGTGTTTTCATACAGATGTTTGGCAAGGTTTACCGCATTTGCCTGCAGCGTACCTTCGTCAGCCAGGCTCTCCAGACAGAAGTTATACACCTCATTATAGCTCAACGAGGAGCCATGGCTAAATGCATACTTATCAGACTCCAGATTGAACTTTCCAAAGAAAGCCTGCGTGATAATAGCCAGTTCATCAGCATGGAGTGTAAATGGCTTTTTGGAGGTAATCAGGTCCTGCCCGTTGCCCTTGTTGCCTATATAGTGTGCCGATACGTACTTGAGTACCGCATCGCTGAAGTTCATTTGCATAGAAAGGCAAAAGTAATGAGTAGTTGGTATATAGTAGAAAGTTGTTTGTCGAAAGTAGAAAGTAGAGAGTCGAAATTCCAAATTCCAAAGCAGCTAAAGTAATAAGATCATGGCTTTTTTATGGCATTCTGTAAAGCCAGCCGCAGCGGGGTGAATTCTTATAGCGGTGGGCGGCAACACCCTTAGACAAAGCACGGATATTATTTCATCTCACAAAGTTTGTTAAGCCCGCCGCGGCGGGCGAAATCTCAAAGCGGTGGGCATCGCCCATCGACGAAACACAAAAAATCATCCCACAAAGCCAGGCGCGGAGGGCTAAATCTCATATGGGTTAGCACTGCCCATCGACAATACACGATGAATATCGCCAATCTACTTATTCCGGGAACATATATTATCTAATTAATTCTGCATGGGAGAGTAGATTTGACAACTTTTTTCCAAAGTTGTCAAATCTGAGCATAGACGCACACCATCATTCTTAGCACTCCATCTTGTTAATACTATCGCAATATTGGTTGCATTGGTATGTAATATAGCGGAGTAAGCATATATTTACCAATTAGCAGCATATATACATACAAACCGATATTTTATATACCGATTGCATATATGCTACTGTTGTTATTTTTTTATTGTAACTTTGCACACTTTTAATCAATCTCTCCGTATATATGAAGTTGTCGCAGTTTAAATTCGAATTACCATTAAATCTCATAGCGCAACATCCAGCTAAAAAACGCGACGAAAGCCGCCTTATGGTCATTCACCGCGACACTGGCAAAATTGAGCACAAAGTTTTCAAAGACGTTCTAGGCTTCTTTCACGACAAGGATGTAATGATAGCCAATAACACCAAGGTGTTCCCTGCACGCCTTTATGGCCGCAAAGAAAAGACCGGTGCTAAAATTGAAGTGTTCCTGCTCCGTGAGCTCAACAAACCAAATCATCTTTGGGATGTGATAGTAGACCCTGCCCGTAAAATACGTGTGGGCAACAAACTCTACTTTGGCGAAAACGACGAACTGGTAGCAGAGGTAATAGACAATACCACATCCCGTGGCCGCACTATTCGCTTCCTGTTCGACGGTACAGACCAGGAGTTCCGCGGTATGCTGGACCTGTTGGGCGAAACACCCCTGCCTAAATACATCAAGCGCAAGCCTGAAGAAGAAGATAAAGAGCGTTACCAGACAGTATATGCCAAGTACGAAGGTGCGGTGGCTGCCCCTACTGCCGGTATGCACTTCAGCCGTGAGCTTATCAAGCGTCTGGAGATAGTAGGTGTTAAGTTTGCCGAAGTAACCCTGCATACGGGTCTTGGTACCTTCCGCCCTATAGAAGTAGAAGACCTCTCCAAGCACAAAATGGATGCCGAATACTTCCGGGTTGATGACTATGCCGCTAATCTGGTAAACAAAGCCAAAATAGAAAAACGCCACATCTGCTCTATAGGCACCACTACCATGCGTGCCCTCGAAAGCTCTGTAACCGCACAGGGACTGCTGAAGCCCGAAGAAGGCTGGACGAATGTGTTCATCCACCCACCTTACAACTTCTCTATAGCAGACTCGCTCATCACCAACTTTCACCTGCCCAAAACCAGCCTCATGATTATGGCTTGTGCATTTGCCGGCTACGACCTGATGATGACCGCTTACGAAACAGCAATCAAAGAAAAATACCGCTTCTTCAGCTATGGCGACGCCATGCTGGTGATATAGTTGCCTCTCCCCGTCCCTCTCCCAAGGAGAGGGTGAGGTCGAATGAGCGCAGTAAAACAATATTTTTTTAGAACGCATTGGCATCGCCAATGCGTTCTGCTTTTTGTCAAGGTATCAATTGGAAATCAACGGCAATTGGCGAGTTGGAGATCACCTCCCTCTCTTTTGGAGAGGGCTGGGGAGAGGCTTACACCACCTGGTTCTTTAGCAGGTCTTCAAATACATCTGCCCTGCGTATCAGCCTTGCAGCCCCATCCTGTATCATCACCTCTGCAGGCTTCAGACGCGAGTTGAAGTTGCTGCTCATCTCAAACCCATAAGCACCTGCATTCCTAAACACCAGAAAGTCGCCCTCGCGCACCTCGCTCAGCACCCTGTCCCAGGCAAATGTATCTGTCTCGCAGATATTGCCCACCACGGTGTAGATGCGCTTGGCACCATCAGGGTTGGATATATTGTCTATGCGGTGGTAAGAGTCGTAAAACATAGGGCGTATCAGGTGATTAAAGCCCGAGTTGACCCCCACAAAAACCGTAGCGGTTGTTTGTTTGATTACATTGGCTTTCACTACAAAGTACCCGCATTCGCTCACTAAGTACTTACCCGGCTCAAACCATATTTCCAGCTTCCGGTTATACTCTTGCTCAAACTCTGTAGCAGCCTCGGCTACTTTGGCACCCAGCAGGTATACATCTGTTTCCTGCTCGTCCTCCTTGTAGGGTACCTTGAATCCGCTGCCCAGATCTATAAAGTCCAGATCCTTGAAGTGGGCTGCTATACCAAACATCACATCCAGCCCCTGCAGAAACACGCCTATGTCCTTTATCTCGCTTCCGGTGTGCATGTGCAGGCCATGTACGTGCAGGCCCGTAGTCTTCACTATACGCTCTATATGGCGCAACTGGTGAATGGATATACCAAACTTACTGTCTATGTGCCCCGTAGATATTTTATAATTGCCGCCTGCCACTATGTGCGGATTGATGCGGATACATACCGGATAAGAGCCCCCATATACATTGCCGAAGCGCTCCAGAATAGAGATGTTGTCTATATTGATGCGCACCCCCAGATCTACACATTGGGTTATTTCGGCAAAGTCTACACAGTTTGGGGTGAAGAGTATCTCCTGTGGTGCAAAACCCGCCAGCAGACCAAGTTTCACCTCGTTGATGCTTACACAGTCCAGCAGACCGCCCAGGCTCTTTATGTACTTCAGTATGTTTACATTGGTCAGTGCCTTGCAGGCATAAAAGAACTTGGTAGGGTGCGCCTTAAAGGCGTCCGTAAGCTTGTTGTACCGCTCTGCTATCTGCTCGGCATGATACACATACACCGGTGAGCCATATTCATTGGCTACGGCTATCAGTTGTTCGTTGGTAAGTGGTTGAAACATGGCGCAAAAGTAACAGATAAACAGCAATGTCGGTAACAATAACGTAACAACTGGTTTTTGACATGTAGGGTGACAACAATAGGGCAACCACCGGCTGCCCTATTGTTGATATATAATAAAATATTTGGTTTATTAGCTTGTTGGTCCGCTATCTACTACAGATTCTAAACTGCTTTGTATGGTGGTAGATATATTGGAGAAGAAGTTGTAACCGGTAGCTGCTTCAATAGCATCGGTAGTGGTGCGGTACCAACCCCATGTATGGCTGGTAACAGACTGCTGATTGGGCATGTCTACCGCTATAACACGGGTAGATGAAGTGACCCTGCTCACGTCATTGGTGCCTACCGGCAATACTATTATCACCTTCCAGCATCGTGCCGGTACAGTGATGCTGCCGCCTGCAATTGTATTTGTAGTGCCGCCTTTAGAGCCGCTGCCACCCTGCCCGTAGCCACCTGAAATTATATATAGTTCATTGCCCTCATCTATCAATGTGCGGCAATAGTTTTCCAGACTCACCCACGTATTTTGGTTCAACTGGGGTGCCTGTGGCATGATGTTAGTCATTTTAAATGTAGCAGCATTATCGGTACTGTTCAGGTCACGGTCATCAGATGGGCACATGTGACCACGGTCGAAGCCGGTATTTGTGTAATGCGAGGTAGATGCTTTGAAGTAACCTGATGGCAAAGTGGCATCTTGTGTAAAGCAGTCGCAACGGGTAGCGCTTCCTTTCCAGGCCGGGCTCAGGTGCCAGCTCACCCAGTTGGCAGTGCCTCTCGAGTTGTTGTAAGAAAGGGCAAATTGTGTTTTTACCAGCAGGTAATTGTTTGTATTGCCTGTACTGGTGGTAGCCCCACTTGGGTTGCCCATTGCCATATTATCGTCCTGTGTGGGGGTGCCGCCGCCGGTGAGGTTGTCGGTGATGCTGAAATCATCTATGTTCAGCCTGCCGCCACTCAGTTTGCGCAACTGGAACCTTACTGTTCCGTGGATATCCATAGAAAAAGTAGCAGTAGCAAGCGTGGTAGATGATGTGGTGATGGTGCTGCCGGTTTGCGTCCAGGTGCTGCCGCTGTTGGTAGAATACCAAAGACCCCAGGTAGACGAACCATCGGAACCATACTTGGCATGTTTGATGCTTACCTCATATGCGCCATCATTATTGTTGAACTTCATGGTTAACTTACCTGTATTCTGCATTCTTACAGACTTGGATCCGTTTTTACGGTCGCTGGTAGTGCTGCCTATCAATGCGTCATCAAGGTTCCACAAGCCTGTAGATAATGTAACATCAGCAGCGGCATAAGCACCCTTGCTGCCCGATTCAAATGTTTCGGGAAAACCTGAATATACCGCACGTGCAGCCAAAATACCCGTTGTGCCGCCTGCAATGTGGGCAGTGTCGGAGGTGGTGGTTGTTTGCTGAGGTACAGGCTGCGGTAGGTTTTTGGCCTTACGGCAATTGCTGAAAACGGTCATGCCGAGTAGCGTAATGATGAGTAGTGCGTGCTTTTTCATGTATATTTTGTTTCTGCAATAATACAATAGCTGCCATCCGTAAAAGACATTACAGAATTACCAAAATATCAACAAAATGTTAATGAAGGTTTGGGCGTCTTAACGAATACTGCGATCTGTCCTCGGTGGGTCTTTGCCCTTTGCTAGACCCACCGACACCTGCCTACCGCAGGCAGGTGTCGGCGAATCAATCGCAGAAAAAGCGGTGATACTTACCGAGGACGGAAATTTTTCTTGTAGATTATAAGTATCATTGCTATATTTGCGTGATACAAAATTTGTTAGTTGGCATGTTGGCGAAAGAAATTAAAAGTTCAAATAAAATATCTTTATTTCTCGATAGAGTATTGTATGGGCAATCAAATTTTGAAAAACAATTAAATAAAATTGTTAGAAAGCAGAATGGGGTTTTTTTAACAAACTCAATGGAAATAGTCGAAAACATTTTAGATGTTGTCGACATCAATTCTGACGTTTTTGACAAACGAATACTTGAGCCTTCTTGTGGTCAAGGAATTTTTATTTTAAAGTTAATATCTGATATTTATCGTGGTTTTCCAGACGAAAAACGTATCGCGAACTTTATCTCAAATAATATTTTCTTTGTAGACATAGACAAGGAAATGATAGATAAAACAATTAACAATATAAAACTATTATATAATTATTTATTTGATACTGAATATTGTGGTTCTTTTAACTCCATAACTTGGGATTTCACAGATAAAAACGCACCAAATATTTCATTATTTGATCAACAAAAAATAACTCCTTTTACTTTGCTCTACGATTCGTTTGATTATGTAATTGGTAATCCACCCTATGTAACTCTATATGGTCGCAGAGATAAAAAAGAGAATGAGGAACAAAGAGTAAATTATTTAAGAAATTATAGTCAATTTCCTGACTCTGTAAAAAATGGAAAGTTAAATCTTGTAATGCTATTCATTGAACACTCACTAGATTTTCTAAAGGACAATGGAAAGTTAAGTTTTATTATTGATGTTTCATTTTTTGAAACTGCGTATGAATTCACAAGAAAATACTTGTTGGAAAAAACTAAAATTGAAGAACTTCATATTAACATAAAAGACTTCGATGTAGCAAGCGGACAAGTTATAATAAAAGTTGCCAAGTCTTCTGGGTCAAAAGACAATGAAGTAAAAATCCAAGATCATAAAACACAGAAATGTTATTATATTTCCCAAGCTAGTTGGCTAAACAAAAATGACGAATATAAATTTAGGTATAATGGGTGTTCTATTTCAAAAACAATTATAGATAAGATAAATCGCAAAGGCGATAAAACTTTGTTAGAGTTATACCCAAATAAAAATTTAAGGACTTGCGTTATGCTTCTTGACATGGAAGACAAGTTTGTTTTTAATGAATATGCAGGATTAGAGGAGAAACTTATTTACCCGTATTATCAGGGGTCGAAAGCACTTTCTGAAAAATTCGGAAATTTGAGTTTTAATAAATATTTCTATTACAATAAACCTCTTCAAGATTTAATCAATGATGAATTAAAAATACAACTTGAAAGAGAAGGGGTGAAAAACAAGAAACGTTTAGGGCTAGGTAAGCAGTTGGTTTATGACAACCCTAAACTTTATATTAGGCAATCAGCAAAGGAAATTATTGCAACTATTGATCTAAATAGAAGTTCCGCAAATAATAGTTTGTACGTTTTTTCATTGGGAGACAATACTCAAGAAGCAAATAATTTATTATATTTCATTTGCGGATTGCTAAACTCTGATTTGATTACATATTACGCGCAGCAAATGAATATCATAAGGTTTTCACAGGGGAAACAACCACAAATAAAAATAGGAGACCTAGGAACTATTTTTATACCCAATGATAAACATCTGCAAAATAAAATTTCAATATTGTGTCAGTCACTATATCGAATTCCATCATCAAAAGAGCAAACAATTGCAGAGATTAATTCAATTCTATATGATTATTATCAACTTGAAAGTTCAGAAATTGACAACGTTTTGAATAGCATTAAAGTCTTTTGATTTTTTCTTCTTGTTCCTTATTTAGTAGTTTCAACTTTTCGATTGTAATTTCTCCTTGACCCACAGTTTTCTGTTTCAGTATCCCGGTCTTGAAATTTTCCAATTCTTGCGCTGCTTTCTTCAATTTTCTTTCATTTGATTCAATTTTCTTTTTTAGCAAGAAATCTAAAAATTCTTCTCTTGATCTAATTTCGGGTTCAGCGAATCCATTTACTTGCATTTGATTCGCAGGAGTTATTCGCATTGAAGAATTTACATTTTTCAAGAAATATGTTTTCACGAATTTGTCATTATGTTTGACAAATTCTAAGCCATGATCCAATCCTCTATAATATACAAGAGTATAAGCTAAATAAAAGAACCCACTTTGCATTAATGTAATAACCTTATCTGGTGTCCCGCTATCGGGGTTAGTATCATCGTTTTCTATGTTTACCGCTTTAAAATCAATCCAAATTAATTCTCTATGTCCTTGATACTCAAAAACAGTTTGAATATCAAAAGGATTCTTGGTCTTACCGATAGGAGAAGCTAAAGACTCTTTAAAATATTGATGATTGTGTGTCATTTCGACAAATTTATTTTCAAGATATTTACTTATGCCATCTCCAACACGTTCGCCTCTCTTTACAGCAATACCTAAGTTAGGATTAGCGTTGATAATACTTCCAATCACTTCATCAATATTATTTGTGATCAGCGTTTCAAATTCTTGAATGTCCATAGCTACTTGAATATATTAAAATTAAAAAATTCGTAAACAGATATATCAAGTGCTTTGGCAATTTTCTCAATATTTGCAACGGAAACGTTTCTTTTTCCCTGTTCAATACTTGCAATATAAGTTCGGTCGAGTTCGCAAAGAAAAGAGAACTTTTCCTGGCTAAGTCCCTTTTCAGTTCTTAGTTCTTTTAACCGACTGCCAATTTTTACTCTAATGTCCACGACTACAAAGATTAATTTTTGTAGCTTATCATACAACGGACTATAAGTATAGTGGCTAATTATCTTAAGTACCTAAAGCAATAATGATGAAAGTATGACAGTAAGCATTCCAATGTAATGGCAGCATTTTCGTCGGTTCTTATGTACATAGACTGTCGGAAATAGTCGGAAACTGTTCAGCAATTGCAGGGGTGGAGTGTGCTATTAGGGCATTTGTAGGTGAGGTGGCCCGTAGGTGTGGCACACTTCCAAAGTGTGCCACACCTGAGTACAGAAGCTCGGAAATTCCCAAACCGGAAAATCGACCCCATAAAACCCTTGAAATCATTTACTGGCAAGCATTTTCGCAGGTTCTTATTTACAAACTCTGTCGGAAAAAGTCGGAAACTGTTCAGCAACCGCAGGGGTGTAGTGGGCGATAAGGTCAGTTGTAGCTGAGGTGGTCTGGAGGTGTGGCACACTTCCATCGACCGCCAAAGTTCATCCGACGGCGGTCAAAGTGTGCCACACCTAAGCAGCGGCTCCACTAACAGAGCGGATAGTCATTGCGAAGGGTTGCGTGTGGCCTTGGTGCGTAGGCGCAAGCCTGTGGCCTGTCTGCCGGTTTAGGTAGGCAATCTTGCGTATTGTGAGCTGTGTAACGTGAAGAGAAAACTCATGTATAGCGAGATTGCCACACCCCGTCGCCCACGCACAGGCTGCCCATGGGGTTCGCCTGCCTACCGCAGGCAGGCAATGACTGCTTTAGTAAAAGTTGCTGATCACCCGCTCATTTGATTCTCCCATGAGAGAAAATAGTGGGCCTGTCGACCGAAGTGCAATGTAGGTGGGAGAAAAGTGGGAGATTTTATCCCTGTACCAACTAATCAAAGCATTGATAATCAATACGATAATAGAGAATACCCACCCGGGAGTTTTTTCGTAAACAGGGCAGGAGTTTTACTTCGGGGCTAACGGCTCCCATCGAAATTTGTGGATAACTTCCTACGTCTTTGGCTGCAATCAGCAGTTATTTGCCCAACTTTGTAAACAAAATCACCACTACCATGAATTGCAACTTTACACCTTTTCCGGTACTGAGTACAGAGCGGCTCACCATGCGGCAACTGACGCTGGCTGATGACAATGAAGTGTTCTTTCAGCGGTCAGACAAGGCTATGAACGAATATGTAGGCAACCCACCCTGTAAGTCGGTAGAGGAGGCACGGGAATGGATAAATAAGATAAATGGTTTTGCGGCTGCCAATGAGTCGATATTCTGGGGGGTATGCCTGAAGGGCAGCCAGAAAGTAATGGGTGGGTTCTGTTTCTGGAACTTACAGCCGGAGGAGGACAAGGCTGAAATAGGGTTTGGGATATACCCGGAGCATCAGCGAAAAGGGTATATGAATGAGGTGCTGCAGGCGGGGTTGCAATACGGTTTTGATAAAATGGAATTGGAGCGCATAGAGGCATACACGCACAGTGCTAATAAGGCTTCTGTACGTGTGCTGGAGAAGAACGGGTTTGTGCTGATGGAGCCTCAGCCAGAGGGGGAAGCTCCTTATATAGTATTTGTGCTGAAGAGACACTAATAATAACCAGTTGCTGCATCCGCTTTTTGTTTCAAACATATATTTTGTGTATTTTTGAAAGAAAATTTATGCCTGTTATCTCCTTGTTTTATGGGTTGATAATTACGATGTATTTCTACGATAACAGAAGGCATCATCTGCCTCATATCCATGTGAAATATAATGAGGATGAAGCAGTTTTTAGTATTGAAAGTGGCGAACTAATTGACGGTGTGTTACCAAAATCGAAAATACGGCTTGTGCAGGCGTGGATCGAAATTCATCGTGAAGATTTAATGGCAAACTGGAAACTTGCAATAGTTGGAGAAAGAATTTTCCAAATAGAACCTTTAAAATAAACTACATATGAATCCCCGAGTTAATGCAGTGCAACCTAAGCCAGATTATATACTTGCGGTGAAGTTTAATAATGGTGAGCAGAAGTTGTTTGACGTAAAGCCATACCTTACAAAAGGGATTTTTACCGCACTCGCTGATAGGAGTATTTTCAATCAGGTAAAGGTTTTTAACGGATCAGTGCTTTGGCCCGGCGAATTAGATTTATGTCCTGATACTCTATATGAAGATAGCGTAGCTATCAATAAAGCCTAATGTAGGCGGCAGATTATGCAAGCCGAGGACGGTTTTCGGCACATCCGATATTGAGCTAAAAGGAGTGAGATTTCAATCAACCGTTCAGTGTTTTTAGCCTGACTATTATGTTCAAGCACAGGAATGGTCGCCCTGTTTTGCAAAAATCAAAGTTTAGTATATCTTTAAGCCTTCATAACCATTTTTCTAAAATTCCAACAACACTAAATATCTTTCAGATGCAGAGAAAGTTATACATTTTTTGCCTTGCTGTAGCACTCATTTCTTTTATTCCACGCACGCAGGCACAGCGGGGCAAGAGTGAATTTACGGTAGGTTATGGTCGTTTTAGCTCTTATCAGTTTTACAACAGACCACCGTACAGTTCTTCTTCGGGTACGTTTACGCTGGCATACCGTTACTACGTATCGTCTACGGTAACTATAGGTATGGGTTTTGGCAATGAGCGCATCAATAACTGGGCAGGTATAGCTACGCTGTCGCCGGAGATTACAGTAAAGTATCTGGATACAAGAGGTAGCCGTGTGCGTGTAAGGTTATACGGTTCTGCGGGTTATGGTGTTTCGTTTCTCACAGATCTGAAGGTAGGTCCGGGACAACTGGATGAAACAGGCGCTAAGCCATGGGGTTTGCAGGTGACACCTATAGGTGTGCGTGTGGGCAGGCAGTTTGCCTACTTTGCCGAGCTGGGCTTTGGGTACAAGGGATTGGTGCATGGCGGTGTGTCATGGCGCTTCCCCAAGCACTGGAAGCAAAAGGAGGTAGACATGGAGTCAAAATAAACCAGAATAAAAACATAGAAGATGTGCGGCTGTGGTCGCACATTTTTTGTGTAGGGTACTTTATGAAATTAACAACATAACAGTCGGTAAAAAGGCGCAATTTTGTAAGGTAAAAGAGGTTAACCGCAGACCTGCCTGCGGTAGGCAGGGATGCTGAGGCGCAGAGGATTTCACCACAAAGTGCACGAAGGACACAAAGAGGTGGGTTAGAATATTGGGGTAAAAGAACTGGAACAAATAGGATTACTAAGTTGTTTTAAAGGTCACAATTCTTGCTGCTAAAACATAAGGCACAGCAACAACACAAAAGATGAAAAAACTGGACTGGTATATAGTCAGGAAATTTCTCAGTACTTTTTTCTTCGCCATTATGATACTGGCGGTGATTTCGTGTGTGATAGATTACTCAGAGAAGGTGGATAATATAGTGTCGAAAAAGGCGCCTTTTCTGGTGGTAGCCAACTACTACATGAACTTCATTCCGCACATTACGGCACTGCTTTTTCCGCTGTTTATATTCATTGCTACCATTTTCTTTACCTCTAAGCTGGCATACAAATCGGAGATAATAGCCATACTGTCGTCGGGGGTGTCTTATACACGGTTTCTGCGACCATATGCGGTGGGGGGCGGTTTTCTGTGTCTGGTATCGCTAATCGCCAACCACTGGATTATACCCAATGCCAATAAGCAACGTATAGACTTTGAGAACACTTATATCAATGATGCCAACTTCAGGTATACCACCGACAATATGCATCTGGGGTTGGCCAAGGGGCTGTTTGTGTATCTGCAAAACTTCAATTTTGACAACTATACCGGTAATCGTTTTTGTGCAGAGAAAATGGATGGTACCATGCTTACAGAAAAGCTGATGGCAGATATTGCGGTATATGATACGGTGAAGAAGATATGGCACCTGCACAATGTGGTGATACGCACCAATGATACCCTGCATGAAAAGCTGGTCAAGGTGCCGGATATGGACGTAAAGTATCCCTTCACACCCAGAGACCTGAACCGTGGCGATGCGATAAAGGAGGCACTAACAACCCCCGAGCTGGACCGCTATGTGAAAGAGGAGCAACTGCGGGGGCAGGAAAACCTGAATACCTTCTTTATAGAGCGAGAGCGCAGAACAGCTACGCCATTTGCAGGCTTTATCCTTACTATGATAGGGGTATCTATCGCCAGCCGCAAGATAAGGGGAGGCAGTGGTTTTCATCTGGCACTGGGCATTGCCATCAGTGCGATTTTTGTGATGTCGCTGCAGGTGTCTACTACCTTTGCTACGAAGTCGGACCTGGACCCACTGATAGCTGTGTGGATACCCAATGTGATATTTGGGGTGGTGGCGTTTGTGTTGTATTTGAGGCAGTTGAAGTAGATCTCTCCCCAACCCTCTCCCCTACGGTAAACTCAGGGCAAACTCGGAGAGGGAGGTGTTGAATGAGCGCAGTGCAGACCTTGCCAATTTCAGAACTCCTGACCTTTCGCAGTCTAAACCGGAGTAGTATTTGAAATCCTGTACGAGATAACCCCGGCCCTAAAGGGAGATGTTACGTAATCCACATGAATTTACCATGATTTCAGACTGCGAACTTGTATTTACTCTGCTCTAAGGGTAAGGTGTTCTGAGTTTACATACCATGCAGTATATGATAATGGAAATGGGGTTACTTTATTGGGGCTTCCCAGCCTTTATAGTAGCCTTTCATTGTTTTTGCGGTTCTTATAAGTTCGCTTTCCATAGCCATAATGCTGTCCATAACTATGGTGCCCCTGCGCGATACGGTAATCTGGTGGGGTAGTAGTGTGCTTTGGGCGTTTTCGGTGGCGGTGATATTGTATCTGTTGGCCGTGGCGTAGCTGCCAAATGCGGTTCTGGCGGTATCTGTAGAAAAGCCGAAGGTGTAGTTTATGTTTCTAGGTTCATCCAGATTGTCGCCTCCTTGCAGCATGCCCAGTATTATTTTGTTGTTTACCATCCATGCGGCGGCTGTGCTGTCAGGGTAGAGGAAGGTGCGGTAGGTGAGCCATAGCGGCTCGTGCTTTATCTTCAGGGTGTATTCATATTCCCTAAAGTGATTGCTATACATACGGGAGAGAGCTGTGCGCACGGCGGTGGTGTCTTTTACGTAGTAGTAGTTTACACGCTCACAGTTGTAGGTAAAGGTGCCCACGAGTTTTTTGGCAGTAGCGCCGGATAGTATACCCCCTGTTACATCCAGTATCTTTTCCATCTCAAAGATCTCGCTGGTGTCCGGTATGCCCTGCGGATTGGTACAGTTTTTTGCTTTGGGGCCGGTGACTACCAGGTAGGGCAGTAGTTTATCCGGCGCAGACGACATCTGCGCGAGGTCTACCATTACAGAGCCGGGTTTGCTGCCATAGCGTGCCATGTAGGTGTCCCAGTTTTCCTGCTGCGCATGGGTGGTGGTCATGCACAATGTAACGGCCACAAACAGCAGGTATGCGCTATACTTCATGGTGTAAAATAAATACATCCATGTGAGTGTAGTTGCGTTTATGAAAACTTTATGGTTTGGGTGGGGTAGGGTAGATGGATTTAATATAGTGTCATTCTTCCATCAGTGCATTTACGGCACACCATGCCATCATGCCCATGCCGGTTTTCATAGATTCTTCATTTATATCGAAGCGGGAGTTGTGTACCGGTGCCAGAAATTCTTTGTTGTCTTTGTTGGTTCCTATTCTGAAGAAGCAGCCAGGTACGTGCAGGGTATAGAAGCTGAAGTCTTCGGCTGCCATGCGCATATCCAGCTCATGTACGTTTTCTGAGCCTACATAAGCCTCTGCCCAGGAGCTGGCTTTGGTGGTTAGGGCCGGGTCATTGAAGAGCATGGGGTAGCCTATGGGGATTTCTACCGTCACTTTTGCGCCATAGGCAGCACAGGTCTGCTCTGTAAATTCTCTTATCCACCTGTGCGCCTCATAGCGCCATGTTTCGTCCATGGTGCGGAAGGTACCCAGCATCTCTACTTTATCGGGTATTACATTGGTAGCAAAGCCTCCGGCTATCTTGCCGAAGGTGAGTACAGATGGTATCAGGGGATTGCTCTTGCGGGATACTACCTGTTGCAATCCGGTAATAACCAGTGCTGCTATGGCTATAGGGTCTACCGTCTGGTGGGGTAGTGCTGCATGGCCGCCCTTTCCTTCTATGGTTATGTATACTTCGTCGGCACTAGCCATGTACTGCCCTGCCCTAAATCCGGTAGCACCGGTGGGCAGATGCGGAAATACGTGCAGTGCAAAAATGGCATCGGGCTTTGGGTTTTCCAGTACTCCCTCGGCAATCATAATACTGGCACCGCCGGGGTGTTTTTCCTCGCCCGGCTGAAAGATGAGTTTTACAGTGCCTTCAAATTCATGCCGCAGATCGTTGAGAATGTGTGCAGCACCCAGCAGGCAGCTGGTATGCACATCGTGTCCGCAGGCGTGCATCACGCCCTCATTTTTAGAGCAGTAGTTTGCGGTGTTGTCTTCAAGGATAGGTAATGCGTCCAGATCGGCACGGAGTGCTATGCAGCGTTTTTCGGGGTTGCGGCCTTCTATCAGTGCTACTATTCCGGTTTCTGCTATGGGCGATATATTGGTAATGCCTATAGCCTCGAGACGGGCTGCTACGTA
The DNA here is from genome assembly GCA_021740995.1 of Taibaiella sp. Lineage (GTDB taxonomy): Bacteria > Bacteroidota > Bacteroidia > Chitinophagales > Chitinophagaceae > Nemorincola. The sequence goes on from JAIOYR010000001.1 coordinate 48,543, forward strand.
TGCGGCAGTCTCAAATTCCTTGAAGGATAGCTCAGGATTGGCGTGAATATGGTGGCGTATCTGCTGCACTTCGGGATAGTATTCATCTGCCTTGGTGCGGATTTTGTGTAGTAACATGGTATTGTATTGAAGGTAACCCGCAGAGGCCCCAGGAGCTAAAACGGGTATCTTTTGTTGAAAAACTATTTGCTGCAATAAAGGTAAGAAAGGATATGTATTCCGGTACAGTATGTTTATCAGGCATGATTTTTGTTGTTGAATTCCTAATTCCAAAAATTTAATATTAAGTTATTGTTACCATTTCGTAACTTTAGTTGGTAATTGAAAATCATTGAAGCTAAAATTATCCATATTGATTCTGTTTCTACTGCTGACAGGCATGGTGGGTGCTACCGGCCGGCACGCTCCCGTGCAGCAGGTATGCTTTGATTTTTATGGAGATACAATTTCACTTTCTGGGCTCAATGCAGCTGTTGTAGATTACAATGGAACTCTTTCTGAAGAGAAGATACAGCACTTTTATGACGAGATGAATGATGCGGGCTATGAGCCGGTTATCGCATCTTTGCTCAGGTACAAGCATCAGCACAAGCCTGACGACTGGCTGTATTACCAACTGATACGTAAAACGGCTCAGTACCTTAGCCCCAAGGCCGATAACTATCACCGCTATACGCTATATAAGTGGTTTTTCCTCACAAAAACCGGCTATGATGCTACTTTGAATATAGCAGGAGACCATTTGCTTTTTTATGTACAGTGCGATGAGAATATATATGATATACCTTTTCACTTGAGAGAAGGGAAGCAATATGTATGTCTCAATTATCATGACTATGGTAAAATAGACTTCGCTACAACCACTTTTACTAAAGTGAATATTACTGTGCCCGAAGCAAGGCATGGCTTCTCTTACCGGCTTACCAGCCTGCCTGTTTTTTCGCCGGAAGACTATGAAGAGAAAGATATAGCATTTAGTTACCAAAATCTTGACTACAGATTTAAGGTAAAGCTGAATACTAAGGTGAAAAACATCTTTACCAACTATCCGGTTGCGGACTACCAGTTGTATTTCAATATGCCGCTGAGCAGTGGCACTTACAGCTCACTGATACCACAGCTAAAGGAGAATATAAGAAGCATGGGCACCCGGCAGGGCGTAGATTACCTGATGCGTTTTACCAGATATGCATTCCTGTACAAGCCCGATGGGGACCACTTTGGTAAGGAAAAAAGGCTGATACCTGAGCAGACGTTGCTATATGAGAGCAGCGATTGCGAAGACAGGGCAGCACTATTCTTTTACCTGGTAAAGGAGATCTACAATCTGCCTATGATAGTGCTGGCATATCCGGAGCATGTAACCATAGCTGTGAAATTTGACAAGCCTATCGGGAAATCAATCATATACAATGGCGAAAAGTATACAGTTTGTGAGCCTACACCTCAGAAGGATGATGTACCAATAGGCAGTATCTCGCGCGAACTGAGTAATAAGGTTTATGAGGTCGCCTTTGTATACTCACCTGAACAGTAACTATCAAAGAACACCTATCGGAAGTCGTTTGTCTGCATTAGATGATGTTATGCTTCCTGCTTTTTTCTTCCAAAAAACATCTTGAATAATACCGGAGCTGTGGTTACAAAAATGATTATGATGACAATCTTTTCCAAATTGGTTTTTACCCAGGGTATCTCACCCAGCAGGTATCCTGCCATAGTCATACTTATCACCCATGCTAAACATCCTATGATGTTGTATTTTATGAACTTCTTGTAGTTCATCTCGGCCATACCACCTACTATAGGGGCGAAAGTGCGCACAATGGGCAGAAAACGGGCAAGCATGATGGCCATTGCTCCCTTTTTCTCGTAGAAGTCGTGGGCCTGAGTTAAGTGTTTTTTCTTGAACAGCCAGGAGTCGGGTCGCTTCATTAGCAGATGTCCTGATTTGTTGCCAAACCAGTAACCTACAATATTGCCCAATATTCCGGCAATACTAATAAGCGTCATCCAGTAAATGAGATTGGCAGCGGCGTTTTCAAACGGAGACATAGTATTGGCAATAGTGATGCCGGTAACAAACAGTAATGAGTCGCCGGGAAGGAAAAACCCAACAAATAAGCCGGTTTCAGCAAATATGATGAACATTACCAGGTACAAACCGCCATGGTCTGTAATCCAATTCATCAGTTTGTCGGGGTCTGCAAGTAGTGTTTTAAGTAATTCAATGATTTCGTGCATAATAGATTAAGTCTTCGGGCGGTGAAAGTAAGAAAAAGTTGGGAGTATGTGCTTGGGTGTTGGTGATTGAAATTGTTATTAACGGGCCGGATAGTGCCGGAAGTTGGAATGGAGATAACGCACCGGCCTCATTTTAACGTTTCTATAGGTTGCAAAGTCATAGTTCGCTCCTCTACGCCCGTGCTGTCGATACTTACCGCTAAGTAGGGAGGCCTTAACAACTCAGGTGCTTTTTCTGGCCATTCTATCAGGCAATAAGCACCACCAATGTGCGCCTGATCAATGCAGTCTTCCATGCCTGCATTGATAGCTTCTGCAGCATCGCGCAGGCGATACCAGTCCAGATGAAATATAATAACTTCTTTACCCTCCCGCTCCAAAACGTATTCGTTGATGAGTGCGAAAGTAGGGCTGCTTACATGCTGCTGTACCTGCAATAACTGACAGAGGTGGCTGATGAAGGTGGTTTTGCCGGCGCCCATCTCGCCACTAAATGTAATAACAGGATACGCCCGCGCTATATCCCAAAAGCCGGCGGCGGCATCTGCAATAGTATCAAGTGTGTAGGAAAGCTGTTTTGCAATCATTTTATATAATGCGATAAAATTTTTAAAGAAAAATTATTTATTTAACTATTTATTTATCAAAACACAATTTTTCATAACTTGCCACACCGATTTTCAATTGCTACAAAAATATTCAATGAATAATACGTTTACAAAGTTATTGTTTTCTATTGCTATTCTTTGCTCTTTTCAGCTACATGCTACCAACTACTGGCAGCAGGTGGATGCAAGTAAAGCCCCCAAAAACTTACAATGGCAGCATCCTACGCGTTTTCTGGTGTATACGGTAGATGAGGCTACACTGAAATTGCAAATGTGGAACCTGTCGGAGGATCCTGCGGAGGCTCTCATCATTTCGCTGCCTATGCCCGACGGTTCATACCGGGATTTCAAGGTTTGGCAAACACCGATGATGCCTGCAACACTGGCTGCGCGCTACCCCGATATTAAGACCTTTACCGGAACGGCAGTAGACAACGGTCTCGTTACTGCCAAGCTGGACTTTACTGTCTATGGCTTTAGTGCCATGATATATGACGGTGACAACACTTCGTTCATAGACCCTTACGACAATTATCACGACGGATTTTACATGGTGCATTACCGGCGTGATGAAACCAGAACATTGCCAGAACGAATGCAGTGTGAGGTAAAAGATGATATAGATGACCAGCCCGGTGGGATGCAGCTGACAACCAATGAAACAGGATTGCCGAAACTAGCTCAAAAGACCTCAAATGGTTATACACTGCGCACTTACAGGCTTGCTCTGTGTGCTAATAACTTCTATTGTAAAGCAGCGACAGGGTCGTCAAGCCCCACTATTGCGATGTCTTTATCGAAAATGACCACTACCATGAACAGGGTAAACGGGGTGTATAACCGTGAGTTTGCGGTGCAGATGAACTTTGTAGCCAATGAAGATACCCTGATATGGACGCAGGCTACCGGTACTATAAATGGCAATGACCCTTTTAATGCTGCAAATAGTAATGGTGCTACCTGTTTGGGTATCAATCAGACTACCTGTACCAACCGCATAGGAAGTGCTAACTACGATTGCGGGCATGTATTCACCACCGGTGGTGGTGGTATATCCGGTGTGGCCATAGTGTGCAACAACTCTCAAAAGGCCAGAAGTGTAACCGGCTCTGCCACACCAGTGGGCGATGGTTTTGATATAGACTATGTGGCGCACGAAATGGGTCATCAGTTTGGCTCCAGGCATACCTTCAACAATAATGCGCAGGGAAGTTGCAATGGCAATGCATCGAATACTTCTGCTTACGAGCCTGCCAGCGGATCTACCATTTTGGCTTATGCAGGTATTTGCTCTCCCGACAATATACAAGCCCGTAGTGACGCCTACTTTCATGCTACCAGTCTGGTGCAGATACAGGGCAGGCTTGCCGGATCTCAGGATGTATGTGCCGTGAAAACCGCTACAGGTAATAAACTGGTTTATCTTGATGCATTCTCTGCTTCTTACAAGATACCCTACAAAACTCCATTTGAGCTGATAGCCCCTACTGCAGTAGATTCTGTGGCAGATACCCTCGTTTCTTATTGCTGGGAGCAATGGAATCTTGGTGACTTCGGTAAAAAGTTGCAGGAGACTTATTTCAGGGGGCCTATTTTCCGGTCATACACGCCCAAAGCTTATGATCCGATACGGGTATTCCCAAAACTGAGCATGATTTTGTCAGGTAATCTTACCAATGTAACTGCAAGTGGCGGCATGGGTGAAAAAGCCCCGGATACCACCCGTTTCCTTACTTTTAAACTTACCGTGAGGAATATATTTAACGGCAATGGCTGCTTCCTGTTTCCCGACGATACGATACACTTAGATGCCATAAGCACCGGAGCTGCAAATGGATACAGAGGATTTAAGGTGACCAGCCAGAATGCGGCAGGTATTGTATATGCCGGAGGCGAGGCACAAACAATAACATGGGATGTGGTAGGTACTGATGCCGCTCCTATAAGTGCCGCCAATGTGAAGATATTTATGTCGACAGATGGTGGTAATACGTGGCCATATACGGTAGGTACATTCCCTAATAACGGTAGTGCATCTATAACGGTGCCCAACCCGCCATCGAGCAGCAGCATGGTGCGGTTTAAGGTAAAGGGTGACGGCAATGTGTTTTTTAATGTAAATCTGAGGAACATTACTGTGAACCACAATAGCAGTATTCCTACCGGTGTGCAGAGTATAGCTAATCCCCTTGCTGATGCTGTGAAAGTGTATCCGGTGCCTGCGCGCGATGTGCTGCACATTGTTACTATTTACAGCCATCCACTTCAAGTAACTGTATACAATTCAATGGGGCAGGCTGTATGGAGCGGCACTGCCAGCGCCAGCAATGATCTGGCAGTAAGCAACTGGGCAAAGGGAGTTTATCACATCCGCTTTACCGATTTTACAAATGGAAGCAGTGCTGTGAAGTCTGTTGTTGTTGAGTAGACTTAAATGCAGAAGATTTCCTGATGAATTAACAAATCTGTATGAGCGCAATGGCACGTTTTTTGTACCAAACTAAGTAAACACACCAACAGACTGTGTTTTTGTTACAAAACCGCTTGGGTGTTTCGGATATGGTTTTTAGGATGAAAAGGCGTAATTTTATTTTCGTATCTGCATTTTATAAGGAGTGCTAGCTGATTTTTTATTTATCTAAAACAAAACGATGAAACAATTTTTTCTGAAACTGGTTTTGTGTGCCGGTTTGTTGACCCCTATTGTTACCAGCGCATCGGAGGTATGGAAGGAAGTGAATCCTGACCGTGCTCCCAAACAATTGCAACTCTTTCAGCCGGAAAAGTACAGAGTATTGGCGCTGGATGAGGCTACGTTGCGTATACAGTTTGAAAACTTGTCTACAATCCCTGAGCAGGGAACGGTGATATCGCTCCCAATGCCTGATGGCAGCCGCAGGGACTTCATAGTGTGGGAAACACCCATGATGCCGAAAGAGTTGGCTGAGCTTACCCCTGAGATTCGCACCTATACAGCTACAGCGGCAGACGACCCTACGGTAACTGCAAAACTGGATTTTACGCTTTACGGTTTTCATGCTATGGTATTTGATGGCGATGAAATCGCGTTCATTGATCCTTACGATAATTTTCATGATGGATTCTATATGTCTTACTATAAGAAGGATGTATCGAGACCGGAAAGTGCACGCATGAAATGCCTGCTGCACAATGGCGATGAGAAGGGACCGGCCGGCGAAAGTATGGCCATGCAGGGTAGCGGATTGCCAAAGCTGGCACACAAGACCATTAATGGTTATAATCTGCGTACCTACCGTCTGGCGTTATCCTGCTCTAATCAGTACGCAAAAGCTGCTACAGGACTTACCGCGCCTACCAAAGCACAGGTCCTGAGCAAAATGACTACATCCATGAACCGGATAAATGGTGTTTATGAGCGGGAGCTTTCCATAACGATGACCTTTACTGCCAATCAGAATGCTGTGATTTTTATTACATCTGTAGGTGATCCATTCCATGCAATAAATAGCAACGGACCATCTCTGCTGGATGAAAATCAAGCTCAATGCGATGCGCTTATTGGTGCAGTAAATTACGATATTGGCCATGTGCTCACTACTGCATCGGGCGGTATTGCATCTCTTGGTAGTGTATGTTCTTTTAGTAAAGCGCAGGGAACAACAGGGAGTCCTTCATCGGTAGTAGGCGACCCATTCGATATAGACTTTGTAGCACACGAAATGGGACATCAATTTGGCTCCAATCATACTTTTAATGCTAACTCCGGTAGTTGCAGTGGCAACGGAGAGGCGAGCATGGCTTTTGAGCCCGGAAGTGGTAGCACCATTATGGCTTACGCCGGTATCTGCGGCGCCGACAATGTACAGGCAAACAGCGACCCATACTTTCACAGAGCAAGTATAGAAAAAATTATTGCTTATGTAAATGCCGGGGGGAATTGTGCAGTAACTAGTCCTACAGGCAATAAGCTGGTTAGTTATGGTTCTTTTGTTACTGCTTATTCTATACCGTATCTTACACCCTTTGAGCTTACAGCTCCGGTAGCTACAGACTCTATGGGTGATTCTGTAAAGTTGTATGCATGGGAGCAGGCAGACCTTGGAGCATTTAGGAGTTCTTTCGCGGCTACTACATCAGTAGGCCCAATTTTCAGGTCGTTTAACCCTTCGAAGTCAAACATTCGGGTGTTTCCTAAAATCAGTCTTGTGATGGCCGGTAACCTCAACTCTCAGTTTGAAAAGGCACCAACAGTAGCTCGGCCAATGAAATTCAAATGTATATACCGCAACATCAGAAATAACAAAGGTTCTGTAACTATACCTGACGATATAGTAACGGTAACAGCGGTAACTACGGGCACGGGAGCAGGTTTTAGGGTGACCAGTCAGGATATGGCAGGTAATGTTTACACCGGTGGTAGTACACAAACAATAACATGGGATGTGGTAAATACTACTGCGGCACCAGTAAATGCTGCTAATGTGGATATATATATGTCTGAAAACACCGGTGGCAGCTGGCAGTATTTTATTGCTACAGTTCCCAACACAGGGTCGGCAACCGTCACACTCCCCAATCCTGCAGTGAGCAGCTCGGCCTGCAGGTTTAAGGTGAAGGGTGCCAATAATGTATTCTTTAACGTAAATAGGGTGAATTTTACGGTTAATAACAATCCATCGTTACCTATAACACCTAGCAGTGCATCAATGCTGTCTGCTGCGGTAAACAATGTAAACGTATTCCCGGTACCGGCAGAAAACATGTTGCATATTACTGCTAGCCGCTCATCAGATGCTGTTGTGTACAATACACTTGGGCAGATGATATGGCGGGGAGCGGTGAGTGGCAAGGCTGATATAGATGTATCTTTATGGGCAAGAGGTGTTTACCACCTACGTCTCACGGATTCTGAAAACGGAACGCAAGTTGTAAAACAGATTGTGGTACAATAGTTAATACTTATCTACATTATAAATTCATTGTCCAAAAAAGCGCATCGATTGTTATAAACATCATGCGCTTTTTTTATTTTTGTACAACTCATGCAATCTTCTGCATCTGCTGTCTACTCAAAGTAATTGCTAAATGAAAAATAAAATATCGCTTTTAGTGCTGTTATTATCGTGTTGTATACCTGCGCTATCGCATGCCGGTGTGTGGCAACAGGTAGCAGCGCGCCCTACCCCTACTGGTCAACGTGTGCCTAAGACCTACATGAGCTTCAGAGCCGATGAGCATGATTTGCGCAGCAGGTTATCGGCAGCGGCAAAAGGTGGAAGTGGTGCGACGATTGAATTGCCCATGCCTGATGGAAGTTTTCGCGTTTTCCGTACCCGATATACACCCATATTGCCGCCTGAACTGGCGGTAAAGTACCCTGAAATTCAGACGTATACAGCGGTTGCTATAGACAATCCTGGAGTCACTGCAAAGCTCGATTTTACCGTGTTCGGGTTTCATGCAATGGTTTTTGATGGTATAAATACTTCGTTTGTAGACCCGGCCAATAATGAGCATGATGGCTACTATACCGCACATTATAAAAGAGATGAGGTGCGGGCCGATGAAGGTGCAGGCTGTGTTGCTTTGAATGAAGCTGCCACGTTGGAAACCGCACTACGCACTGCCGGAAAGCCACAGCAAAGGGTGCTTAGCGGATATGAGCTGCGCCGATACAGACTGGCACTTTCCTGCACGCACCAGTATGCAGCGGCTGTGACCGGAAAAGTAGCACCTACCAAGGCGGAAGTGCTGGGTAAAATGACCACAACTATAAACAGAGTAAACGGCATCTATGAACGAGAGGTATCTGTGACAATGATTTTTGCCGCAAATGAAGACACGCTTATTTTCACATCAGCCGCCACTGATCTGCTTGGCGAATTCAACTCCAGTGCATCTTCACTGCTGGATACAAATCAGAGATTGTGCGACCTTTTTATAGGCGATGCCAACTATGATCTGGGGCATGCATTCAGCACAGGAGCGGGCGGATTGTCATCGGTAGGTATTATATGCAAAACAGGTTCGAAAGCCCAATGTGTGACCGGAAGTGAGACTCCTTTTGGCGATGGGTTTGATGTAGATTATGTGGCTCACGAAATGGGGCATGAATATGGCTCAGACCATACATTCAATAATAACCAGTCTGGCGGTTGCTATGCAAACGGAATAGCTGCCAGAGCCTATGAACCCGGCAGTGGCAGTACAATAATGGCGTATGCCGGCCTATGCTCACCCGATAATATTCAGCCAAATAGTGATGATTATTTTCACTCAGCCACACTGCGGCAGATACAAAACTATATATCGACGGGAGGAAATGTATGTGCTGTGAAGGTGCCTACTGATAACAAGCCTCCGGGACTACCTGCATTTACAGCTACCTACTTTGTGCCCGCCCGCACACCTTTTGAACTGACAGCACCTACCGCAATAGACTCTACCGGAGATTCTATGATCACCTATTGCTGGGAGCAGTATGACCTGGGAGGGTATGGACTTACCCTTACTTCCACCACTATTGCCGGGCCGCTATTCAGATCGTATCCGCCGTCAAAATCGCCGGTGCGAACTTTCCCGAATATCAAGTTGCTACGTAGCGGTCTGCTAAGTAATGCAGGTGTGGACAAAGCATCCGGTGAAAAAATACCGGAAGTATCGCGCGTTCTTACGTTTAAGCTGAGTGCTCGTAGCCTGCACAATAGTTACGGCTGTTTTGTTTTGCCGGATGATAGTGTTCAGCTCAATGTTATAAATGGTGGTACCGGCTTTACTGTGACCAGCCAGAGTACTCCCGATATTACCTATCAGGGATTCAGTACACAAAAGGTAGAATGGAGTGTTGCCAACACAAAAGATGCGCCCATAAGTGCTGCAAATGTTGATGTTTATCTGTCTCTGGACAGTGGTTATACATGGCCGCATCATCTGGGTACTTTTCCAAACAATGGATCTGCAAGTATAACTCTGCCCAATCCGGAAACAAATGTTGCCGCTGCGCGTATAAAGGTGAAAGGTGCCAACAATGTGTTCTTCAATATCAATAGCAAGGATTTCAGAATAGATCGCAACTTTGATGGCTCTGTGAGGGTATACCCCATACCTGCCAGTAGTATACTGCACGTGGTTTCTGATAATACTGCTGCTGTGCAGGCAGAAGTGTACAACATGGTGGGCAGAGTAGAATGGAAGGGTACAATAAATGGTCAGGCAGATTTGCCGGTATACCGCTGGGCTAGAGGAGTATACATAATGAAACTGATAGACAGCGAGAACCGCAAGACAATCAGGAAGATTGTGGTACAATAGCTTTACCGCCCGGCAATCAGATCTTTTACTGCGCTGCTGCTATCAGCAAAGCGGAATTTGAAACCTGTATCCAGTGTTTTGGCAGCACTCACTGTACAACTTTTCAGAACCTCGGTACTCATTTCGCCCAGTACCAACTGCAGCAGAAAAGACGGCACGTGAAATGCGAAAACACCTTTGTTTATTGCACTCTTTATATCATTCATCAGGGTGTTGTTGCTCACCGGTGCAGGTGCCACGGCATTGTATATGCCGTTCATTTGCCCGTTCTCCAGCGCATAAACTATAAGCTCAGCAAGGTCAGTGATGTGTATCCAGCTTATTACCTGCATTCCGTTTCCGGGTATGGGCAGCACTCCGAACCTGGTAGGTTTCACAAATTCGGGGAATGCACCACTTTCATTAGCCAGTACTATGCCGGTTCTGAGTATTACGGTACGCAGAAAATCAGTTGCCTTTTGTGATTCTTCTTCCCATTGCAGGCTTGTGGTGCCCAGAAAATCAGTTGCAGCAGGTGCGTTTTCGGTAAAAGGAAGTGCGGGAACACTATCGGCGCCATAGAACCCGATAGCGGAGGATGCAATAAAAGTTTTACAGTTTACAGCATGCTCTCTTATTTTGGCTACCAGAAAACGGGTGCCATTGACGCGACTGGAGGCTATTTTTCCTTTTTGTTCGGTGGTCCACCGTTTTGCTGCTACGGGCTCTCCTGCCAAATGCACAATGGCATCGGCTTTTTTCAATGCTTCTACGTCGCATATCTGTAGCTCAGGGTCCCATTGCGCATAGCTGCAGCCTGCCGGAGGCACTTTGCCGGTAGTGCTACGAGTGAATAGAATAACCTCATACCCCTTGGTTACCAGCGCTTTTGCTAACGCTTTGCCCACTAATCCTGTCCCCCCTGTTATTGCAATTGTTTTCATCCGTAACGCTCAATCCCCGAAAGTAGTTACAATATTGTCATTGTGTAGGTTACCTGCCCGCTTTAACATTAATTTTTAGTTTCAATACAATAATGTATTGTAATTGTACGTTTTTAGTGAAACCAACTACTCAATGGACAAAACTTTACACAACAAACTTACTTTAAGACAATCCTTCGCCTACATGCCTGCAGCATCAGCGCCCGGCACTGATGATATTTTCTCTGTGCTGCGCCACGAAAAAAGAATACTGGATGCGCTGGCAGAAGACCTGCTACAGCCAAGACCAGAAGCAATAAAGAGGATTCTGGAAATGGCGGGTAAAATCTAAGGCTTTTTGCTTCTCCGAGTTATGGCTTGTAATAAACCATAGCTTTTGGCATAAGTTCTGTAATGTTTTCGATGCGTTGAGCATCGCTGGGGTGTGTGCTGAGTAATACAGGTGTAGCGCCGCCGGGATTACTGGCCTGCATGCGCTGCCAGAACCCTATAGCTGCATTGGGGTTGTAGCCTGCTGTTGCCATTATATACAGCCCTGTTTCATCTGCTTCATTTTCATGTTTGCGGGAAAAGGCTAAGATGCTTGTAGTAGTACCTACACCATAAGCAGTATTGAACAGCGCCTGTGTCTCCTGTGGTTTTGTAGATAGCAACACCGATGCAGCCAGTCCACCGTATTGTACTAATAGTTCCTGACTCATGCGCTCATTGCCATGCTTCAGCACCGCATGGGCTATCTCATGTCCAAGAATTACAGCAAGCCCTGAGTCATTCATAGTAAGCGGTAGTATGCCAGTATACACCACTATTTTGCCACCCGGCATACACCATGCGTTCACCTCAGGATTGTTTACCAGGTTAAATTCCCATTGAAAATCTTTTATGAGGTTAGAAAGTCCCTTGGCAGCAAGGTAGTCCTGTACTCCTACGGATAACTTTATGCCCACCCGTTTCACCATCTCAGCTTCAGGAGTACCTGTAATAGGTGGGTTGGCCGTCATAAAAGTGCTGTATTGCTGGCCTGACAGAGACATTATAGTTGCATCATCTACCAGATTAAGCGTGTTGCGGTCATTGGCGTTCTTCTTGCATGACTGGAATACTGAGCCAGTAGTTACCAGGGAAGAAAGAAATATACAGACAAATAGTTTTTTCATGATATCGAAGTTTATGTCAAAATCGAGTTGATACACTGCAAAGGTTGGAAAAAATAGGCTAATTAAGTTACATATTCAGTACTTTTCATTGCATAATAACAGTGATTGAGGCAATAAAAAGGTATTGCAGATAGAATTTAATTTGGTATTTACGGTGTTTCTCCGGCTTGTATGTATAGGTATATTATTGTACTATTGCTTACAATGAAGCAACATAAGGAATTAGGCCTGTTGAGCATACCGGTTATAGTGGCCGCATTGGGCTATTTTGTAGACATATACGATCTGTTGTTGTTCAGTATCATACGCGTGAAAAGCCTTAGGGGGCTGGGGCTCTCTGATGCACTTATAGACAGCGAGGGTAAATTCATCATCAGTATACAGATGTATGGGTTGCTTATAGGTGGGATACTCTGGGGTATGATGGGCGATAAAAAGGGAAGGCTTAGTGTACTTTTTGGCTCAATAGTTCTCTATTCTATTGCCAATATTGCCAACGGATTTGTGCAGACAGTGAACCAATATGCGCTGGCCCGCTTTATAGCGGGTGTAGGGCTTGCAGGAGAGTTGGGGGCAGGCATCACGCTGGTAAGTGAGCTGATATCCAAAGAAAAGCGAGGTAAAGCCACATCGATAGTAGCCGGTATAGGGCTGACCGGTGCAGTAGCTGCTTATTTTGTCGCACATTCATTTGAATGGATGGCAGCAGGCGGCAATACGTGGGCCGCAGATATGGTAGCCCAGTCTTATGACTGGCGTATTTGTTATTTTATAGGTGGTGGTCTGGGCTTAATGCTGCTGCTGCTGCGGGTAAGCGTTTTCGAATCGGGTATGTACAAGAATCTGCAACATGCCAATGTGAAGAAAGGTGACTTTTTTATGTTTTTCAATAATCGTAAAAGATTTAAAAAGTACCTGCTGGCTATACTGGTGGGCTTACCTACCTGGTATGTGATAGGCGTGCTGATTACTTTCTCTAAAGAGTTTGCCGAGCATTTTAATATCAAAGATCCTGTAGACCCCGGCAAATCTGTGATGCTGGCTTATGTAGGCATATCTGTAGGCGACCTGCTGATAGGTTTTCTCAGCAACTGGCTGGGGAGCCGAAAGAAAGCACTTTATATATTTTATTCATTCACTATAGTGAGTATAGTGCTTTACTTTTTTCAGGAAGGGGGCACGTCCACTGCCATGTATGCTATATGTATGTTTATGGGATTTTCCACGGGTTTCTGGGCATTGTTTGTGACCATGGCAGCAGAGCATTTTGGTACTAATTTGCGGGCTACTGCAGCCACTACTGTGCCCAATATGGTGCGTGGGTCATTGCCGCTCATTATTTTGCTTTTCACAAGTCTGCAGCCAACATTCAGTTATATCAACGCTGCTGCTGTGACAGGTGTGATAGTGATGAGTATAAGCTGCACTGCTGTATTGGCGACCGAAGAGACTTTCGGTAAAGACCTGAACTTTATGGAAGATTAGGTTCTGTAAATCATCTGCCAGGTTATTATTCAATTGTAGACTTTTTTTATAAAATTAGAAATATTCATACATTTATTTCTAAATAGAACATACGCTGATGCAATAAGAAGGCGCCATCATGTTCTCGGCTACTTTGCAACTATCATCAAGGTTTAGGTTGCAGCAAATTTATATTCATTGTCTTACCAGTACTTTCGTGCTGATTCCGCGTCTGTTTTGTTTACTGCTGTAACTTTACGCGCAAGTACGCCAATATATGCATAGGGTGATTAAAGGATGTAGTATGCTGATGATAGTGCTGCTAACTATGGCATTAAGCAGCTATGGCAGAGACTATCCTAAATGCAAATACTCTTACTTTAAGAATGGAAAAATAGCCACATCGCAATGCTATGATAATGAGGACCGATGGGGTAGGGCAAAGGCATTTGACAGCAAGGGTAAGGAAATATATGACAGGGAGCTGAGACGGATTGCGGGTCATAGCTCGGTGATATTCAGCTTTTACCCAAGCGGGGCTGTAAGCAAGGCAGCATGGAGCAGCGCGCCGGATGCAGGTATACAATGGTACAGAACCACAACGTACTTCTCTGAAGATGGCAAAATAACCAGTGAGGTACACGACAACTATGATGATGGGCCGGGAAAGATGGCGCCCCAAAAACCGGGCTATATAAGCACGCCAAAAACTGTTCCTGCAAAACCGGAACTGAAGCCTGAGCCATCAACAACAATAGAGTGTGCGGTTATCTATTCTTCCGAATTTTGGTTCCATAATACAACTCCCTATAGTGTCGTAGTAACTGCTACACGCAAGCACACCAAGTCTGAAACGTATATAGTAACCCTGCGGCCGCGCCAGCGTATGAAGGTGGGGCAAATGATTGGCGCACAGCAGTTTAACGACCCTGCTACCTACTACGATTTTTCTGTAAAGCCGCTGAAAGAAAGTGTTCGACAAAAGTTCATCATCATCCCTTCCGATAAAGAACCGGAAAACACGAGTAAAGAAGTAAGGCGGCATTACTACGAAGTGCGGCGGATCGTATGATTACTTCACCATGTCGTACCACTTGCCCAGACACAGCACACGCCAGGGCATAAAGTCAAACACCCGCTTGCCATCTGCAATTTCCAGCACACGGTTTTTAGTAGCAGCGGCATCTATCAGCTTACCACCAAATAGTGTGCAGGTTCGCTCTACGCCTTCCATAAACCAGGCTCTGCCTTCATTTTTCAGCCAGACCTCTTCGGGCGTTACAAACCCCATTTTGTCTTTCCGGTTTGTAATGGCCTGTGGAATAACATTTTGCATGGCTGTGCGCAATATAGCCTTGCGTGTGCCACGGTGATATACAAATCTTTCGGGCAGACCAGTAGTAAATTCAACCAGTCTGTAATCCATAAACGGTGTGCGCGACTCTACGCTCCATGCCATAGAGTTGCGGTCTTCGTAGCGGAGCAGCGCGGGTAGCGGCTCCATGTATAATTGCCTGAGCAGGTTTTCCTGCAGCGAGATTGCGGTAGATTTATGTATTACTACCGGCTCTGGCGGTGTCAGCCATTCGGCATTTGGCGGTGTCAGATCCTTGCCCATGTTTAGTTTCAGGGCATTGAGCAGGAAGCCTACAGGCCAGTGTCCTTTTTCTTTCTTGTAATGTATTGCCTCATCGAACAATGCGGTTAGTGATGCTTTTTTGAGCAATCCTGAGTAGAAGGAAACGTCATTACCGCCGTATCCAGCCAATTGTTCGTCGGCACCCTGTCCGTCTACCATTACCTTTAGCCCGGCCTCGTGACTTGCCTTGAATACTGCCCACTGACTGAACTGTGATGTGCTGCCCGTGGGTTCGTCCTGATGCCTGATGAAGTCCGTAGTTTCGTCAAACAGTTTCTTGAAAGACGGGAAGGTGCGATGGGCTCTTGCGTTGGTCTTTTTTATTACTTCCTGCGCAAAGTTCCATTCATCGTATCGCGCGTTGTCATAACAAGCAGTAACTGTTTCCTGTCCTGCAGTCTCTCCTTTCCCTTTTAGCAATTCTGCTACTATACATACAATGCTGGAAGAGTCGAGCCCGCCCGAAAGGCAGGAGCCTACGGGAACATCAGAGCGCAAGCGCACATTTACTGCATCCGTAAGCAGCAGCCTTAGCTGCTCTGCGGCATCCTCGTAGCTGCCGCTCCACTTAGCAGGTTTCAGGGTGTACCATTGGTGTATGCTGAAGTTGTGTGCATCCCCATCGAGGCTCATTTGCAGATAGCTGCCCTGAGGGATGTGTTTTATCTGTGTATCGAAAGTGCTGTCGGTATGGTCTACTGCACCGGTAGCCAGGTATTGCCTTGCTGCCTGCTCGTTGAGCGACAGACCGTATCCGGGTGCTGTTCTTATCTGTTTGATTTCTGAAGCCAGATAAAGTGAGCCGGGGCTTTTGTAATAGTAAAGCGGTTTTACCCCAAAGCGATCCCTTACTGCAAATAGTTGTTTTTTCTTATAGTCGAGGATCACGAAGGCAAACATGCCGTTGAACTTGTGCAGACATGCTGCACCCCACTGTGCCCATGCGTGAAGTATCACCTCGGTGTCTGTTCTCGTCTCAAAGCGGTGTCCAAGTGTCTCCAATTCGGCTTTTATATCCGGGTAGTTATACACCTCTCCGTTGAAGGTGATAGCGAGCCCCGCAGTATCGAACCGCATAGGCTGATGTCCGGCAGGAGAGAGGTCTAGAATAGACAACCGTCTGTGCCCAAAGCCCACCTTGAATTTCTCTCCGGGTTTCAACTCATTGTAATGCCAGTGGTTGCGAGTTGATGCAGCAGTGTCGGTGCCCGCCCATATTATGGGGTCTTCACCCGGCGACCAGGTAAGCAGCCCCTCATCGTCAGGGCCACGGTGTTTTATGATACTGCAGGCAGCTAAAAGGTTTTCAGACCCTGCACCAGTGCCTGTGTTTACTATTGAGAGAATCCCACACATTATATTATCCGGTTTTCGGCGGTTGAAATTACTGCTTATTTTGGTGAATTGCCTGTATGGAAAATTTTGTGTAGGGCAAACGCGTTATGGGGATATTTAAGATTTAATACAAAAATTTAAGAATCATGAGAGGAAATTCACCACGAAGGACACAAAGGACACAAAGTTGGTGTAATGATACATGTTATTGACTGATGTAATGCACAAATAGGAGTTCACAAAGGTTCAGGAAACTACAATATTCATTTTTTGCTTATGCCTTTGATTTTAGCACGTTTACCGTGAAGTTATGTGTGTCTAAGTTCTATATGTTAGCGAGATTTCTTAATACACCATTTTTCCATATTTGGTACATCTATGCCCATTTGTATCTATATACCACAACTACTCTCTACATTTGCAACTCTGATACTAATAGTCTATTAATTGTAATAATGGAAGTAATAATACTGGCAGGAGGACTCGGCACCAGACTACAAGGCGTGATAGGGGATTACCCCAAATGCATGGCACCCGTGAATGGCAAACCATTTCTTGCATATATTTTTGATTATCTGGCACAGCAGCATTGCGTGCGCATAATATTATCGCTGGGGTACCGGCATGAGGTGGTGGAAGAATGGCTGGCAAAGCAGGATCTCCCCTTTGTGGTAGATTGTGTGATAGAGCCGGAGCCTATGGGTACCGGTGGCGGACTGCAACTGGCCATGCGCCAGGCCGCTGCCGACAATGTAGTGGTACTCAATGGTGATACTATGTTTATGGCCGACCTGAAAGCACAAATGGATTGCCATCTGCAATACCACTCCTGCCTGACGCTGAGCCTGAAGAAGATGCAGGATTTTGACCGCTACGGTGTTGTCAATACTAATGATGCGGGACTGATTACCTCGTTTGAAGAAAAAAAACACAGGGATAGCGGTATGATAAATGGCGGGGTGTACATCATCAACACCAAGGCTTTTCTGCTGAAACACCTGCCAGTGAAGTGCTCTTTTGAAAAGGATTATCTGGAGCGGTTTGTAAAGGAGGGGAAATTTTATGGTTGTCCCAGCGATGCCTACTTCATCGATATCGGAATACCCACAGATTATGCGCAGGCGCAGACAGACTTTAAAACTATGTTCCCATGAAGATAGCTATACTGGGTACGGCACATCCATTGCGTGGCGGGCTGGCGGCGTTCAACGAACGGCTGGCATACCAATTGCAGCAACAGGGGCATGAGGTAACCCTCTGGTCATTCTCGCTTCAGTACCCATCGTTCCTGTTTCCGGGCAAAACACAATTTACCGACGAGTCGGCGCCTGCCGGATTGAATATACGCACAGAAGTAAACTCTGTAAACCCGCTTAACTGGCTGAGCGTAGGTGCGCAAATGAACAAAGAACAGTATGACCTGATAATAGTAAAATACTGGCTGCCTTTTATGGGGCCTGCACTGGGTACTATACTGCGCAAGGCAAAGAAAAACGGACACACCCGCGTGTTGTGCGTAGTAGATAACATAATACCTCACGAGAAAAGACCGGGTGACAAACAGTTTACCAGCTACTTTATAAAAGCAGTAGATGCATTTGTAACCATGAGCAGGGATGTGCTCAAAGATGTGGCTACATTCACCACCAAGCCAGCTTACTACACGCCGCATCCCATATACGATAGCTATCTGGAGGCAGTAAGCAAACAAGATGCCTGCAGGAAACTGGAACTGGACCCTGCTAAAAAATACATACTCTTCTTCGGATTCATAAGGGAATACAAAGGTCTGGACTGGCTGCTGGAAGCTATGGCAGACAAGCGCATAGTGGCTGCAGGTATAGAGCTGATAGCAGCTGGCGAATACTACAACAAGGACGTAGAGGCAGCCAACAACAGCATAATAGCCACACATAACCTGCAGAGCAGGGTACACCTCACTACAGACTTCATACCCAACAGCGAGGTACGCTTTTACTTCAGCGCGGCAGACCTGGTAGTGCAACCCTACAAGCATGCTACCCAAAGTGGTATTACGCAAATAGCATTCCACTTTGAGAAGCCTATGGTGGTAACCAATGTAGGTGGACTGGCAGAGGTAGTGCCCGATGGTAAAGTAGGCTTTGTAGCCGAGCCAAACCCCACTGCTATAGCAGATGCAATATTAAAATTTTACGAGCCTGACTCCATACCGGATTTGCACAAAAACATACTGGCAGAGAAACAAAAATACACCTGGGAGACATTTACAGATGTGATGATGAAGGCGGTGTTTGGGCGATAGTTGTCTTGTTGCAATGACCGTTATGTGGTGTGTTTGATGGCTTATCAGAAATAGTGTATTAGCTCTAATTCCGGATACAAAATGAGGTAGATAAATCCCCTCATACTGTGCCTGCATATCACGAACTTATCTACCTACTTCTCTACAACCAGACTGCCGCTGTTTACAGATTTTGAGAAAGATTCCCACCTTTTCAGGGCATCTGTATCACGCTCTTCCCCGGATTGTTGTTTTGACTGGCTATCGTCGTTGTTGTGGTTGTTGCCGGTGGAGTCGTCCTGCAAATTGTTGTCTGTTAATTCTTCCATAGTGAAGTTGCCTGCTTTCGCTGCATGCCAAAGCAGGGCTTTTGGTTTATGCAACAAAAGTAGCAAGCGGCAAAATCCTAAAAGAAGAAAGATATCCACAAAAATAGATGATAATATCTTGAAACTATTACCTGTAGCGGATTTCAGCACAAAAAACGCTGCTTGCAAAAAAGCGAAATTTGTGGATAAGTCCCTCAAAAAGCAAGAAGAGCACGGAAGAATATTTGTTTTTCTTATTAATCTAGTTGCGCCAGCAGGAATTCAATCACACGGGGATAGTAGTAATGCTCCAGCTTATGTATCCTTGTTGCAAGCGTGTCGGACGTATCAGCGTTTTGTACAGCGCAGTGTGCTTGTAATATAATGTTGCCTTCATCGTAAGCTTCATTTACATAGTGTATGGTGATACCCGATTCTTTTTCGCCGGCAGTTATAACTGCTTCGTGTACATGATGCCCGTACATGCCCTTGCCACCGTAAGCTGGCAGCAACGCCGGGTGTATATTGATAATCTTTCCGGCAAAAGTACCGGTGATACTGGCGGGTATTTTCCACATAAATCCTGCCAGTATAATAAGCGACGGATGGTAAGATTGCAGCTGCTCGATGAGCAAGGCCTCGTGTATGGTATGTTTGTCTATAATCAGGAATGGGATATGCTCATTTCGGGCAATATCCAGCACGCCAGCACCCGGCTTGTTACTTACTATCAGCGATACTTTTGCTTTATTATTTTCCTTACACCACGCTATAATAGCGGCAGCATTGGTGCCGGTACCCGACGCGAATATGATTAATGAATGCATTACTCAAAAAGTGGCTTTGGTTTTTTTACAATAGCACATACTATAAGCCCGAATAGGCAATCCATAACTATTGTGCCCAAAAAGTTCAGTAGTGATTTGCCTATGTTGAGCGATTTAGACTCGGCTATTTGTTTGTCGAAGGTTTCAGCGGTTTCATTCAACTTGTCGTCAGATATATTTGGGCTGCTCTCCATGAACTGTAAAGTAGCCGCCTTCATTTTATCCATAAACTCAGGGTCTATGACAAACATATAGAGGTAGTAGTAAAGATATATCATTGATCCTGCTATCAGTAGCATCACGAATACAGCTCCAAACACCTCGCGGAATTCTATGTAGCCACCATTGGCTTTTCTGATGTTTTTGGCAAACAAACCCAGCAACACCATGTACACTATGTACGAGACTGTTTTGAGGGCATAATACATTACCATATTATTCACCGAGAGGTTGACCCCGGTGGAGATGATAATGTAAAGGAGACCTAATATCAGGCCGTTGACCATTGCCATTTTGTTGCGGGCGGCAGTAGTGAGTGGTGCTTTGTTTTCCATGAAATTATTTGTTTAGACGAAGTTTGTTATTGTTGATGATTCCGAGCACTTTTCCGCTAAGCGATATTCCTTTGAAAGGGTTGTTGATGCTAATGGAATGTGGCTTTACTAAAGTAATGCTATCCTCAGTGGTGAACAGTGTAAGTGTTGCCACATTGCCCTTTGCTATAGTGCGCTCCGGCAGCCCGAAAATGCTACGCGGTGCTGCTGTCATAGCAGAGACTATTTGTGTGATGCTGCTGCTGTGTTTCAGTGCATCCCACAGAATATTGTAGGCTGTCTCCTGTATGGCCATGCCATCAGCAGCATATTCAAATTCTTTTGTTTTAGCGTCCCACTCATGTGGGCGGTGATGTGTGGTAATACAATCAATAGTGCCATCGTTGAGTGCGGCAATGAGCGCCTGGCGGTCAGTATCATTTCGCAGAGGCGGAGCTACCTTATAAGCACTGTTATAGCTTTTCAGAATATCGTCGGTTAGTGCAAGATGGTAAGGTGTAGCAGAGCAGGTTACAGCCAGCCCGTCTGCTTTTGCTTTTCGCACCATGTCGGCCGATGCAGCAGTGGTAATACCCGATATATGCAGCCTGGATCCTGTATAGCGAACGAGCTCTATATCTCTATATACCATGAGTGTTTCGGCCAGCGCAGGTATACCTGGCATGCCCAGTGCTGTAGATACCGGACCTTCGTTCATAAGGCCACCGGCAGCCAGCGCCTCGTCGATGGGCATTTGTACCAGTAGGCCATCAAATGCTGTGATGTATTCCAATGCTTTCATCATCAGGTTGGCGCCTTGTATTGGCCTCCATCCATCAGAGAATGCTATTGCACCATTGGCACGCATGTCCAGCATCTCAGCCAGTTCTTTTCCTTCAGTGTTTTTTGTGGCTGCGCCTATGGGGTGCAGGTTCACTATATTTCTTGCCGCCTTGTGCAGCACATATTGTACCGACGACTTTGAGCTCAGCGCAGGTTGTGTATTGGGTGCCAGCAGCACATCTGTAAATCCACCCGCTGCTGCTGCCGCCAGACCGGTGCTAATGGTTTCCTTATGCTCATATCCGGGTTCGCGGTAGTCGGCAAACACATCTACCCAGCCAGGGCTTACACGCAGTCCCTTTGCTTCTATTACCGTCCCTGCTTCTGATTTTATACTTGCAGCTATTTTGGTAATAACCCCATCTTCTACCAGCAGGTCTACGACCTTGTCATTGTAGCCCGATTGCGGGTCTGTTACCCTTGCTTTACGAATGTGTACCTGCATGATACTGTATATATTTATTAGTGCAACACACTATGCCGCAACAACTACTTGCTTTCTTGCCAGCAGGAAAGTTTCCAGCGCCAGCATTATAAGTGCTAAAATTACACAAACTTTCCAAAGCGGGAAGTCTATGTTGCTGCCGTTGCCGGCACGGCTGCCACTCTCTGTTATGGTCATCCACTTCACATTGTCGCCTTTCCAGTCTTTTTGCAACGCCCCGATGTCCCGGAAAGACGGCAGAGACTCATTTTTGCTCTGATTGAGTGCCACCTGTGTGGTATCGCTGCCGGTTGCCGCCAGCAAATAGAAGCCCGGCTGCTGCACGGCCTGGCCCAGGTATACATCCAGCCCGGCGCCATTGGGTCGTTGCGGGGGTATCACATCTGTTTCTTTGGCAAAAGCATGTATGGTGTTGCGTTCTGTAACATTGGCAAGGTTGAGATAAACGGGCTCCTGAGTGCCGGATGTAATGGCAAATACACTGCCTCCCCCGCTCTGCATGGCCATCAGGTAGAGGAAGGGTGTAAAGAAATAGCTGCCGGGAAAGTTGCCCGACTGGAGGTCGGCTGAGGTAGCGCAGAGATATAGTTGCCCTCTGGACGGGGTGTAACGTGCCAGCAAGGGATCGCCATTGCGGAAACCCAGCACCGATTGCTGATTGGCACTAAGCCCTGCTGATAGTATATAGTGCCAGTTGGCTACCGGCAATTGTACATTGTCGGGTATCTTCTCGAAGAGGTCTTTAACCAGCGCACTGCCTTGCTGCAACAGGCTGGCTGTTTGCACAGATGTGTCAATCCCTGTTATCTGTATGTCCCCCATTTGTTTCAGGCCCTCATTCAGCAATTGTGTATTGGTGGTTCTGCCCGGGAAAATGCAGATACTTTGTCCTTCCTGCAAAGCCTCATTGAGCGTTTTACCCAGCGTTTCGTCTATGCGGGTGATACCGTTGAGTATTACCAAATTGTACTGCTTTCTGTCGGCAGGAATAGCCGAAATATCAGATTGGTTAAGCCGGAAACCATTGTATGCACGGAAGGCAGCCTGTATGTATGGGTTAAGCTGACCTTCATTGAGCACCAGCACATTCAGATTGGGTGCGCTGCGCGCTGCTATTCGAAAAGTATCATCAAACCGCATAGAGGCATCGTTGAGCGTCAGTAATACCTGCTGCCATTCATTACCATTCACCTGAAAGCTTAGTGTGTCAATACTTTCAGTTTTATCGGTCAGGTTCAGTGATGCAGCGCTTTTCACTTGTCCGTTTACCGAGAGGCTCAGTACCGGGTTTTCGGCAGGGGCTTTTCCGGCAGAGCGGGTATGCACTACCAGGAAGTTGCTACGGCCGGTCTGCAGCACAGGCGTGGTGAGGTAAGCAGTGTCTACGTATACATTCTCCACCTCGTGTGGCTGCACGGGTAGCCCGTAAAAAGTGATATGCTCCATCAGTTCCTTTGGCGGATTGGCAGGAAAAGCACTTTGCTGAAAATCGGAATAGTAGTACATGTCGGCATCCTTTCCGCCTTCATTCTTTAGTACACTTTGGGCAGCTGCCAGCGTTTTATTAATGGTGGCTGTGGTTGCAGAAATTTCGGTGGCCTGTATAGCCGCAAATACTTTATCGGCCTGCTCTGCCCGGTAGCTTGCAGGCTTATCGTTGGTGAGCAGCACGAAGCGGGTGCCCGGTGCGGCCTTGCGCACCTGTCTCGAAGCGGCCTCCTTAGCTATCTCCAGCATACTACGTGCGCCTTTTTTGGCACTCATGCTGTGGGAGTTGTCCAGATATATGATTTGTAGTTTTTTTCCGGTGCTGGTAGCGTCCTTGTTCTTAAAGAAAGGCTGTGCAAAAGCGAAAATAAGGAAGGCCAGGAATAGCAGTCGGCTAGCCAGCAGCCATTTGTAGCGCACCTGCGACTGCTTTTGGCTGTTCAGCTGAATGTTCTTCAGAAAGCGGGTGTGCGGAAACAATACCGTTTTGTACTTACGGAGATTGAACAGATGTATCAGTACAGGTATGCCCAGTGTAATACCGGCAGCCAGAAAAAGCGGATATAGAAAACTCACTAGGCAAATATAAGTATGAAGTGTGAGTTATGAGGCGTGAATTATGCAGTACTGAGTGTGAAGTCTTGTTTGTATGGGATGGAAATATATTGTTCCTGTGCAATGTGTTCCATGATCCCTCTATTTTTCGTAGCAAACCTGTGAATGAGCCACTTTTCCGGGAAGGGGAGGGTTGAGCTTTCTTATGGCAACCCTCACTTTTTCGGCTGCAGGAAATTGTGCACGCAGCGCGGTATGAATGTTATATACATATTGCTCTATTATCTCACCCGGCTCAGTAAAAATTTCATTGACTGTATTATTGATAATCGTATAATCGGCAAACGGCCATGGCAAGGCATCGGGCAGCCAAATATCCACATCCACCTCAAAGGTGTTGCCCGTTATCTTTTCTTCAGGGTACATCCCTATGAGTGCATGTATGGTAATTCCGTGTAGTGATACTGTCAGCATTTTTTTCTAAGTAGAAGGTATAAAGTAGAAAGTCCAAAGTGTGAAGTAGAAAGTTAGTAGAAGATAGTCGTTAGTAGGTAGTATATAGTCATCAAGAGAAGGTCGAAAGTAGAAGGTCATTCCCTAAATCCAAATCCTAAATCCTAATACCAAAATCCTAATTCCCAATCCCCAATCCCCAATCCCGCGACTATACCCGCCAGGTAAACAATCCCCTCTCAGTAAACTGATAAGGGCTGATGCTGCCGCCAAAGGCCTGCAGTGCTTTCTTGACCTCGAAGCGGGTATTGGCGGGACAATAGAACATCATAAAGCCGCCTCCGCCTGCACCCGATATTTTACCACCCGTGGCGCCGGCCTTTAGTGCGGCATCATATATTGCATCCATAGAGTCGTTGGTGATACCCTTTGCCATCTGTTTTTTGAACTGAAAGCCGTAGTCCAGTATCCTGCCTATGTCGTGAATATTGCCTTTCAGCATGGCCTCTTTCATCATTTGTGCCTGTTCCTTCAGCTGATGCATGGCCTCAATAGACTTTTGGTCTTTGTCTGTTACATTTTTGCTTTGTGCCTCTATGATGGTGCTGGAGAGCCTGCTGGTAGCAGTAAAGTAGAGCAAAAGATTGTTTTCGAGCTCATACATGTATTCGGGTTTTATGCGGAGGGGGTTTACTATTACCTTGTTGCCCTCATAAAACTCCATAAAGTTGACTCCGCCAAAGGTAGCTGCATACTGGTCTTGCTTGCCGCCCGCCATTGCCAGTTCCACACGCTCTATATCATACGCCATCTGTGCTATATCATACTCGCCCAGCGGCAGGTTGAGCCACTCGGCAAAGACCCCAATAATGGCCACAACCAGTGTAGACGAGCTGCCCAGCCCCGAGCCGGCAGGCGCATCTACAATAGTAGTGAGCCGGAAACCGGATGGTACAGGACCATACTTAGCTACCAGGTGATTATATACCCCTGTTGCCAGATCCAGATTGCCATCTATAGGCAATTCGTCTGCCAGCTCATAAGCTGCACTTTCATTACGGTCGAGCGCCTCGATAACCACCTGTGGTACCGTGAGTGGCTCTATGGTAGCCGATGCATAAAGCGAAATAGTCGCATTGAGTATTGCTCCTCCGTAGAGGTCACAATAAGGGCTTACGTCTGTGCCACCTCCTGCCAGTCCTATGCGCAGTGGCGCTTTGCTTCTGTATATCATGATATCGTGTAGCTAAGGTAGGAAAATTGTGGGAGAGGGGGAAGTTATGGTATTGGGAGTACTATGTGAATTTGAGCATCAATAATATAACAGATACCCATTTTCCTTGAAAATGAAACCAATCCTACTTTCTGTTCAAGGACACCTCTATCAGCTCCTGCAGCACTTTTATGTCTATATCCTCCAGCTTGTTGATGTAGAGGCAGCCTACCCCTGTCTTGTGTTTACCCAGCTTTGCAAGGGTGGTTTCATACTTCTTTATATCCATAGTCAGGTAGAGCGACAGATTGGCTTTTCTGGGAGAGAAGCCAATGCGGAGCCAGTCTACCTCTCTGCCTGTTGCAGGGCTTTTGTAGCGCACATTACCAAAACCGATGAGTGAACTGCCCCACATTTTCGGCTCTTCGCCGGTTGCTGTTTGCATCATTTTCAAAAGCTCAAAGCTGTCGCTGCGTTTCTGTTCATCGGCCACAGTATTGATGAAATCTGCAACACTGGCATTGTTCTCTTTTGTCTTGATATTTGCCAGCTTTGATTTTTTTTCTGCCATAATAAATGAAGTTGTGTGAGGTTGATTTTAGTCATTCTTCAAATAAGCTAACAATAGCCTACTCACTTGATATTCTCAAGAAATCACTTGCCCCTCACTTCATTCCTGCTGCATTAGGTCTCTTATCGGTTTATCACCAGTTTCGCAGTAGTCTGCCCGGTGCTGGTGGTGATAATGGCATAATAAATGCCATTGGCCAGGGTTTGCGGCAGCCTCACTATGGGGTCGGTGATTTGTGTCGTCAGTACTACTTGTCCCATGGCATTTATCAGTCGTAGCACATCTGTTTCTTTTGCGCCCTGTATCTGCACATAGTCGCGCGCGGGGTTTGGTATGATATTGATAGTGGAAGGAGCATGAATGTCTTTGACAGAAGTAGCGAATACTATTCTGATGTCTTTGCAAACTGTGTCAGTGCATATCCAATTGTTACGGCGTTTTACTTTAGTATACATACACACTCTGAATGTATCTACGCTGGAATAAACGTGTATAGGGTTGTGTGCTGTAGAGGTGTCGTTTACACCAGATGCAGTATCGCCAAAGTTCCATAGTCTTACCACTGTATCACCCGGATTGGAAGTTATGGTATCGAAAAAAGAAACATCGTATCCTACAGTATCATAGGTGTGACCGAACGAGCTGTTTACGAGACCGCATTTAGAGTTTACAAAGGCAATGTCACTGAACAGGATAGCACCTGCGGTTGTCTTATTGAACAGGAATTTCACCTTTCTCACCTTAGCTCTATTGATGCCTGTGAAGCTGTCAATAGGTATTCTGATAGTGTTGAACATTACTTTTGGTAACAGACTGGCGGAGGTGCCCGGAGGGTAAAAAAGCGCCCTGCTAAAGGTACGCACCTGCTCGCTGCTGATAGCGCCTGCAGAGTCTATGAGCTGCACAGTGTAGTTTTGAATCTGTCCTGCCGGGCTGGTGTTGTAGCGTAATGCTGCACGAAACTGAATTGCATCTGTAAGTGTAAGATTCTGATGTGCTGCAGGTATATCATTCATATACCAGTCCAGTGTGTCGTTCCATTGCACGCCCATCTGTGCCAGTCCTTTCAGGATAGGTGCTGTATAGGTGCCTCTGTGCGGCTCTCTTGCCTGCTGGGTAGCTACTGCACATGCAGGTATAGGAGTGCCTCCACCGCAAATGCCGGAAACAACCAATCCGGCCTGTGTTACTGCTCCGCCTATGGTGTTGGTAGTTTCGTTGGGTATAGTATCTATTCTGTTCAGGTCACGTCTTTCTGTGCGACCCGGATGAAACGATACAAATACATTGGAAGTATCGAGCAAAGAAGTAACCGGAGGAATAATGTCTTTAGTTTCGAGAATTGGTGCAAATTGCTGCTCGCCACCCACATACTGGCGAAAGAATGCACTTGCATAGGTATTGTATGCCATTTTCTGCTTGGTAGTATCGAAACGCTTATTGCCCGGTGTACTTGCGCGGCAATGCGCATCGGCAGCAGACCAGTCGTCTGATGTGCCGGCTATGTATGAACCTGGAGTCCACACCGTATTGTAGAAGTTATGGTTGGCACCCATCATCAGTATATTGTGTTTGGGAGACTCATCGAGTGTGTCTGTATAGCGCACATCGTCATAAAAGTGTACACCCTGAAGGTCAGATACGTCACCGTCGCAGTATGGGGCAATGTTAAGCAGAGGTATGCCATTTAGTTTCCGCCTGAAAAAGTCAACCGGCGCAAGCGTAATAACGGCTTTGACACCGTAAGGGCTACCCAGCGACCTGTTGAGCAAAGCATGATACACCACGCCCTCACCGCCTCTGGAGTGACCCATGGTGCCTATCTTTTGCATGTTGAGCTTGCCTACAAACAAAGATGCTGCGCCTAATGATGCAGGTGCGCCGCCCGTAGTGTTCCAGGTGTTCCATAGATCCAGATGGTATTGTACCAGCTCGCCACGGGCATTCATTCCGCGGTCGGGCAGCGGATTATCTTGTGCATTTATTGAGTTGCAGGAGATGGATATAACTATGTAGCCATGGCTTGCCATGAAGCGGGCATGGTAATCATAACCCTGATAACTTACAATAGATTTTCTGCCTGCAGGGCACGGCCAGTTGAGACTGGAACCATTGGTAATGGTATCGTAGCAGGTAGAGTGGCGGCCATGCAGCAGCACTATAACCGGGAACGGACCACCTGTTAGTGAAGTAGGGTAGTGAACAGATGCCCTTACTTCAGCAGGGTTTGGCAGGCTGGGCAGTGTTGCAGCAGCGTCTCCCAGGTTATATTCACCTTTTGTTACGGCATACGGCCCTGCTATTCCTGGGTCAGGGGTGGTTTGTGCTACAGATATAGAGGAACCGGTGAGCAATAAGAGGATAGCTCCGAAAAGGCAGGTAAAAATATTGTTCTTCATGATACTTAAAAATGAATTTTTTGAAACAGAACTGATTATTTTCGATAGGTTTAGCCTATTTCATTAATTTTTTATTCAGCTTCCCCAATGACCAGCAGGGAGTAAAGGTTTCCTTGCACATTTCTGCAACTTCCTGCTCATTTTCGGTGTTCAGCTCGCCATAAGAAAGGTATACTTTTGCGCCTTCTTTCAGGTTTTTAAAATCAGTTGCAGGTATAAAGAATTTCAGATAACCGGTGCCATCTATATTGTTCTGTTCGTTGAGGTCGAAATGTTTATCGCCAATATGTAATATATGGGTGTTGCCGCCTATATAAAACTCATTTGGAGATGTGATGGTAACCGTCACAGTTTTGCCCTCTTGCTTAAAAAGAGAAATGTTGACTTTCTGCTTTTGGTCTTGCGCTGATGCATTGAATGTTGTAACGAACAGGGCCGTAATAGTCAGAAGAATAAGAAGTGTTTTTTTCATGTTTTTTTGTTTCGCCGGTTACAAATGTATTTAAAGTAACTGTAAATATTGTTTTATTGTGGTAAGAAGACTTGAAAATTATAGTGATACGAATTGGTAAAATGTTTAATTATAGTTCTTTACTCAGATTCGGCAGCTTTTTTCAAACTGTTCCAGTCTTCGTCGCTTAGTACAGGTTCGTAATCCTGTGTTGTTCCCTTATAAAATGAGCGGATAGTCTCTGCTCGCTTTTTGGAGTCGGGGTGAGAGCTTATCCATTCCATCTCCTCGGGAATGCCCGATTGCATTTTTGCAATTTTCATCATAAAATTAGAAAAGCCTCTGGGATTTATCCGGGCTTGCAGCAGACAATCTACCGCAAATGCGTCTGCCTCGCTTTCCTGTTTTCTTTCGAATGCCGAAGAAGATAACATTTTAATTATCTGACCAGCTACCTGGGAGTTGCCGTTTGTGGCTACCGAAGCCAGTACTGCTATGCCCAGCTCTCCGGCCAGGCGTTTCATCACATGTTTCAGCTTTATGTGCCCTATTTCGTGTGCCATTACTCCGCACAGTTCGGTTACGCTATCGCAGCGTTTTATAAGGCCGGTATAGATTACCAGGTGGTTTCCGGGAAGGGCAAAAGCGTTTACGTCGCTGCTTTCTATAAGGTGGATGTTTATTTCCGATTCGTCAATTGCATTAACGGCACACATCCTCTTTTTTATTTTGTCGAAAACTATTGCCACACTATCCTCATCTATGGTATGGTGGGTTTTATCGAGCGTTTCCATCACCAGGTCACCAATCTTTTTTTCCGTCTTTTTACTGATATTATCAATATTGAATATTTTGACAAAATCTATTCTGCTCAGCCCAAACCAGGCTGCGAAGAATAGCAATGCCATTGCCAGAAACTGTAGTATTGCCTTTCCCATTGTTACATGTTTTCAGTTGTGGGTATACTAATAGGGTTGCTGAGGAACGGGTTATTCGTTTTAGGTGCCTTGCATATCATGTTGGTGAGCGGCCCCCAAAACCAAAGTTCTACATGTTCTCCTTTTCGGATTCTGACAGCAGCAGAGATTGTTACAAAGAACTCTGTAAGGTTAAACAGGAGAATAGTAATCATGTAGCCGATATAGGCATTGGTAAGTATTGAAGTGCCAAATATTACAGAAAGTGTCCATGAAAAGCCCACGCTATTCATAACCAATATGGTGATCTGTGACAACAGTGTTTGGGTACAATGCCAGCGTACAAACCAGGTGCTTTTGCGGTTGCCAAAATAAAAGAACAGCGTAGCCATCAGATTAATGATGGGCAAAGGCATACCGGCCATTACAGCTATCAGCGACATCAGATACCCGTTGGATGCTTTTTCAAGCTCCATCTCGTTTGGTGTGTATGCAAAAGTTTTGCTCATGCTGTGTATTTATGAATGTTCCATGCCCAGTTTGCTACAACCAATGTTATGAGCGTTATTGCTACCCACCTTCTGCGAATAAAGGATTCAGCAGAGGCATAGAAAGTATAGAAGGTGCTTTTTCTGCCCACAAGGTCATACAGCAGCCACAGCGGTAGCATTATCATTGTAGCGGCAAGTATGAAACCAATAGGGTTGTCGTAGAATGCGCCGACCCAGTTGAGTTGAAAAATCTTTAGCACAGCATGTGTGCTGCCACAGGACGGACATGGATAGCCAGTGACATACCTGAAAATGCATGCGGGCACAAGTGCCATTTGCCCGGGAATGAGCAGATGCAACAATACCCACGCACAGCCACCAACAGCCGCTAATGAAGCGATTATGTACAGGTTTCGTTGCCCTATCATCGCAGATTATAATAATGCACGCTGTATTTTCTCGAAATTGAGCTCACGGGTGCGTCCTTGTATCATAAAGAAATCTACAATTGTCCATATACCCAGCCCGCCGCAGGTGAGGAGTTTAGCAATGCCGAGTCCTGTATCGCCTATCATAAACCGGTCTATACCCAAGTGCCCGCCGATAAGCGATACAATAAGCATAGTGGTAGGGTCTTTCAGACCTAATGATTGGAGATAGATGTATTTCGAGTCATCTGCCCTCACCAGCATCTCATTGATATGAGGAATCAGATGGCTTTCAAAAAATTTCGAACTGGTAGCAATATACATGTCTACTTTTTGCTGCTCCATGATAGTGTGTTTTATGTTGTATTTAGATAAATTGCTGTATTGTAGTACCGGTAACTACCAATACGGATGCTAATATACAATATTGCGGCAATGTCGTAGCGTTTTTTGAGACAAAACGACAAGGAGGGTTCTTTTTACAGAAGCCCTCCTTGTGAATGTTATTTTTCTTTTTGTTTTACCTGCACCTGCGGTAGTTATTGCGGTAGTGCCCTGGTGCTGCGTAAGCCCCTGCATAGTAGCGTGGTGGTGCGCAGCGTGGACGACCGTAATATACAACCGGTGGTGGTGGACAATACCGGACAGGTGGTGGACAATACCGCACAGGTGGCGGACAATACCTGACAGCTACCCGAGGTCTGCAGCCTCTGTTGCCCCTGCCATGAGCGGCAGCATCGAAACTAATACCGGCGCTGACAACTATAGCCAGCAGCAATCCTAAAAAGATTCTGGTGTTCATGTGATTGTTATTTTGGTTAAAGGATTAGATGCAATTTTGTTGCCAAAGTTTAATGGTTCAAATATTTTTTTGCAACTTACACAGAATGAATGGGGGGGGTACCTTCATTCTAAAAAATTGTTTTACTTTGAAGTGCTGATTATTAAGTCAGCAATAAAGTATGAATCTGAGTCTGCCGGTAAAGAAAACACTGATACTCACTGCTATCTGTGCACTTACGTTTATATGCTTTCACTATACACTACAAAACCAGTTTACCAACTGGGACGATGACTACTATGTAACTAACGACCCCTATATCAAGGCATTTACCCCGCACAATCTTAAGGTGATTTTTACTGAAGATATAACAAAGAACAATTATCACCCGTTGTGCATGCTTTCGCTGGCGGTCAACTATCACTTTGCTGAGCTGAATCCCTGGTCGTATTACTTCACCAATATACTCATACACATTGCCAATATAATACTGGTTTTCTTTTTGTTCATAGAGCTCTGCAGGCGGCTGAAACTGAGTGAAGGTGCCGGGCTTTTTATTGCCTCATTTGGTGCATTGTGGTTTGGTATTCACCCCATGCATGTAGAGTCTGTGGCATGGATAGCCGAGCGGAAGGATGTACTCTATGCTTTCTTCTACATAGCAGGTCTTATGGCTTATCTGCGCTACACCGATGCTGCCGAAAAAAAATGGTACTGGATTACTTTTCTGCTATTTGTGGCATCTTGTCTTTCAAAGCCTATGGCAGTGGTTTTTCCAATATCGTTGCTGTGTGTAGATGTGCTGCTGCAAAGGCAATTAAGTAAAAAACTGGTTACTGAAAAAGTCGTGTTCTTTCTGGCATCCTTGTTTTTTGGTGGTATGGCTTTTTATACTCAGAGCCGCACAGGTGCTGTAGCCTCGTTCGGGGTGCTTACACTGGCAGAGCGAATCATGTATGCATCTTATGGCTTTGTGATGTATTTGTCTAAGGTGTTTAACCCTACTTATTTGTCTACATTCTATCCTTATCCTTACAGGTACATCAGCGGCTATCTGCCGGCTATCTATTATGCGGCTCCTTTCCTTTCTTTGGCTGTGCTCGCACTGCCCGTATGGTATCTGCACAAAAAGAAAAGTCCGTATTTTAAGATTTATGTATTTGGTATGGGCTTCTTCCTTGCCAATGTGATTTTTGTGCTGCAGTTTATCTCTGTGGGTGCCGCCATCATGTCCGACCGTTATTCCTATGTGGCATACATAGGTCTGTTTTTTTTATTGCCATTTACTTTTCAGAAGATCATTACTTTTATCCCTGCTTTCAGAACTGCTATAGTTGTGGCACTACTATTATTTTCGGCCTGGCTATCAGTTCTTTGTTACGAGCGCACCAAGGTGTGGCACGACTCAGAGTCGCTGCTATCCGATGCCATAGAGAAATATCCATACCGCGCATTGCTTTCTTATAAGTGGCGCGGTAACCATTATTTCAGCATAGGTGAGCTGGATAAGGCTATGGAAGATTACGGATTACTTGCCTCCATCAATGCTGCCGATGACAAAGTAAAAGCCAATATGGAGAAGATACAAGCGCTGAAATCGCTGCAGGGTAGTGGCATGGGTATGGGTCTTGCCGGAAATGTGCCGGCACCCGGGGATAATACCTATATGCGCTATGTAGATAGCTCACTTGCATCTATCAAAACAGGTGATACGCTTGATGCCTTTCGCAAGTACATTATGGCAATTCGCCTCAACCCCGCACTGGCTGAAAAAGCAATGGCAGAAAACAGCAATAGCAGTGTGCAAAACCAGCAATATGACTTGGCAATAAAGCAGTATGATATGATGATGAAGCTAAATAATGGAAATCCTTTTTACTACTTTCTCAGAGGGTGTGCTTATTTTGGTATCAACGATATGCAGGGGGCAATCAGCGACTGGGAGAAGGCAGTAAAAATGAATTCAAAGGATGTGCAGCAATCCGCCGCTTACAATCTCAGTGTGGCATACGACTCTGTGCACAACGCTGCAAAGGCGTATTACTATATCAATAAGGCACAGGAGCTGGGTTACAAAGCAGCCCCCGATTTTGTAGCAAAGCTGAAGGGAAAAGTGAAGTAATATATTTGGCAAATTTCGATCAATGGAACCACTTAAGAACATGTATAATCCTGCTTTTTTGCAGCGGGTGGCGGATGTTGCAACGGCGTCAATCAAGGGTTTTGATAGCGCTACTTTTCTCAAGGATGTCTTTGCAGATGGCTGGGAGCAGCTGGAGCTGAAGCAACGCATAAGGCGCATCAGCACTGTGCTGCACAGCCAGTTGCCCGGCAAGTTTCCTGCCGATGTAAAGCAGTTATTGAATTTTACAAGAGCGCTGCATAAAATGTCTGGCAGAGACGATAGCTTCCTGTATATGTTTGTGCCGGACTATATTGAGCAGTATGGCACGGCGCATGTGCAGGAGTCGCTGGCGGCTATGGAGACAGTAACTATTCTTAGCAGTTGCGAGTTCGCTATACGGCCGTTTATTATCGAAGATAAGGTTGCCGTATTGAAAGTAATGCTTGGCTGGACGTCGCATGAGCATGCATCGGTGCGTCGGCTCGCAAGTGAGGGTTGCAGACCCAGGCTTCCATGGGCTATGGCATTGCCGGAGTTGAAAAAGGACCCTTCTCTCATATTGCCGATACTGGATAAATTGAAAAATGACCCATCTGAATTTGTGAGAAAAAGTGTTGCTAATAACCTTAATGATATAGCCAAAGATAATCAGGCAGTATTGCTGGCATTGACAAAGAAGTGGATGGGCAGCAGCAAAAATACAGATTG
Organism: Taibaiella sp.; assembly: GCA_021740995.1. GTDB lineage: Bacteria > Bacteroidota > Bacteroidia > Chitinophagales > Chitinophagaceae > Nemorincola. The sequence goes on from JAIOYR010000001.1 coordinate 83,005, forward strand.
GATATTAAAGCACGGTTGTCGCACACTGCTAAAGAAGGCTGACGTAACGGCACTGCAAATGTTTGGTCTGTCGCACGAGCCACAGAGTAAGGTGGATAATCTGAAGCTACAACATAATAGCTTGAAAATAGGGGAGCATCTGCACTTTTCATTTACCCTCACCAGTGAATCGACTGTTCCAGCTGCGCTACGCGTAGAGTATGCTATTACATATGCCAAAGCCAACGATAAACAAAGCCGCAAGGTGTTCAAGATCACAGAGAATACCTATCAGCCTGGTCAGGTAGCAAGGTTCAGCCGTAAACAGTCTTTTGCCGACATGACCACCCGCAAACATTATGCAGGCGCACACTCTATTGCGATACTGATCAATGGTCAGGAGCAGGCCGGGATTGAGTTTATAGTGACATCCTGAGTGCAGCAGGTGTGACCGATATGTGCTGCAATTATTGCCGCTGTGGTTAACGCTGAGTTAGATAATTCAGGTGTAGTCACTTGTGCTTTATTGACTTAATCTGGAAATAGGTAATCGGAATTATGAGTAATACGATTGACAGAAACAGCATCCAGCTGACGATTATTTTATTGGCCTCCGGAAATATGATTGCAAACAGAATAAAAATGAAGATAATACCCATTGTAAATCTTAGTATGAGTAGCGCTTTTACAGCTAGCGCGTACTGTATCGGGGCATTTCTTTCGGTGATGGTAACCGGGTAGTTAAGAAGGTGTGGGTGCCTGCCGACGATATGTAAAATTGCAAACACAAATGTTGCAAAAGGTGGCAGTACAAAAACAGATAGCCTGCTGCCGTAGCGGCCTATATTTCCATCGCTATCGAAATGCAGCGGAATTGTATCTGGTAGTGTATGAAAGAGTGCCAGGGGGATAAGCCATACTGTTACAATTGCTACCCAGCCAGCGATTGCCAGAAATTTTTCAGAGTCTGAGAGTTGTATTTTGATTCTCGGTCTGCTATACATTTTCCAATAGTATGGCGATAAAAATACAGCATTATTTGCCCCTTCCCTGAAAGATAACCATAAAAGTGTAAAGTATAATTTTTACATCCAGTGCCAGCGAGCAGTTTTCTATATAGAGCAGGTCATACTTCATACGCTCTATCATTTCGTTTACATTTTCGGCATAGCCAAACTGTACCATGCCCCAGGATGTAAGACCGGGTTTTACCTTGTGCAGGTATTTGTAGTGTGGGTGTTTTTCGCTTATCAGGTCTATATAGTGCTTGCGTTCTGGTCGTGGTCCTACCAGCGACATGTCGCCCTTTAGTATGTTCACAAACTGTGGCAGTTCGTCTATACGCCATTTGCGCATAAAACGGCCCCATTTTGTGATGCGTGGGTCCATCTTGCTCGACAATGCGGGCCCTGCTATCTCCGCTTCCAGAAACATGGAGCGAAATTTGTAGATGTAGAAAGGCTTGCCAAAAAGGCCTATTCGCTCCTGCTTGTATATAACCCCACCTTTAGAGGATAGTTTTACCATGATTGCAGTAAATATCAGAAAGGGAGATAGTACGATAAGAGATGTAGCGGATATGAGTATGTCTATAACACGCTTACATACCCGTTGCCAATCGGGCATGAGGTCAGGATGTATGTGTATCAGCACTGCATCATACACATTACTGGTCTTTACAGAGCCGGAGATTATGTCGTAATAGTCGGGCAATACCTTCACCACCACCGGTCTATAGCTTAGTCTGGTAAGTATGTTTTCGAGCAGGTGGTGCTCCGATGAATCTACGGCTACTATCACTTCTTCTATTTCATGTTCATCTATTATGTTTTCGAGCTGAGATAGATGCCCTAATTGTGGCAGGTATTTGCTCATGCCGTTGCTTGCCTCCTTGCTTGAGTAGATGAAACCCTTGAAGATATTGCCCAGCGCACGTGGATTGTCCAGTACCTGCTTGTATATGTTTATGGCTTGCTGATTACCTCCTATTACCAGTGTGTTGAAGCCTACTTTGCCACTTACAAGATTGCGTTTCACCCTGTATAGTATCCATAATCTGAAGGTAAGCGCAAAGGTGGTGTGTATAAGCAGGTATCTGCTTATAGTGTTCATAAAGTAGGAGTAGTTACCGGTGTCATTTCCGAAAACAATTACAGATACTACTATACAGCCCAGTATACAGGATATAAGTGTACGGTTTATTTCATTCAGCCTCGATTTTCGGTAAAGGTCAAAATAGGTTCCGGATAACAAATAGGCTATCAACCAGCCGGAAGGTATTACTATGAGTACGTTAAGGTAGTCTCTTGTATGAAATTTCTGCAGCGTACTTGCATAGTCTATGCCTGTAAGGAAATGCTGGCGGTACATCCAGAAGCAGAACCAGGACAATGCAGCAGCCACATAGTCAAGTGCTACCAATTGCCTGATGGCGTTCCGTTTCATTTTATTCAGGCGCATCCGCTTAGAAAGTTACCAGTTTTATATTGTCAATTAATAACCTTCCACTTGTTTGTCCTGAAAGTAATTTTGTTTTGATAAACAGATGATAAGTGCCGCCGGGATACTCGCTAACTGTTGAAGTTACGTTCATGTAGAACTTTTGCCAGGTGCTGCTGGGGTTTACTCCGGTTATGTCTTTGTAGGCGTATAGGGTGCCTATGCTTGCTCGCATTGAAAGTTCAAATGGTATTGTACTTTTATAATCGAACTCAATAAAAGATGCTCCTGTGTTTATAGAGAAACCTGCGCTTGTGCTGTCCAGGGAATAGTCGTCAACAGCATTCAGATACACAGCGCCGGTTCCCGATCCATTAAAGACTAATGAGTCAGCATTCACAGCCATAAGACTGGTTGTTCCCGCCTTATTTGAGAATTTTGTAATTCCGGATTCGAACTGTGAAATGAAATTTATTTTTGCCGAATCAAAATAGCCTGTTTTAGGCGTGTGGTATATAATTTTACCGGGCTGGTCTGCAAGGGATAATGTGTCTATTGTGTAGAAAGGGTAGGCTACAGGTCGCTCATTGCGCCCATTGATGGGTATGCCGGGTGCAAATTGTACGCTACCATTACCGGATGCGAGAATGGGAATAGTGGCGGGTAGATCAAAAGCCCCTACAGGGTTGTTGTTGTAGTATACCCATACGTTTGTGATTTTGTGAGATTGATTGCCCTCAAACGAAAAAGAATCAATTCGAATGTAAGTAGGTGTTTTTTCGGCAGGGTTTATAATGTTACAACCTTCGAAAGAAACCAACAGTGATAGTAATATAGATGTATATATAAATCTTAAGTAAATATTCGACATGTTAACCCTTTCGTATAGTAACGTAATATTTTGTTAAACATTGTGCAGCTCGTTGTGCAAACTCATCTTTTTGAGAATTTGGTGCGCTACATCCATTGCCTGGTACCCATCGTATACCGAAACACGCACCGACTTGTCGTCGATGATAGCAGCAGCAAACTCAGCTAACTCTGATTTTATGGCGTTTGAAGAGGTTATTTCCGGAGCCTGCACTGAGAGTATTTTGGTGGCACCGTTACCCAACTCTATCGGGAAATCCATCATTTCCATTGGTGCATCAGTTTCTTTCAGGCGGATTATTTCTGTCTTTTTCTCCAGAAAATCTACGCCGATATATGCATCTCGCTGGAAAATGCGCATTTTACGCATTTTTTTCAATGATATTCTGCTTGATGTCAGGTTTGCAACGCATCCGTTGTCAAATTCGATACGTGCATTTGCGATATCTGCAGTTTCACTGAGTACGGATACGCCACTGGCAGATATTCGTTTTACAGGCGATTTTACCATGCAAAGTACTATATCTATATCATGTATCATCAAATCCAGTATAACAGATACATCTGTGCCTCTGGGGTTAAATTGAGATAGTCTGTGTGCTTCTATGAACATTGGTTGCAACTGATATTCGCTCAATGCCAAAAAAGCCGGATTGTATCGCTCTACATGTCCTATCTGACATTTTACATTCGCTTCTTTTACCAGCTTTACCAGTTCCATTCCTTCCTCAAGCGTATTCGCAAGCGGTTTTTCTATAAAAACATGCTTACCATTGTGCAGGCATTTTTTTGCAAGTGCATAGTGAGTAGTAGTAGTAGATATGATATCAACAGCATCCACATCAGCTATCAATTTTTCTATATCAATATATCGCGGAATTTTAAACTGGTCTATGGTTGCAGAAGCCTGAGCATCATCCGGGTCATAAAAGCCAACAAGGCTTATGTCTTTTATTTGCAGCCATTGCGCAATGTGAATCTTACCCAAATGGCCGGCTCCGAAAATTCCTATTCTTAGCATTATTAAATAAAAGTGTTGATTTTGAAGTGCTTTTTCTTTCCCGTATATTTTTGCGCAAGATAGTAATAATACTGTAAGAATATTATTGCTGTTCGGCGTGTATTTCCATGCAATTTTTCACTAAATGACAATATACTTTAATAAAAACCCCCGCCGTGCATTTTACTAGGTATTAATTAATTCAGTAGATTCTATGATTGTAATCTATATTCTGAATTACAATTTGATTAGATAGTGAAAATTGACTATTTAATATAAGTGACTGTATAGGGTTAAATAATATAGTTTTTGTTCAATGATAAATTTTGTGCTATTTTTTTTAGAAATGTTTTTGCTTTTTCAAGAACTTATTTATCTTTACGCCGATAAGGAATTTTTATAGGTCATTTTTAACGTTTGGAAGAATCAATTTTAATAGAAATAATAGTATTCTTTAGTGTTTGAAAATTTGTTGTCAATTATTTAGCACAGTAATGCGCTCGGTGATAGTATTTAGTATATATTTGCACTCTGTAAGTTGAAAAAAACAGGTATTTACCTTGAGATTATTATATTAACGCACATTTATAAATTTAACAAAAATTACACGTATGTACATAAAGAGATCCTTGTTGTTCGCTGGAGTTCTATTTATTACCGCATCCTCTTTATCAACAAATTCTATCGCTCAAGAGAACCCAAATTATCATAAGTCACGCACTCGTCCTGTTATACCATACAGGCATGTAACGCTTGCTGCGCCTCCAGGAATGGTTTATGTTCCGGGTGGGTCTGTGACAATTAAATACAGTCAGTCTTCTACTGATACAAACAGCAAGAAAAGAGTAAGTCTCAGCTCGTTTTACATTGACAAAACAGAAGTCACCAACCAGCAGTATCGTATGTTTACTGAGTGGGTGATTGACTCTATTGCAATAGTTAATTATCTGAAAGATGACAAATATTTCCTTGACCCACCTCCGGGCGGTTACAAAGACGAGTCTGCCAAGACTGATCTTGCCAAGGTAGATACAGCATCTGTCGTAAAAGACACAATTCCAAGTTATATGGGGTCTGAGCCTACTGCTGCTACTGCTCCTGTCATAGATACTGCTACTACTCCTAAATTTACTACGTCATCTGCTGTAACAGACAGTAATGGTAAAATTATCAGGAGGCGCATCGACTGGGCAAACATTAAACACAAGGATATCTTCGAAAGTAACGACGACGAAATTAAAGCAAAGATTGCTCCAATGTTCGATCCGGTTACGGGTAAAATACGCGAAGAGTTGTATGTTTATAATTTTACTTACCTGAAAGCAACGGGTACTAACAAAAATGTAAAAATTGGCGAATACACTACCGAGCCTATAAACGTATATCCTGATGAGAAAATATGGTTTAAGGATATGAACAACTCTCAGGTTGACATCCTTGTAGAAAACTACTTCACACAGCCTCCATTTGATGACTACCCTGTTGTAGGTGTAACCTGGAAGCAAGCACGTGCTTTCGCAGCATGGAGAAGTCATACTAATTTTGATTACGCTAAAATTGCTGATTATTTAAGGTACTACAAACTGCAGTACAGTTTGCCATCAGAAGCACAGTGGGTTTATGCTGCCGGTAAGGACATAAAAAACACTAAACAGCAAGTTGCTGAACCAGAACCAGACATAGTTGATACCGTTGCAGTTGTAGCTACAGATACTGCTGCCGCAATGATGCCGACAACTGATAGTGCTGCGCTAGCTGCAGCACCTACCACAGAGATACCGGTAACTGAAGCAACCGAAGAAGAAGGTGGTAAAAAGAAGAAAAAAAGTAAAAAACAGAGAAGACAAGAAGAAGAAGAGGCTGCAGCTGCAGAAGAAGCAGCAATGGTAGCAGTTGATAAGAAAGTTACTCCTTCAAAACCAGATAAAAATGCTACTCCAGTTGATAAAGATCGCAACGGTAATCTACTTGTAAACTTTAAGCAGGAGGAAGGTGATTATACCGAAGATGGTGCAAACTTTACCCTCCCGGTTATGTCTTATGCACCAAATGAATATGGAGTGTATAACATGGTAGGTAACGTTGCTGAGTGGGTTCTGGATGCTTATAGTCCTTCTGCTTTCGCTTTCGTTTCTGATGTAAATCCGGTATTGTTGTACGATGCTGATCCTAAGGATGCTGATGCGATGAAACGTAAGGTTGTAAGAGGTGGTTCTTTTGTAAGTAACGCCAAAGCACTTAGTCCTTTCACACGTGATTACGAATTACAGGATAATCTACATTGCTTCATTGGTTTCAGATGTGTAATGTCTGCTCCTGAGATATTGACTAAAACTGTTGCTACACGTAGAAAAGAAACAAGCAGCGCAAAACCTGTTACAACAAAAAAGACCACAACAACTACAAAATCAAAAAGCAAAAAATAGTTCATCACAACAATTGGTTTTATAAAATTTAATTCTAAACATACACTCAACAATAGTTCTCACTCACAAATCCAACAAATATGAGCAGTCAAAATCAAAAAAAGAAAATTGGGCTTAATTCCGTAATTTCTTTCGGTGCCAGCGTGGTAATCCTGGGTCTGATGTTTAAAATTCTTCACTGGAAAGGTGGTGAAATCATGATCGGCGTTGGTCTCGCCACAGAAGCATTGCTTTTCGCAATTCTTGGTTGGGCTGCAAGAGTGTCTCCGGAAGAAGAGGCTGCTGAGGCAGGTTCCGGTACTAATTTAAGTGAATTATTGTCAAGTGCTGTTACTCCTAAAATAGTAGAAGGTCTGACAAATGGTTTCAAGCAGTTTACACAAACTGTTCAGTCTGTTAATCAGATTGCAGGTTCTGCTAATTCAGCTGGTAACTTTATCAAAGAAATAGAAACTGCTACAGGTGATGTGAAGAAATTCCGCGACAATATGACTTCTGTTTCCGGTGGTTTCGATGCATTCAACAAATCATTGCAGGCAGTAAGCCAGATGTCTGGTATATCTGTTACAATGATGAAAGAATTTGAAAGTGCTGGTCAGGGCATGAAGTCTTTCACCAAAAGCATTGGTGACATGAACGCAAATTTCGACCAGTTCAACAAAACTCTTAGTGCTATCAATCAGATGACAGCTGCTTCTCAGGGTATGATGAAAGAATTTGAATCTGCTACTAACAGTATGAAAGCGTACAACAAAGGTATTACTGATCTTGCGCGTATTTACCAAGCTCAGGTTGATGCTTTTAAGAAAGGCTAATCTTCTGAATTTTATAGATAGATTTATAGCATTATTATTATTTAACATTATATTTTCGGAAGACCCATTCAGAAAATTTAAAAATATATAAACGCATGGCAGGTTTAAAAGAAACACCACGGCAGAAGATGATGGGTATATTATACCTGGTACTGTTGGGCATTGCTGCTACTACAGTTACTGATCATGTTCTTGATGCCTTCAGGAATCTGACAACGAGTCTTAAAACATCTTCTGAGAATGTTAAAGCTTCTGTCGACAATACAATGTCCGCTTTCGAAGCTTCAAAACTGAAGAATGAACCAGAGCGCGCTCGTCCGGCCTGGGAAAAGGCAACAAAGGTAAAAGAAGAAATAGCTAAACTAGATGCATACATTGTTTTAATCAAAGACAGCCTTATAAAGCTGGGAGGTGGTATCGATGAAACAGGCGATATAGCTAGTCGTGAAGATGTTGATATCTCTCCTCGTATGATGATGCGTAAAGACAAATGGGCGTCAAAACTGAAGGCAAAGATTGAAGCTACACGAACTACAATTTTATCTCAGCTACCGGCTAAAGATCAAAACTTAAAAGTGGCATTAAGTGCACAGGACCCTCCAAGACGTGGTGGATTGCTTACCAGCTGGGAAGAAACAAACTTTGGTGAAGGTATTCCGCTTACAGCTGCAATTACTGCGCTTACAAAGATTCAGGCAGATATGAGAAACACTGAATCAGATGTTATCAGAAAGATTCTGGGTGAAGTTGACAAGGCTGTTATCAACCTTGACCGTTTTGACGCGGTAGCTGTTGCTCCTACTTCTTATATTCTTACCGGTCAGCAATATTCTGCAAGCGTATTCCTTACTGCATCAGATTCTAAGGCGAATCCTGAGGTGAGTGTAGGAGGTCAGAATTTGAAAATTGTTGATGGTAAAGGGATGTATACTGTTACTGCGTCACGTGAGGGTGAGTTCAAGTGGGTAGGTACAGTAAGAGTAAAACAAGCTGATGGTACTATGAAGGAGTATAAAACACAAGAGCAGGTTTATACGGTTGCAAGACCATCTGCTGTTGTTTCTCCTGACAAGATGAATGTTTTTTACATAGGCGTGCCAAATCCAGTATCAGTATCTGCACCTGGTTTCTCTAAAGAAAAAATTAAGGTGTCTATGAGCAGCGGCGAAATATCTGGTTCAGGTGGTGCATATGTTGTTAAGGTTTCCCAGCCAGGTAAAGTTACAATTACAGTTACAGGTACACTTGATGGTGGTAAGTCGACAGTTCTGGGTACTACAGAATTCCGTATCAAGCGCATACCTCCTCCACGTGTTAAGTTCAGTGGAAAAGCTGGTGGTTCGATTTCTGCAGGTGAGGCTAAAGCTCAAAACAGGATTTTCGCTGTACTGGAAGACTTCGATTTTGAGGCATCTTTCACGATTCAGCACTTCAAATTATACATCGTTAAGCCTCGTGCTGATGCGATGGTGTTTGAAAATACTACCAATGCTTTGACTCCTGCTATGAGTGCTGCAATGCAGGGTGTTGTATCTGGTTCACGCATCATATTCGACGATGTGTTTGCAACTGGTCCTGACGGTGTAAAACGTCCGCTTGACCCGATTACTTTTAATATTAAATAAGATTTTGTAAAATTATATTGCGTATTTATGAAAAAGAATTTCCTAGTTTGTATCGCTGTTGTTCTTTCTTTGGGAGCTACTACATATATCAATGCCCAGACTACTCCAAAAAAGAAGAAGAAGAAGAAAGTTGTAGAGAACAAGGTCAATACAGATAGTCTTGCTGCTGCTCGTGTAGCTGATAGCCTCGCAGCTGTTGCTGCTGCTGCCGCTGCTGCACCTCCGCCGGTTGAAGAAAATCCATTTGCGGATCTTGTGTCTACCGATACCGGTTTTCAGGCAGATTTTGCTTTGGATACTACTCGTCCGGTTGATGGGTATTACAAGCAAAAAAATCTTCTTGGCGCAAAGCCGTTCGCTTTCCCAAAGGAGAACAAGAATAATATCAAATTCTACAAACGTATTTGGCGCGAAATCAATCTTACAGATTCTGTAAATAAGATTTTTGCAATGCCTGGTGAGACGCTTATATCGTTGATGATGGATGCAATTAAGTATAAGAAGTTGATTGCCTATTCTGATGAAACTTTCAAGAAGCAGCTTACTTATGAAAAAGTAATGAAAGCTTTTTCTGACAGTGCATTGGTTCCAATCCTTGACTCAATAAATGGTGACGTTCTTGGATATCGTTCGGTTTTCAACGACTTCAATCCGGATTCTGTAACTAAATTTGAAATCAAGGAAGACATTTTCTTTGACAAAGTTAGAGGTCGTGTGATTACTCAGACAATCGGTATTTCTCCGGTTATCAAGCTGAAGTCAAGTGCTGGTGATTACATCGGTGATTTGCATCCTTTCTGGTTGTATTACCCACAGTGCAGAAACCTGTTTGCTGCAAGAGAAGTGATCGATCCCCAGCGTGATATCTATAACGAGAGCTATGATGACATGTTTGTTCAGCGTAGGTTCAGATCTCGTATCGTGAAAGAATCAAATCCTGCCGATCTTCGTATCAGGGACAAATATCCTAACGATGAAGAAAAGCAGAAAAGAGAGTCTGACAGGATAGAGCGTGAGATTCAGAGTTACAAAAAGAATCTTTGGAAATATTAATTTTTTGTAGTACTATTATAATCCGTGAGTATGAAAACTAAGTTTATAGCATTATTATCTATTGGTCTTGTTACCTGTTCTGCAGCTTTTGCACAGGTGAGAACTGATATTAGTGTGCGTGAAAGAAATAATAGTGCATATGATGTTGGTGAGCAAGGCTATAACGCACACAACTTTAGTGTTGGGTTTGGCTTGGGTTCCAGCAAGTTGTATGGTGATTGGTCTTATTCCAATCCTCAGCCGGTATATATTGGTTATTTCGAGAAGAATATTACGCCTACAATCAGTTATGGATGGACGGTTTCTGTTGGTGACTTATCTACTAGAGATTCTTACACTAAGCTTCGTAGTTTTAATCACTTTACCTCTGTAGATCAGCATATCACCGTAGAACTTGGTACTTTGTTCTATGCTTTCGACAAGGATTATTATGATAATTTACTGCTTCGTATTATTGGTGGTGTATATGGTGGTACTGGTATTGGTATAATCAATAGTGATATAAAGCGTATTGCAAATTCCAGCTTCGATGTTCCGGGTGCAGTAGCCACTGAGAATCCATCAATTCTAACAAATTCCACCGCTTTGTATATCCCAATCAATGCTGGTTTTAATTTGCATGTTCCGAAATTCTGGATATTCAAAGGATGCGTTTTCAACGCCAACTTCCAGTATTCAAGCACAATGTCTGACTACATAGATGGATACAAGCCACCTTTCAAAGCTAACAAACGTAACGACGTGTATACAGTAGCTTCAATAGGATTCAGGTTCTTCATCCTTCATCCTTCCGAGTATTAATTTTCTACTTTACAACATTTTTAGCCCTTGCATTTGCAGGGGCTTTTTTTATGTCTTTATGCCTCTGAAGTATTGGGTCGTATACATGAAAACGCCCGGTAGTTATACCAGGCGCTTCTTTTATTTCAATTATGTTCTTCTAATGCATTTCAGGTATTAGCTAACCATTGTAGCCAGTACTGCATTCATATTTCGTACAGCATCTGCCGACTTGTTGAAGGCCGCCATTTCTTCTTCATTTAGTTTGTAGTCAATAATCTTCTCCCAGCCATTGCTGCCTATTACCACCGGTACACCCAGGCATATATCGTTCTGGCCATACTCACCTTCCAGCGATACGCAGCAAGGGAATACTTTCTTCTGATTGCGCACTATAGACTCAACCAGCTCAGCGCCGGCAGCACCAGGTGCATACCATGCCGATGTGCCCAGCAAGCCTGTAAGTGTAGCACCACCTACCATAGTATCGGCAGCTACTTTTTTCAGGGTATCTGCACTCAGCAGATTAGACACCGGAGTGCCATTGAGTGTAGCGAGGCGTGTAAGTGGTATCATGGTAGTATCGCCATGACCGCCTACTACGGTAGCCTGCAGGTCGTTTTGTGAGCAGTTGAGTTCTTTTTGCAGATAGGTCTTGAAGCGAGCGCTATCCAGTATACCGCCCATGCCTATGATGCGGTTCTTTGGTAGGCCTGTAGATTTGAGTGCCAGGTAGGTCATGGTATCCATTGGGTTAGATATCACTACTATTATAGCATTGGGTGAGTATTCAAGTATGTTTTTGCATACTGTTTCTACTATTTTGGCATTAGTGCCTATCAGCTCTTCGCGGGTCATGCCCGGCTTGCGGGGAATGCCGGAAGTGATAACTACCACATCAGATCCTGCAGTAGTAGTATAGTCGTTGGTTACGCCCTTCACACGGGTATCGAAACCGCAGAGCGATGATGTCTGGGTAATATCGAGTGCCTTGCCTTCAGCAAAACCTTCTTTGATGTCCAGTATTACCAGTTCTTCTGCCAGTTGCCTGCGGGCAATGTTGTCTGCACAGGTAGCGCCTACAGCACCTGCGCCCACTACAGTTATTTTCATTTTCAATGTACTTTTTAGGTGTTAAATAATAGAATATTGTGGCTGCAAAGATATGCCAAGGATTTGATAATAGGGTAGCAGAAGAAACCTTATGAAATACTTTACAGTTCAGGTTCGTGTCTCGTCAATATATAGATACTAAACGGTGATAATTTATCTTTAAATTTGTAAAACAATGATAAGGTTGCTATCAATTTTTATATTTACCTGTGTCTGCCTTATTAGTCAGGCACAGGTAAATATTATTACAACTATAGCAGGTACAGGTATAGCAGGTTATAGTGGAGATGGAGGTCCAGCAGTCGATGCACACTTAAATAGTCCCTATGCAGTTTGTTTAGATCTCGATAATAATCTTTTGTTTTGTGATGGCTTTAATCATTCAATTCGTAAGATAAACTTTTCGACCGGCATTATTACGACTATCGCAGGGACAGGTATTGGCGGTTTTTCAGGTGATGGGAGTAGTGCTTCCGGTGCACAATTGTTTTTACCCCAAGGAGTATGTACAGATATAAACGGGAATATTTTCATATCGGATGGCGGAAATAATAGAATAAGGAAGGTTTCATCAACTGGGAATATTTCCACTATTGCGGGTACGGGGGGCGCAGGTGCTGGCTGTACTAATTGTCCTGCAATCAATGCGGAACTCTATGCACCTGCAGGATTAAATGTCAAGGGTAGTTACTTGTATGTATCAGACTGTTTGAATCATAAAATCAGACAAGTAATTCTTACTACAGGCATAATTTTGACAATTGCAGGAACAGGAACAGTTGGTTATTCTGGAGATATGGGATTAGGGGTAAACGCTCAGTTTAACAGTGTTTTGGATGTAGAATGTGACAATGTGGGCTATTTGTATGTTTCAGATTCTTGGAATGGCGTTATAAGAAAAATCAACGTTGCTTCAAACATTGTAACGACCATAGTTGGGACAGGTACAATTGGGTATTCGGGAGACAATGGTCCAGCTGTAAATGCACAATTGAATGAGCCTACGGAAATCTATTTGGATAAAAATAACAACTTATTTATAGCGGATTATAGGAATGGGGCTATACGGAAAGTAGACGGTATTACAGGCATAATAACTACCGTAGCCGGTGGTATAGCCGGGTATGGCGGGGATGGTGGCCCTGCCACGGATGCTAAACTTAAATGCACCGATGTATGTGTAGACGAACATGGGAATATCTACATAGCAGACTATGTAAATGACAGGATACGCAAAGTAAATAATGCGGTCGATGTAAATGGCATTGATAAAGGAATAGAAAGCAAACTGTATCCCAATCCCACGAAAGGTATATTCAGTATACATACGCCAATAAATATATCCCTCGTAAGCATCTATAACATTGCAGGTGTGCGGATAGATGAGCGCACATGCACTACTACAGATACAGAGATAGATATTAGCAACCAGCCGCCTGGTGTGTACATGGTATATGTGCAATGCGGGGAAAAGCAATATGTGAGTAAGGTGGTGAAGAACTAAAATTGCATCCCGATTGCTATCGGGACAAATTTCAAATTCATGTATTAACTCAATTCGGCAAGAAACACCTTATCTATGGCTACTATCCAATTTTCAAAGAGTGCCTGCTCAATGGCGCACATATCGGCGGCCAGTTGCTCCCACTGCGGGTGAAAGACTTCGAGCATCTTTTGCATTTCTTCGAGGTGTCCTTCTTCTTCTGCTATTATAGATTTTACATTCACCTTAGAGGCATACTTGCTTAGTGCCTCCTGATAGATACCATAGAGCATATCTGCACGTACCTCTATGGCATATGTTACCAGCAGGTAGGCGCCATGTTTCATTTCACGCCCTTCCAGGTGCAACTTATCTTTTATGTAACGGCAGGCACTTACATCCAATTGGTGCAGATAGTGGTAGCTCTCTATAGGTGCCAGCAGGTAGGGGTAAGAGTAGTCGGGGCAGGAATTGGGTGCCAGCTTTTCTATTTGTTTCTTCAAGTAGTAAGCGTGGCGGGCTTCTTCTGCAGCATGCTTCAGCACTATGATATTGGTATATACCGGATGCTCAAACTTCGATATTTTGCGTGCGCCCGTGTTCTCCATCATAGACAGGCTATTGAGCCATTTGGCATGCATGTTATTGTTGGGTACTATTATGTCTACTATTTTTTTTAGTTGTTCTTCCTGTGTCATTGCGGCAAAAGTAAGGCTTAGTTTGTTTTTAATTGCAACAGTAATTCTTCTATACATTGGTATATATACTGCAACTCTGCATCAGTAATGCAGTAAGGCGGTATGATGTATATAATATTGCCCAGTGGTCGCATCACTATCCCCTTGGCTATGAAGAAGCGGTATAGCTGGTCGCGCATGCCATTATGGTAGGATGGGTTGTCTGTTTTCAGCTCTATTGCCAGTATAGTGCCGGTTTGCCTTACGGCGGCTATTTGCCCATGGTTACTGATGCTGGCTGCAAAGGCTGCGTGTGTCTGTGCTATCCGCTTGCGGCTGTCTTCGCAATCTGGTTGCAGCAGCAGGTCCATACTGGCGAGTGCGGCTGCGCAGATGGTGGGGTTGGCAGTAAATGAATGTCCATGATATAACATGCGGGTGCGGTCTTCATCATAGAATGCATCGAAAATATCCTGTGTACATGCCGTTACACCCAGTGGCATAGAACCACCTGTAAGCCCCTTTGACAGGCAAACGATATCGGGTGGGGTACTAATGTGATTGCAGGCAAACAGTGGCCCTGTGCGGCCAAAACCGGTCATTACCTCATCGGCTATTATCAGCACATTGTGTTTCCTGCATAGCCCGAAGAATTGCTCCAGCACGGCCGGGCTATACATCTGCATGCCGGCAGAGCCCTGCACCAACGGTTCTACTATAAAGGCTGCTATGTTGCCACCCTGTAGCAACTGTTCCAGCGCGCCTATGCTTGCAGCTTCGTTTTCTGCAGAAGGGAAGGGGATAAATGATACATCAAAAAGCATATCGGCAAAGGCATCGGTAAAAATGCTTCTGCCGCTTACCGCCATTGCACCAAAGGTGTCGCCATGATAGGCGTTTTGCAGGGCTACTATTTTTCGGGATGTTCTTCCTTTATTGCTATTGTATTGTATCGCCATTTTTATGGCTGCCTCTACTGCAGTAGAGCCATTGTCTGAGTAGAAGATTTTCTCCATTCCCGGTGGCAGTATCTCCAGCAACCGCTCTGCCAGCCGCACAGCAGGCTCGTGAGTGAACCCTGCAAATATACAATGCTCCAGTTGCAGCAGTTGCTCACTCACCTTTTGCGCTATATGCGGATGCGAGTGTCCATGCAGATTCACCCACCAGGACGATATGGCATCCAGGTATTTGTTGCCATCTTCATCTATCAGGTAAGCGCCCTCGCCCTGAACAATGGCTATGGCCTCGGGCCACACCTTCATAGGGGTATAGGGATGCCATATTACCTGCCGGTCGCGCTCTTTAATAGTTGCCATAAGAAAGGTGTTGTAACAGTGAGTTTTTTATATCCGCTGCACAGGCTGCAATAGATGGGTTGTCCAGAGTGTCGAAATGAGGTATGCGGGCTATAATCGGCGCGTTGCCATATGCCTCTATAAAAGACTCAGAAGCAGGGTTCTCAGCTGCATTCATCACTATGCCCAGCAGTTTTATACCTCTGGCTTTCAGCACTTCTATTGTCAATAAAGTATGGTTGATGCTGCCCAGATAATTTTGCGAAACGAGTATTGCCGGCAGTTGGTAGTGTGTTATAAAATCGGCCATGGTAGCAGCGGCAGCAATGGGCGACAAAAGACCACCTGCTGTTTCTACTATTAGTGTGTTGTCAGTTTGCGGCCAGTTGAATTTTGTAAAGTCTATTTCCACACCCTCTATTACTGCGGCAGCATGTGGGCTCATGGGGTGCGACAGCACTACTGCCTCGTCATGCACTCTGTGTATGCCATTGGTAAGCAATTGTCGCAGCAGGGTACTATCCTGCTCTTCTATGCCTGCCTGCACCGGCTTCCAGTAGTGGGCACCCATAGCCTCGGCTACTACAGCCGATACTATTGTTTTGCCGATACCGGTGTGTATCCCTGCTATTGCTATTGCGTTTTTCTTTCCCTGCATAATACATCAAATATAGTGTCTACCTGCTCTTTAGCATTAAAGGTATGCAGGCATATCCTTAGTCTTTCCATACCCTGTGCTACAGTAGGGTGCAGTATGGCGTTTACCTGCATGCCCGCTTGTTGCAATTGTGTCGCCAGCGTTTTGCTTCGTGCATTATCGCCCACTACCAGTGCCTGTATGGGGCTGGTGCTTTCTATCCAGCCGCTAATGCCGGTGTCTGCTATTCGATGCCTGAAGTAGGCTATCAGTTGGTGCAGTGGTGCATGGCTAAAGTCTGGTGCTGATAAATATTGGTAAGCACACTGCACTGCATATAACGAATGGTCTGGCAATGCAGTAGTGTAGATAAAAGTACGTGCGTAGTTTACAAGAAAGTCTTTCAGCAGAGTACTGCCCACCACTGCTGCTCCATGGCATCCCAGTGCCTTGCCAAAGGTGTGTACCCGGGCAAACACCCTTTGCTGCAAGCCCAGCATACATACCAGCCCCTCACCACGAGGTCCCATAACCCCTGTGGCATGTGCTTCATCAATTATCAGTTGGGCATGGTATGTTTCGCATAGCTGCACTATCGCATTGAGTGGGGCCATATCTCCATCCATAGAATATACCGACTCTACCACCACCATTACAGGGCCGAGTTCTGCGTACTTTTTTAGCTTTACTTCCAGGTCTTCGGTATTGTTGTGTGCAAACTTATATTTACGTGGACTCATACTAAGCCTCACTCCGTCTATAATGCTTGCATGGCAAAGCTCGTCGTAAAGTATAGTAGTGTGCCGGTCGGCCAGGGCGGATAGCAGCCCCACATTAGCATCGTAGCCCGAATTAAACAGCAATGCAGCTTCTGCCTTATGAAACGTTGCTATTTTCTGCTCCAGTGTTGCCGCTAAGGGCGTGTTGCCCGACAGTAAACGTGAGCCGGTAGATCCTGTGCGCAAAGCAACTATATGTGCTGCATCTTGCAGTATTCTTTTTGCAAGTACACCGGTTGTAGCCAGCCCCAGATAGTCGTTTGAATAGAAATCTACTGCTGCCCTCTGTGTGGTCAATGATCTCAGATTACCTGATACCGACCGCTCATCGAGCTTGCCGCTCATGTATTGCTCAAGAAGGTTCATACTGCATAGCTTTCACTTTGGCATTTGGGCGGCCATCGGCAAATGCTGCTTTAGGTTTTAATCCCAGTATACGGAACATTTCCATGTCCGCATTTTGTTCCGGGTTGGGAGTAGTCAGTAGTTTATCTCCGGCAAATATCGAATTGGCGCCAGCTAAAAAGCACATACCCTGCTCTGCTACAGACAATTCCAGCCGCCCTGCAGAGAGGCGCACAGCCGATGCCGGCATTACTATGCGGGCCGTAGCTATCATGCGTACCAGCTCGTCAAACGGTACTCTTGAGTTATCGCCAAGTGGTGTGCCGTCTACAGGTACCAATACATTGATGGGAACTGATTCGGGATGTTGCGGCAGGTTGGCCAGAGTAAGGAGCATACCTATGCGGTCTTCGTTCTTCTCGCCCAGCCCTATGATGCCGCCACTGCACACGGTGATGCCCGCCTTGCGCACATTAGACAGGGTATTGAGCCTGTCGCCATAAGTGCGGGTGGTAATTACTTCATTATAGTGTTCTTCTGATGTGTCTATGTTGTGGTTATAGGCGTACAGCCCGGCCTCTGCCAGCCGCTCTGCCTGGTCTGGAGTGAGCATACCCAGCGTGCAGCATACTTCCATGTCCAGTTTGTTTACTTCTTTCACCATGTCTATTACCCGGTCAAAGTCGCGGTTGTTGCGTACCTCGCGCCAGGCCGCACCCATACAAAAGCGGGAAGATCCCTCTGCTTTAGCTTTCTGAGCAGCGCTTACTACTTCATCTACCTTCATCAGTGCCTGCACTTTTACATCGGTATTATAGCGGGCTGCCTGCGGGCAATAGGCACAATCTTCTGTGCATCCTCCGGTTTTTATAGAAAGCAAACTGCTTATCTGCACCTCACCAAAAATATGGTTGCTCCGATGAACATCTGCTGCATCCAGAACCAATTGTAACAACGGACGTTCAAATATCGCTCTGATCTCTTCTTCTGTCCAGTTATGACGAATATCACTCATGTTTTTTTGTTTGCTTTGACGGGGCGAAACTATCTGATTTTTGGCAGTAAATAAAATTTTAGATGGATTCTGATTTTCAGAATGACTTCACTTGGTGTTTCTATAGCATGTATCGCCAAGGCCATCGGTACATTATTTATTTGCCTCCCCTTTTTTCCATACTTTTATACCAAAAAATAGCAATGAGCTTAGCAGACAAATTATTCAACATGAAAGCAGACAAAGCTGCGGCAAACTTAAAAGCTGGTCAGGATTTTCTGGCTGCCAATAAGGGCAAAGCAGGTGTTACCACGTTGCCCAGCGGCCTGCAGTACGAGATACTCACCGAGGGTACAGGAGCTAAACCAACACAAAACCAAACCGTGACCTGCCATTATCATGGTACGCTTATAGACGGCAGCATATTCGACAGTTCTGTGCAGCGTGGCAGACCCGCCTCATTCCCGCTCAATCAGGTAATAGCCGGCTGGACAGAAGGTGTGCAGCTAATGGGGATAGGCAGCAAGTGGCGTTTCTTCATACCGCCACACCTTGGCTATGGCGACCGTCAGGTATCCAGTATAGGCCCCAACAGTACGCTTATTTTTGATGTAGAGCTGATCAGCATTAATTAATGTGGCAATTCGACAATGTGGCAATGTGACAATTTCGACTTTCTACTTTCTACTTTAACTTTCGACCTTCTACTTTCGACCTTCTACTTTTAACTTTCTACTTTCTACTTTAACTTTCGACCTTCTACTTTTAACTTTCGACTAAATACTAAAAAACATGCAAGCCTGGAAAGAATATCAAACACAGAATAAAGACCGTTTTCTCGACGAACTGCTGGATCTGCTGCGCATACCATCGGTAAGTGCAGACAGCAAGTACAAGGAAGATGTAGCCCGCTGCGCCGATGCCGTAAAAGAGCACATGCTCAAGGCCGGCTGCGACACAGCAGAGGTATGCCCCACAGCGGGGCACCCAATAGTGTATGGCGAGAAAATAATAGATCCTGCACTGCCTACCATACTGGTATATGGTCACTACGATGTGCAGCCTGCAGATCCGCTCAACCTGTGGACCAGCGGCCCCTTTGAGCCGGTAATAAAGGACGGAAAAATATATGCCCGTGGTGCCTGCGACGATAAAGGACAGATGTTCATGCACATAAAGGCACTGGAAGTAATGGCTAAGACCAACTCCCTGCCCTGCAATGTAAAGGTGATGATAGAGGGAGAGGAAGAAGTAGGCTCGTCCAACCTCGGCAAGTTTCTCGAAGACAATAAACAAAAGCTAAAGGCTGATGTGGTATTGGTATCAGATACCTCGATGATAAGCATGGAGCACCCTTCAATAGAAAGCGGGCTGCGTGGCCTTGCTTATATGGAGGTGGAGGTAACCGGTCCTAACCGCGACCTGCACAGCGGTGTATATGGTGGTGCTGTAGCCAATCCTGCTACTATACTCTGCCAGATGATAGCCTCTATGCACGACGAGAACAACCACATCACTATCCCGGGCTTTTACGACAAGGTGCTGGAACTAACGGAGGCAGAGCGTAAAGCAATAAACAACGCACCCTTCGACCTGACTGAATACAAGGATGAGCTGGGTGTACAGGATACCTGGGGCGAAAACGGCTATACCACACTAGAGCGCACAGGTATTCGTCCTACGCTGGAAGTGAACGGTATATGGGGTGGCTACACAGGCGAGGGTGCCAAAACAGTACTGCCATCAAAAGCAAATGCCAAGATATCTATGCGTCTGGTGCCCAATCAGGTATCTGATGAAATATCAGACCTGTTCAAGGCACACTTTGAAGCAATTGCACCCAAAAATGTAACAGTGAAAGTTACTGCGCATCATGGCGGTGAACCCGTAGTTACACCTACCGATTCGCCCGCATACAAAGCTGCTGCGAAGGCGATACAAACCACTTTTGGCAAAGAGCCTATACCTACGCGGGGTGGTGGTAGCATACCTATTGTAGCACTGTTTGAGCGCACTCTGGGGCTCAAAACGGTACTCCTTGGTTTTGGTCTGGACAATGATAACATTCACTCGCCCAACGAGAAGTACGATGTATTCAACTACTACAAGGGCATAGAAACAATACCCTACTTTCATAAATACTTTGCTGAGAGCTTCGGTAAGTAAGTTTGAAATGCAGAAAACAAAAGAGCCATCTGGGATTTACTCCGGGATGGCTCTTTTTATTAGAAGTAGTTTGTGTAGCTGCTGATACTAGAAAGCAGAGTAGATGATAGAGTAGTCTGAAGTATCAGGCACCTCTACAGGCGGAAAATTATTCGGGTCGCCGGCACGGAAGTTGGTTGAATCCAGACGCTTGGTTTTGAATGAAAAATTCAACTTAAAGCTGCTCTCGGTAAATTCAGAAATCTCTGCACCATAAATGTCGAACTTAGGTATAGGGTAAGCTGTGTATCGCAGTTCGCGCACTGTATCGAGTACAATAAGCTCTTTAATGAATCCCGGTATAGTATCCAATCTCCCTACTATAGTATCCAGCTTCAGTGGCGACTTTTCAAGAGTGTCGAAACGGTAAGGCATGATACTGGTATTTACTGCAAATATGGTATTGAATCCATCATACAGGTCTATGTATTTATCATTATTCCACAGCCTCCAGGTGAAACTTCTCGATTCGGGGTCTGCAGCATTACAACGTACAGTGCCTGTAAACAGCGACCCAAAGTGCATAGAATCAAATTTAATATAATCATCCAGATAACAGGTATCCAGAAAATCCATGTACTTAAGAATGGTATCACGCCCGCCGGGTTGTTTTACCGTCATTGTGCCTCCGGTAATCTTCCATTTTTTTGCGCGCATCATATTTTCCCTGTTGGGCACCACAGTAGGCTTTTTATCGCAAGCTGCAAGGAAAACTAACAAAGACAAGGCCAGAAAAAAGTACTTCATACTTATTATAACTATTTTGAACGCTAAAGCTACTAAATATTATTGACGGGCAAAAGATAAGCACTGAAATTTATTGTTTATTAGTTTTTCTAAACGAGCACGATAGTGTGGATGAATGTCGGGAACGTGCACTGAATCTATGCCGGTTAAGTCCGGTGGACAAACCCATAAAAGGCAAATACTGCTAACTGTCACTTTACTAAACTATCCAGTGTTTCCTGCTTCTGGTGGGTGAAGAGGTGGTAGTGAAAGTTGTCCAGTTTCTGCAGCAGGTGCAGCAGGTGTTGTTTTTCGTGTACCGAAAGTTCACCACCTATCAGGTCTGATACCCTGCCCAGGCGTGCAAAAGCAGCAAATATCACGCCCTTGCCCTGCGGGGTTATCCGCACCAGCTTGCTGCGCTTGTCGGTAGGGTCGTCCAGTTGTTCTATAAGTCCTTGTTTCAGCAGCCGGTTTATGATTTCTGTTCCTGTAGGCTTTTCATGTATGTTTTTGGCTATAAGCTCTGATTTGCGCAACTGGTCAAAAGAAAGCAGGGTGGCCAGATAGCCAAATTCATCGGCAGATTGTAGCGGAGAACCTTCGAGTGCTTTTTTGGTATATCCCCTTGCATATCTGTATAAGTAGGTCACCATTCGGACAATCGTGGTTTCTGTTTTTTCTATTGAGGTCTCGTATTGAGCAAGTGCGGGTCCTACGCGCTCATCGGGTAAGCGGGGAACAGGATTATTGTTGAGTAACCAGCAGGCAAAATCAGTAGAAGAGGGCGGTGTGTCTCCCTTCTCCTGCTCGTACACCCCGGCAAGGGTAATCAATTCTTTTATAAATGAATAATCCATTTCCGGGCATAAAGTTACAGAATTCTTTTGCTAATTTAGTATGTAAACACACTAATTATTTGTTTTTAAGTCGAAATTTGTTTTAAATTTGCCAAAAAATAAAACGTAAACATACTATTTATGCGCCTTCTGATAGGGATTTTGATGTTTGTAGCCGGTATGCCGGCAGTGGTTTTGGCACAGTCTGCTGGTCTTATTACGGGTATTGTAAAAGACAAGAAAACACAGCAGAGTGTGATAGGTGCTATAGTAACTGTGGAGGGCACTACACTGGGCGCTGCTACCGATACCAATGGCAGCTTCAGGATAGCTGATGTGCCTTCCAATTCCTATAACGTAAAGGTGCAGGCGCTTGGGTACGAAAATTACATTATTTACAATCTGGTGGTATCGTCTGGTAATGCGCAGATAGTGAATGTGGAGCTAGATAATGATGCAGGGGTAAGCCTTAAAGAGGTGGTGGTAAGAAGGAACCCTTTCAGCAAAAATGCAGAGACACCATTGTCGTTACAAACATTATCGGGGCAAGAGATTAAAAGCAATCCCGGCGGCAACTTCGATGTGTCAAGGGTAATACAGGCGTTTCCGGGTGTGGGAGGTACTGCCGGCAGCGTAGGTGGTTTCAGAAACGACCTGATAATAAGAGGCGGTGCCCCCAATGAGAATGTGTATTATCTGGATGGCATAGAAGTGCCTGTTATCAATCACTTTGCTACGCAGGGCTCTGCAGGCGGGCCTACGGGTATCATCAACACCACATTCATTGAAGACGTGAACTTGTATACAAGTGCATTCCCGGCTAAGTACGATAATCCGCTTTCTGGTGTGCTGCAATTGAAACAAAGACGTGCCAATCCGGAGCATGTGCAGCAAAACATAAGGCTTAGTGCTACAGAGCTAGCCTATAGTGCCGATGGCCCATTAGTGAAAGACAGGCTTACTTTTCTTGCATCGGCAAGACGGTCTTATTTGCAATTACTGTTTGGTGTGCTGCAGTTGCCTATACGCCCTTCCTACTGGGATTTTCAGTACAAGCTGGACTACAAGATAAACAAGAAGCTATCGCTGTACACACTGGCAGTAGGTGCTATTGATAAGTTCACTTTTGGTACGCCCAAGGATTTGTCGGCAGAGAATGTTTACATTCTTCAATCTAACCCGCTTATAGACCAGTGGAGCTACACCAATGGTTATGGGCTGAAAGGGCTAATGAACAAAGGATACTGGAACCTTACCTTCAGCAGGAATATGCTGAACAATCAGCTCAACAAATACACAGACAATCAGAACCCAAGCCCTGCAACAAGCACACTGAAAATAAGGTCTACCGAAGCAGAGAACAAGTTCCGTTTTGATATGAACAAATCTTACGACAAATGGAGCTACAGTCTGGGCGCGATGACACAGTATGACCGTTTCACAAATGATATTTACAGCCTCATTCGCACCGAAGTGCGCGATAGCAACAACAATGTGGTGCAACCGGCCGTAACGATTGCCGGCAATACCGACATCGGTTTCTGGAAGTATGGCCTGCACGGACAGATAGCTGGTAAACTGCTCAACAACCGCCTGAATTTGTCACTGGGCATACGCACCGACGGCAATACATTTACAGATGATGGCAACAACCTGCTGAGAACCCTGTCGCCAAGGCTCGCAGCATCTTATAATCTTTCAGAGAATCTAAAGCTGAACGCATCTGCGGGCAGATACTTCAAAATACCTACTTATACGATACTTGGGTTTAAAGACAATAGCGGCAACTTTGTGAACCGCAACGCACGCTACACGCAGTGCGATCATCTGGTGGCCGGACTGGAGTTTATGCCGGGCTGGCAGGGTGCTCGCTTTACACTGGAAGGTTTCTACAAATTATACAATTACTACCCTGTGTCGGTTACAGACAGTATATCTCTGGCCAATAAGGGTGGTGATTTTGGTGTGCTGGGCAATGAGGCGATAATGGCTACAGGCAACGGAAAGAGTTACGGTGTAGAGTTTCAGTTTCAACAGAAGCTGACAAAAAACTTTTTTACCATTCTTTCTGTAACCATCTATAATAGCGAATTTACCAATGCAAACGGCGCATATGTGCCCGCATCTTGGGATAATGGACAGCTCATATCTTTTATCGGTGGGTATAAGTTCAAACGCAACTGGGAGCTAGGTGTGAAATTCAGGTATCAGGGTGGTGCACCATACACACCCTACGACATGCAGGCATCTCAAAACAACTATCTGGCGCTTGGCACGGGGCTGCTCGATTACAGCCAGTTCAACACGCTGCGGCTGCAGGCGTTTCATGCAATGGATGTGCGTATAGACAAGAAATGGAACTTTAAAAAATGGAGCTTCGACCTTTATCTCGACCTGGCTAATGCGTATGCCAGCGCACAGCCAGCCACGCCAAACTTTACCTTCAAGCGCACTGCAGACAATACAGGTTTTGCTACCACAGATGGCAACACTTTAAAGGCAGATGGAAGCAATGGTATACCGCTGTTGCTCAATGATAATAGTGGCAGGGTGATACCGACCCTGGGGTTCATTATAGAGCTATAGTGTAGATCATGGCTGCATAATCTGGTCCGGTTTTTAGTACAGTTAGTACTGTTGGTCACAGCAAGTGTCCTGTTTTTTTCAGAAGTGCCTCCAGCTTGTCGGGAGATACGGATATCTCATGCGTTTTATCAATCAACAGCGACCCGCCATTCGACTTTATATAATCGGTGATGTGCTTGATGTTGACAATGTAAGACTTGTGGCACCTGAAAAAGTCGGCATTGTCAGCCAGCATATTCTCAAAGTTCTTAAGACCTTTGCTTACCAGCACGGGCTTGCCGGTATGCAAGACCACTTTGGTATATGCGCCATCAGCCTCAAAATAAAGTATGTCTGAGGTTTCCACAAACGTTATTGAATTGAACGTGTTGAGCCCTATTTTTTTAGGTCCGGTACCCAGGTTCTCTTTTAGTACAGCGTAGTTTTGTTTTACCTTACTTTTTTCAAACAGAGATACTGCATTTTTAAGATCGTCGGCTTCTATTGGTTTTAGCAGGTAGTAAGTAGCAGACATTTTGAACGCCTGTATCGCATATTCATTATAAGCTGTTACGAAAATAATAGAGAACCCCACCTCTTCGTCGTTGAAGAAGTCCAGCAGTTCCAGCCCGCTATGACCGGGCATTTCTATATCCAGAAATACAATGTCCGGATTGTACTTTCTTATGGCTTTCACACCGGTAGGCAAGTCTTTGCACAGTGCCGCTACACTTACTGTGGGTATATACTCGTTGAGCATTTCATTCAGCAGTGTGCGTGCCATTTCTTCATCATCAATAATTACAGCGGTATACATACTGTTTGTTGTTTTGTTTAGATTGGGATTTTTATAACTACTCTTGTCCCCGCAGCACTACCGTTTGGGTGTGTCTTGTCGGTGATTTCTATTTTTATTTTTTCGCTTCTTCCTTTGTTCAGCAACTCCATTCTTTTTTCGCTCGCTTTTGTGGCAAATGAGCGGTATTTTTCCGTCCTTATCTTATTCAGTTCTTCAGAGCGTTTTCTGCCTATACCATTATCGTCTATTGTTACCTGGAGTATGTTGCTGTTTCTTTCAAAGATTATGTGCAATAGCTTATCTCCGTTTTTATGCAGCAAACCATGTTTTATTGCGTTCTCTATGTATGGCTGTATAATCATTGAGGGTATTTCTATCATTTCCTTATTATCTATTCCATGAAACTGCATGTCATATTCAAACCCG
The DNA here is from genome assembly GCA_021740995.1 of Taibaiella sp. Lineage (GTDB taxonomy): Bacteria > Bacteroidota > Bacteroidia > Chitinophagales > Chitinophagaceae > Nemorincola. Next base: position 108,878 of record JAIOYR010000001.1, read on the forward strand.
CTTTCGAAGCGCATCTTCTCCAGATCCAGGTATAGTTTCATAGTTTCGGCCTCTTCATTAAGTGATACGGTTTCAGCTTCAGACATTTCCAGAATGATGCGGGTAAGCCGCGAGAACTTGGCAAGGTAGCTGCTTGCCCGCGTCTTGTCGTTCATGAATATATATGCCTGAATAGTATTGAGTGCATTGTAAAAAAAGTGTGGGTTCATTTGCGCGCGAATGGATGTTAACATAGACTTTCCCAGCTCCTGCTCCAGTTGCATACTCTTTTTCTGCGCCTCCAACTTATTTATTCTAACGTTTATTTTCCTTTTATAGTAAACCAATATCAGTGTAAACACAACCAGCAGGCAAATCAGATAGAACCACCATTGCTTCCAGAAAGCAGGCTGAATACTGAATTGTATTTTTTTAACAATGCTGCCATATTCACCCAGTTTGAAGGAAAGTGTGTAGCTGCCATTGGCAAGGGCCGGGAACTGTAGCAAACGGCTGCCCTTCGTTATTTCCTTCCACTCGTTATCGTTGAGCTTGTAATACACACCTGCTTGCACTACCGTGCCAAAGTCAAGTACAGAAAAGCTGATAGTAATATTGTTCTCGAAGTAGTTGAGTTCATTGTTCCCATCTGCACTTATGGGTTTGCCATTTGCGGTAACGCTATTAATGTAGAAGAGTGCCGGTTTTCTTTTCGTTTTATATCCTTGATTATTGAGGGATATTATTCCCTCATTGGTCACTACATATAGCTTCTCTTTGTCTTTTAGTATATCGTTTATACCGTTGATGTCTATACTGATTTCTATTCGCTCTATTGAGTCGTTGATGGTATTCAGTTTGTATAGATTGCCTTCGCCAAACAGGTATAGCTCATTACCAAAACGCTTCATAATCGAAATGTCCTTTAGCGGCAGATTCTTACAACTCGCAACTGCTCCGGATGGCGTATAAGGGATTTTCAGCACAAGCCCCATAGAGGTAAGTGCATACAATACTCCGTTTACTGCCTGTAGGGAATTTGCGAATACAGATTGCCCATTTGGAGTAATTGTTGACACCGCATGAGGAGATACACAATAGACACCTTTATTTGTGGCGAAAAATATTTGCCTGTTTTGGGCATCATAGGTTACAGATTTTCCCCTAACCAGATTTATCAATGGAGTTATGTCGGGATATCTTGTATTCTTCTCACTATTATTCAAACTATCCCAGACAGATTTTTCGGAATTGCTGCTGGAGTGGTTTTTCATAAAACCGCAAAAGACACTGGAGGCAAAAGCGTAATACTTATTGTCGAGCCGAACCACCTCTTTCAGCGCTATAATTTTCTTATGTTCATATTTTTTGCCCGCTACTGATGTTAGCGTAAACCCCAGAGATGAGTAGATTGCATATTGTGAGTCAGCATACAGATAGTAGATACTGCTATTGCCTGGGTCGCTGCTCACCACCATCGAGTTTTCAAAATTTTGGTTCACATGCAATAGCTTTCCTTTTTGCGTTGCCGCAAAATATCCATCCCTCGCCACCACTATTTTGTTAATAGTAAAAGTCTCGGTTGGGAACAGTATGTTTTTCATGTCCGGCACTATAAACAAACCTTCATTAGTAGTAGAGAACCAAATATTGTTTTGACGGTCTTTGATTACTCCGGAAACACTCTTACCATTGAAGTAGGCTGCTTTTCTTTCCCCCGATGCATCCTCTATGGCATATGTGAAACTGCCTGTTGGGCTGTTGATAAAAATGCTGCTGTCGATAGCGGAGACATGCTGTATTGTCATTTGCCCCTGAATCGATATTTTTTTTACCAGCTTTAGGTTCTTGTCATAACAGTAGAACCCTTTTTCGGCACTGTTGCCAGATGTAATATACACTCCGTCAGGGGCTGCATACATATTGTGCAATACTCCTTTTTCAGATGTCGGTATTTTGCAGGAGGTAAGGCTAAGATCATCTGAAATTTTGTAAAGAATATTTTCTGAAAGCATGTAGTAAGCATTGCTGGAACTTACTGTATTTATCCAGGTGGTTACAGGTATGTCCAGAGATTTCACATGCTTCAGAGTGGCGATGTCGTATATGTCTGCCCCCTTGTTGGTGGTGATATACAGATAGTGGGTGCTGATGCCAAAAGGTAGGTAATAATATGGGGTGTTTTGATTGATAGATTTCAGTTTGCCACTGTCGGTATAATACAGGTATCCATCAAAGTTTTCGTACCATATTCTTCCATACTTGTCTTCCCGTATGCAACTGCCGGGCAGCGATGTTTGCTCGGTAGACTTGTAAGATACAAACTCAAAGCCATCATATCGGCAGAGCCCCTCGCCAGTGGCCATCCACATAAAACCTTTACTATCCTGAAAGACATTATACACTGCGTCAGATGGTAGTCCGTCCTGCCGGTTCAGTTTCAGATAGCAGGGGTGCTGCGCCTGTGCAGTAGCCGCAAAGAACAGTAACAACAACAGGAAGAACCAATTTATCTTTTTTACAGAGCGCATTTTTACAGACTGATTGCAAAGATAAAATCTGACACAAATAACAGGACCTTATTTTATGAATACCCGTTTTAAGGGTATGAATGCCCTGTTAAGGCACATTAAAGCCCATAAGCAGCAGTTATATGATTTAAAATACACAGCAGGTTGCCGAAAGGCTGATGTAAATGCTCGTAAACCCAAAACGGGGGTTTGTAAGACCGGATCGGTCATTGGTAAAACACATCAGCTGATGCCCGACTATTCCGCCCACCTTTGCTCTGAACAAAAAAACAGCCTAACAATGAAAAAGACAATTACAAAAGGTTTAGTGGTATTGGCGCTGGCAATGCCTGTATGTGCAAGTGCACAGTCATCGCCTACATTCGAGTGGGGGCAGAAGGTAGGACGCCCGATAACTCCGTGCAACAACTCATCATTTGCATCTGCGGTGGATGCCGCCGGCAATGTTTACACTACCGGTAGATTTCAGGACACTACCGATTTCGACCCGGGTGCGGGCACAGTTACGCTTACTCCGGCAAGCACATTTAATTGTGCTTATGTAAATAAGACTGACCCTAACGGCAACCTGATATGGGCAAAGGCTTTTACAGGTGTGGGCGATGCTTTTGGGCGTGCTGTAGCGGTAGATGATACCGGTAACGTATATGTTACCGGCAGTTTTACAGGTACTATTGATTTCGACCCCGGCACAGGAGTAAGTAACCGCACGTCTGCAGGTGCGGAAGATTATTTCCGGGTGACGCTAAATCCGTCAGGAAATTTTATATCTGCTACTTCGGGTGGCGGAGGGGGGCAGGAATTGGGTACAGCCATTGCCACTGACCATTCCGGCAACCTCTACATCTCTTACGATCTTGCAGGAAGCGCTGCCAGAAACGTAGCAATAATAAAAGGTAGCGGAGGAGTGGTAGCATGGACGTATCAGATGTCTGGTTCGGGTAGTGGATACTGCTACGGTTCGAACAAAATTGCACTGGATGCTGCAGGTAACGTTTATGTAACAGGATTCTTCAGAGGATCTATTAATTTTAACCCTGCAGGTAGTGCCTGGAGAAATAGCACGTTGGCTGGCACTCCGCCTAGCCTTTCACCTTCTAATGATATCTACATCCTAAAAATAACCGCATCTGGTGTTTTTGCATGGGTACAAACTATCGGCGGCACAGGTGCACTTCAAGGTCAGGGTATTGTTGCTGATGCTGCGGGCAATACCTACTCTGTAGGTCGTTTTATAGGAACAAGTGTTGATTTTGACCCGGGCAGTGGAAGTGCTTCTTTGTCTGCTACGAATACCAATGGATATATACTGAAGCTGGATGCAGACGGAAATTTCAAGTGGGTAAAGCAGGTTTCTTCGGGGAGTTTCTGTGATGCAAGAAGCGTTGATATAGATAATCTCGGAAATTTTTATGTAAGCGGTGACTTCACTGGTACTTACTCGCTGCCATGGGCTTCGGTGGGTCCGTTTTCTGGCGGGTCAGCTACTTCTGATGGTTATATTCTGAAGATAGATACGGCTGGAACGCTGGGATGGAATGGCACGCTGGCGGTTTCGGCAAGTACCGCGCGCAATACCCTGTCTTCTATAACTGTAACTGGCGATGGCAATATCTACGCTACATGCTCATTTAGCGGTACGGTAGATTTCGATCCAGGTGCAGGTGTTGCCAATTTCACTCCCGGATCAGACATGGATTTGGGTCTGATAAAGCTGAAACAATGCTTTCTTAATGATGCGGTGAGCCTTGCAGGCACTACCATTACAGCAACTATGGCAGGCGTGTCTTACCAGTGGATAGACTGCGCGGGTAATACCCCGGTAGGAGGTGCTACCACACAAAACTTTACACCGGCGGTCACAGGCAACTATGCCGTTGTTATTACCTCCGGTTCATGTACAGATACCTCTGTATGTACCATGGTAACGATACCTACCGCTGCTGTTACTGATCTTAACGGTACAAATCAGGTATCAGTATATCCCAATCCGGCAACAAACATGGTAACCATTGCCAACCTGGCTGCCGGTAGCAGGATAACAATACTGGACATTACCGGCAAAACTGTTTATCAAAACACATCTTCTGGTACTGCTATGAATATCACTACATCCCACCTTTCAGCAGGTCTTTATGTGGTTAAGATTACAGACAACAGTGAGCAAACGTCGGTTAAAAAACTTGTGGTGAACAGATAAGACAGGATATTTTCTATCACTATGAAAATGTGTTTGCATTCAGGCCACAATCTTTGATAAGGCAGGTTTAAAACACAAGTTGAAAAGAGGTGGTTACTTTATTGTTTCCGCCTCTTTTTCATTTTTTATTACAATGCCATTTTAGGCGAAATTGAAAACACTGTGAAATCCCTTTACAAACTCAAACGCCAGTTTCGTATACTCAAAAAGGGCTTACATATATTGGTCTCCAATACCCACTCACATTTGTTTCATCTTTGTATAGAACAATTAACAACACCAGGAATATGAAAAAGAAAATATTCGAAATCGCAGTTGCAAGTATTGGGTTTATGACGGTCACTATGCTCATAGCTGGTACTGTATCTGCCTAGGCGGTCTTTTCGGTACATTGCCTAAAGGTTGTTCCGGCACAGGTTGTCTTATGGATTTTCTTGGCTCATTCTTTAATCAATACTGATAAATGAAGATGTTGCCTGTCACTATGAAAAGCGGTTGCATCAGGGCTGCAAGTGGTTTAAGCAGTTCCTTTAGTCAATACCCCTAGTAGGGAGGCAGTGCCAATTATGGTGCTGCCTCTTTTTGGTTGTCAACCTTCAAGCAGTGCAGATATCTGTACCATTTGGCACCCTTTATAAACCCAAATACACGTTTCATGAACTCAAACAGGCCTTACGTATATTGGTCCATAAAACACTCGCGCTTTTGAGTCACCTTTGTTATGTACAATTCAAAAACGACCAAAAATGAAAAAGAAAATATTCACAATCGCGATAGCAAGTGTTTGCTTTATGGCAGTAAGTATATTTATTGCAAGCAGTGTAAATGTGTAATCTGATTATTAAAGATGCACACCTTTAAACAATTGAACTTTATTGATATTTTGAACTAGTTGATAGGACCTGCAGGCGACCCTATTTCTATGGGGTCGCCAGAAGCAGGAATTTACCGCCTTATGCAAAGTACTCCCAATAAATCGCCGGCGAGATGCCGGCGATTTTATTAAGTGCAGTTTCCTGCGTCATGCATTGTAGTTAGCTTTATCTCAGCTCCAGCAGTGCCACATTCTCTATATGGTGGGTATGCGGAAACATATCTACCGGTTGCAGTCGGGTAATGCGGTAGTCGGCGTCCAGTAGTTGCAGGTCGCGTGCCTGTGTGGCAGGGTTGCAGCTTACATACACCACTTTAGGTGCGCGCATTTTCAGTAGTTGTTGCACTAGTTTTTCGGTCATTCCGGCGCGCGGCGGGTCGGTGATTATTACATCGGGTCTGCCATGTTCCGCAAAGAAGTCGTCAGTGCATATTTTTTCCACATCGCCCGCATAAAACTTACAATGGCTGAGGCCATTCATTGCAGCGTTGATGTAAGCATCTTTAATAGCATCTTCTACAAGTTCTATACCTATTACTTTTTTGGCGCCGGCCGAGCAGAATATACCTATACTCCCTGTGCCGCAATAAAGGTCGTAAAGAGTCTCTGTACCTGTGAGGCCGGCAAAATCGCGAGCCACCCTATACAGTGCTTCTGCCTGATAGGTATTGGTCTGGAAGAATGATTTAGGGGATATCTTGAACCGGAAATTTTCCAGCTTTTCTTCTATGTGGTCTTTGCCATACCAGCAGTGTACTTCCAGGTCGTGAATGGTGTCATTCATCTTGGGGTTGATGGTGTATTGCAGGGATGTGATACCAGGTACGTTTTCGAGTATGTGTTGCAGCATTGCTTCCCGTGCTGCGGTGTCTTCGTTGTGCAGCACCACGTTCACCAGTATCTCTCCGGTAGTCGCCACTCTTATTATCACATTGCGCAGCCACCCAGTGTGTGCTTTGAAGTCGTAGTATGGCATATTGCGCGCCATCGTATACTCGCGCAGCACAGACAGCAGCTTGTTCGTAGGGTCTTGCTGCAGGTAGCAGGTATGTATCTCTACTACCTTGTCGAACAGGCCCGGTGCATGAAAGCCCAGTGCCGGCTCAGGTGTAAACTTCTCGTCGCGCTCGCCAATCTCTTCGAAGGTTCGGTACCGGCTGGCAGAGAAGGTGAATTCCAGTTTGTTGCGGTAGTATCGCTCCCGCGGACTACCTATTATTGGCTGCATTTCAGGCAGTTCCACATGGCCTATACGCAGCAGTTGGTCTGCAACCTGCTGCTGTTTGTATATCAGTTGCTGTGGGTAGGGCAGCATCTGCCACTTGCACCCGCCACATACCCCGAAGTGCTGACAAAACGGCTCTATGCGCTGTGGCGATGGCTGCACCAGGCGCGTAGTGCGTCCCTGAGCCCAGCTTTTCTTGTCTTTGATAATGACTGCATCAATCACATCGCCTGGAATGGCATTGTCTACAAACAGTACTTTGCCGTCTTCAAGACGGGCAATGCTTTTGCCTTCGGCCGCATAAGACTCTATTGTAATATTGAGTAAAGGTGCTTGTTTTTTCTTTTTTCTGGACAAAGTTACCGGGATTTGGCAGCGAAGGTAACGGTTTTTGAAAAAGTGAAGATGGAAATGGTGAAGGGCTAAGCCCAAATGCTATTTCTCTAGAATATTCTCAACAAAAATGTATCTTGTGATAAACAAAAAAAGTTTTCACTCACTAATAGTTATAGTAAAACATGGCTCACTTAAAACTAAAAGCAATATTGCTGGCACTGTTGTGCACTGGTGCCTTTAGTGCGATAGCACAAACCGGAAGTGCAGAGATAAAAAATATGATAGGCCAGGCAAATCAGATGGCAGACGAAGACGAATATAGGCAAATGATGAAAAGTGCAGACTCGTTCGCCAGAAAAGTAAATAACGTGGAGGGGCAGGCAAGGGTGAACCAGGCGTTGGCAGGGCATTTTTACGAAAAAGATGCAGATGAAAGTATAAAATACCAACAGAAGGCTTACCGCCTGCTGGTGACAGCAGGCTATAAAGATGAAGCAGCTTCCAGCCTTTTGAATATCGCCACTGCCTATGAGGAATATAAGAAGGATTATGATGAGGCGCTGAAATTTTCGAAACGTGCACTTAATGCCTATGTGGAATTGAAAGACACTTTGGGGCAGGCTAATGTTCATAAATATATAGGTGTGCTGCATGGCAAAATGCGCAACTTCGACGATGCAAAGAAGAGTGTAGCAAAGGCGGTGCAATACTACACCATAAAGGACAATCCACCGGGACTTGCGGTTAGCTATCACAATTTGGCATTGGTATATGAGGAGGAGCGGGAGTACGATTCATCCATAGCATTATTGCTGCGGGCCAAAGATATCTGGAGCAAGAGGCCTGACAATCCTAATAATGCTGCGTCACGTATATATGGCTGCAACAACCAGTTGATTAGAATATATACCAAGGCTAAAAAGATGAGTGAAGCGGAGGCTATGGTAAAAGAAAATGAGCCGGTAGATGGAACAAAGTTTCATTACACAGGACAGTTTAATTTTTACAAAGAAGCCCGTGATTTCTACACCAAAAACAAAGACAAAGAAAACGCAAACATATACAAGGATAAGTATAACGAAATGCGCGAAGGACTGAAAGCCGAAGGTAAAAAGGTGGATTGATATTTGCTTAGGACTTTTATAATTTAAAACGCACCCCACTTTGTTATGCAGAGTGGGGTATTTTTTTTGGGCACTACTTCCCTTCCTTCTTCGGCGGTAGTCATTATGGGGTGGTTGTGCAGCAGCACATCCGGGTTATTTCCGCATTGTGAAAATGGCCGGTACGCGAGAATTTCTGGTGGATACCCTGGCTTTTTAAGGATAGTTAAGTATGTATTAATGTTTCAATCGGTTCGGATTTACTAAGTTGCGTTTTATTCCTTATTGCTTTTATTAAGACTATTCCAACTATGCCTTACAATTATTCTAAAATGTTCATTTTGCTGGTACTGCTATCGTTTAATGTAACTGCAGCAAGAGCCGGCAAAAAGTTGAAGGTTTTGTTTATCGGCAATAGTTACACTTCTGTGAATAATATGCCGCAAATAGTTGCTGATATCGCATCTTCCATGGGCGATACGCTGGATTGGGAAATGGAAGCACCGGGCGGTTATGACTTCATCGCGCACTATGCTTTCCACCCTCCAACGATGAGTAAAATACAAGCTGGGAAGTGGGACTACGTTGTGTTGCAGGAACAGAGTCTTAACCCCGCTATTCCCACTCCGCATGTAGAAACATCGGTATTGCCATATGCACGGAAATTGGACAGTATTGTTAGCGTATACAATAATTGCGCTGAAACAATTTTTTACATGACCTGGGGCAGAAAAAACGGTGATGCCTACAATTGCACATTCTATACCACCTCCTACAGTTGGCCGCATTTCTGCACCTATGAGGCTATGGACAGTGTGATACGAATGCGCTACACTATGATGGCCGATAGCAATCAGGCAATCGTTTCTCCTGCTGGTGCTGTTTGGCATTTTATTCGCACCTACTATCCCGACATAGAACTATATGATGCCGATGAAAGCCATCCTTCTCCGGCAGGTTCGTACGCTGTAGCTTGTACATTTTATACCACTTTATTTAAGAAGAATCCGGAGCTAATTTCATACAGTTATGGGCTAGCCGGTGCAGAGAACATAAGGCAGGCTACAAAAAGAGTTGTATTCGACAGTATGCTTTATTGGCATATCGGCCAGTATCGCACCGAGGCATTATTTAACTTCGGCCTAGCTTCGGGTACAGCCAATTTCACAAACTATTCTTTGAATGCTACAAAGTACTTATGGCATTTCGGAGACGGACAAACTGACACAGTTGCCAATCCTGTACATTATTATACTGTTCCCGGAAACTATACTATCATGTTGGTAGCTGCCAATGTAGCCACAGGCTGTCGCGATACTACCTATGCTCAAGCATCTATCACTGCCACAGATGTAAGGCATGTAGTCACATTAGGAAATACTTATACGGTATTACCCAACCCTGGCACCGGCGTTTTTACAATAAACACCGGCCATAACGCATATAGCATTACCATTATGAATATGCTTGGCGAAATTGTTTATGACTCAAAAGGCAGTAGTAACACACAAGTGAAAATGCAGAACCCACAAGCGGGAGTCTATAATCTTCGCCTGACGAATGAAAATAGTGTTTGGAGCACTATCATTTTTATCAGGTAAATCCGTATCAATAGGGCGATAATGGGTAGGACATCTATTCAGCACGTGTAAACCTAACGCCCCTCCTTTTTGCAATAGCTTGCCTTCCCATTTAAGTATTGTGCTTTATTTCTGGCACTATTCCAAACCCGGCGTCCACTCTGGCGGGCACTGAGCCTGCTGCTATCATTGCCCGTAGTTGTGCTTGCCGGGTGTCCAGCCGGCTTGGCCCAGTAGTCCTTGCCCCGACTCTTCCGCCCCTCCTTCTATTTGGGTGCCCATAGAATCGTTCCAGCGATTGAGGAAGCCAAACAAGGCCACCACAGCCGCAATCTCTACTACCTCTCCCTCATCCCAGTGAGCACGCAAATTTTCTGCTATCCGGTCGTCTACAGCATTGGGAATGATAGAGCTGGCAACTGCAAAGTCCAATGCTGCACGTTCGGCATTGCTAAACGCCTGATGCGTTTGGTATGCCCAGATATTGTTCATTTGGTCCTCATGCGCACCATATCGTTCTGCAGCCCGTATTGTATGTGCCTGGCAATACCTGCACCCGGCTGCATTGCTGCTTACATAGCCCACCAACCGTTTAAGTGCACTGGTAACACGACCTTTGTTTTCCATTACAGCCTTATTGAGGGTGATAAACGCATATGCGATAGCGGGGCGGTGATACATAGTCTTTACACTATTGGGACAAAAGCCCAATGTCTCGTTGTAAAAGTCTACCAGATTTTGTAGCTCTTTGTCTTCTTGTTCAGATGCCGGGTAAGCCAGTGGTCTTTTCATGAAAGCAGCAATTATTAAAAGAAGTTGTTGCAAGTATTGTTCAAAGATACAAAATATGACGTTGATGAATTTCTGTCTGATAAAGATCTTCCTCCCCACAGCAATAGCCTTCCCGGGGGACACGTCGCCGATTGCCGATCAACGAAGACGTACAGCAATTTGCTATCCGTCAAAGGCCGTGTCTTTTTTTTCAGGGATCCGGCGCATATCAGTGCGACAGAGTTGATGAATAAATTCAATGCGCACTATCATACATCATCTCTATCATCCTCACTACTTCCCTTCCTTCTTCGGCGGTAGTCATTATTGTCTGGTTATGCAGCAGCACTTCCACTACATTTTGTATCACTTTGTCGTGGTTGCTCATAGAGCCCTGATACAATCCATAGTCGTTCGATTTGGCTGTAATATTTATGGCAGGCAGGGCAGCGCCTTCCAGTTGCTGGTATTCTATGGTGTTAAGGTATTGCCCGCCTATCTTTACCGTGCCTTTCTCTGCAAACAGGGTTATGGAGCCCTCCATATTCCGGTTGTAAGAGCAGGTGGTAAAGTTGAAATTGATTATAGCGCCATTGGCTGCTTTCATCACAAAGCTGCCCGTGTCTTCTACCTCCGTATTGTGAGTGTGCGCATAGTTATTTATCCTTCCTTCGGCTTCTGTTATAGAGCCGTTGAGGTAATATAGGATATCAATAAAATGGCTGAACTGTGTAAACAGGCATCCTCCGTCTTTTGTTTTGCTGCCACGCCAGTCGCTACCGCTGTAATAGGTGTCGCCTCGATTCCAAAAGCAGTTTACCTGCACCATGTATATCTTACCCAGCTTGTCTGCGGCAATCAGTTGTTTCACCTCTTGCACGGGTGGGTTATACCGGTTTTGTTTTACTGCAAATATGGTCTTGTTGTTTGCGGTTGCAGTAGCTATCATATTGGTGCATTCTGCTACACTGAGCGCCATTGGTTTTTCTACTATAGTGTGTAGTCCGGCATTGAGCCCGGCTATGGTATGAGCTTCGTGCAGGTAATTTGGGGTGCATACACACAGCACATCGGTATTGTTGTTGCTGAGCAGTTCCGTTAGGTTGTCATAAAATTGCACCCCTTCAGGCATAGATGTGCGCACAGCAGGATTAATATCGCAAACAGATACTAAAGTAGTATGCTCGTTGTTCAATATCTGGTCAGCATGGCGGCGACCAATATTTCCAAAACCTATAATAGAAAAACGAATTTTACTTTGCATTGGTAGTCAAATGTATAAAACCTAAACGGAAGAATTATCGTACCTATTGTAACCAGTGTGCATTATTAGGTGTATTTTCCCTGAATTATTGATAGATGCACTATCATCTTAATGTTTACCCCGCTATTTGGAACGTATATGTATACAGACGAGCAACAGAGATTAGAGGCAGTTAGGCGGTTTCAGAAATTTGATTTTGATCTGGACAAAAATCTTCAGGGAATACTGAAACTGGCTACCGATATTTATGAAACACCGGTGGCTTTCATTACCCTGATGGACGAGCATGAACAGTGGTTCAAGGTGAACCGTGGTTTTGATGTGCAGCGTATGCCCCGCGAGACTTCATTTTGCACCCATGTGATTATGGATAAAGAAGTGATGGTGGTAAGCGATGCTTTTGGTGATAGCCGTTTCGCAAAAAATCTGCTGGTTAATCAAATGCCACACATCCGTTTTTACGCGGGAGCACCACTTTCCAGCAACGATGGGCAGAGTATAGGTACGCTCTGCGTAATGGATACAAATGTGAAAGAAGTATCAGAGAACAAGCGGCAGCTATTGGCTATACTGGCACAGCAGGCTATACATATGATGGAGCTGGAGATCACCTACAAGATGCTAAACGAAAAAATGCAGCAGGTAGAAATTCAGAACAAAGTCCTGACAGACATAGCTTTTATACAGTCACATGAGTTTAGGGGGCCATTGGCATCTATCATGGGGCTGATGGATATAATAAAAGAAGAAGAATACAGCTCACCAAAACAGTACCTTTTACTCATGGAAGAGGCGGTGCAAAAACTGGATGAAAAAATTCATCTGGTAGTAAGAAGTACAGAAGCAGCAAAGCTCGCTTATGTAGCATAGCCGGTCTTGCAGTTCTAACGGATGCTTACTTTACTTCCATTCAAAGACAATTCCCGGTCATCAATCATTTTTCTGATAATATCGGCAATGTTTTCTTTCATTGCAGTAGGGTATAGTGCCAGCAGCTTTTCTATACTTATCTGTCTGTTTTGCTGAATGATTATAAGCAGTTCTGCCTTTAGTTTTGCCGGTTTGTGCTGGCTTAGTTTTCTATCGCGGCACACATCGCAATGTCCGCAGTCCGCTGTTGGCTCTTCGCCAAAGTATTGCAGCAGCAGACGCTCCCTGCACAAATCCCTGTTTTCCAGATAAGCGATCATGGCAGCAGTGCGTTCTTCGTGTCGTTTGCGCAACATGGCTATTCGCCTGGTATTTATTATCAGATGGCGGCTATCTACCCGGTAGTGATGAAAAAATATCTGAGGTCCATCGCCCGGTGTGTTGTATTCCAGCACATCCATAGCTGCCAGTTGTTGCAGCGACTGTATCACTTCTGCCTGCTTCATTTTTAGTTGTCGGGCTATCGCAGTTTCTCTTATCGCTGTAGGGTAGTGAAAAATGCTGTTGTACATACGCAGCAGCCCTACAGCCACATAACCCAGTCGGGTGCTGATGTGTTGCAGGTCGTCTATGGTATGCCTGTCGGCAATGAACTGAATAGTTGCCGGGCTATACACGGCTTCTGTCATTGTCCACAGCCCTTCCCGCTCCAGCAGTTTCAGCGCGTGTATGGCATGGGTTGCCTGCAGCTTGAAGCGGATGCAGAAGGTTGAAAGGTCGAAGGGGAAATAACGGTCGGGCTGTGCTGTAGCAGGAATCTGCAGATACTCCACCACCGCCTGATACACCTGTCGCAGATATGCCTCCGGCGGATACTGAATAGCTGTGCTGTCTGCCAGCCGTTGTATGTCTGCGCTGTTGTACAGACCTATTGCAACCGAAGCTTTACCATCTCTCCCTGCTCTTCCTGCCTCCTGGTAGTATGCCTCAGGGTGTTCTGGTGCATCGTAGTGTAACACAGTGCGCACATCAGGCTTGTCTATCCCCATGCCAAAGGCAGTAGTAGCTACCATTACATTTGTTTCGTTGCTCATCCATTGTCGCTGGGCTTCATCGCGTTTTTCCCTGCTCAGACCTGCATGGTACACTGCTGCTTTCAGCTCGCTATGATTCAGGTATTTGCCCGTTGTTTCAGTTTGTTTTCGGCTGCGGCAATATACAATACTGCAATTGTTGTTCAGATTATTTATAGTATCTGCTATTTTATTTTCGCTATAGCGCACATCATAAAATATGTTATTCCTCGCAAAACTCATTGCGAATTTTGCCGGGTTGGTCATGCGCAGCTGCGAGGTTATATCGCTCTGCACATCTTTGGTGGCAGTGGCGGTCAATGCAAGAAACGGCACATCCGGAAACACATCCTTTATGGTTGCAATCTCCATATAAGCCGGGCGAAAGTCGTGCCCCCATTGCGATATACAGTGCGCCTCATCTACTGCTACCATAGATATATCCATCTCCCGCAGATAGTCTCCAAACATCCGGGTCTGCAGTCTTTCGGGCGATAGGTACAGTAGCTTATAATCTCCCGCTACCGCGTTGCTCAGCACGCGCTTTACATCTTTGTAGTGCATGCCTGAGTGTATACTTGCACAGGGTATATCCAGCTCCTGAAGCCGTGCCACCTGATCTTGCATCAGTGCTATGAGCGGAGATATAACCAGGCATAGCCCTCTTCCCATAAGTGCCGGTACCTGATAACATAGTGATTTACCCCCGCCGGTAGGTAGCAGTGCCAGCGTGTCATTGCCCGAAGTTATACTTCCTATAATATCCCGCTGCAAAGGACGGAAACTATCATAGCCCCAGTATTGTTTCAGTATGTGCTCCGGTGTTTTCAATTATTCTAATGTTCGGTTGTCGTTTCTTTTAATTATTCGTAAAAATAGGGGTATCTTTTTAGTAATACACCGCCCAAAAAAAAGAGACAGGTATCACCCGTCTCTTTTCCCAATACTAAAAACTATATTTTGCTTATTTATGGCAGCGTTATATCTTTCACTGTTCCGCCCGGCAGTGTTAGTCTTGCCTGGTTATCGCAGGTCGGGCTGTCGCCATAATTAAGCGTGCGTGTAAGCCCACTCGGCAGCGTATATATTATGGATCCGGCTTCTATCCAGCGGCAGTCGAGCGATATTACAAGTGGCGTGGTAGTTGGTATGCTTACATTCACCACTCCTGCTGGGCGGGTTATGGTGCCTGAGCCGGTTATCTGGTACACATCATCTTTCCATATCAGTTTGGTTGTATATCCCTCTGTCCATGTACGCACTCGGTTCCAGTTGGTTGTTAGTACTGTGCCGTCAGTCTTGGTAATCGTTCCATTTACATTTATATTGAACCAGGGCTGTCCCAAGCTGTTTTTGCCCATATTGCTTACTGTTTTTGTGCCTTCTATTTTATTGTCGTTCTGATAGTAGTTGTCGAACGTGATTGTGTGCGAAGAACCACTGTCGGCATATGCACCTGTATAGTTCACTATTACTTTTCCACGACGGTAACGGTTGTCTGCGCACAGGCAATTGGTCTCGCCAAAGTTGATGGTGTAGGTAGTGCCGGAATGAGTAACTGTACCACAGCCGCTGGTCTTAAACTCGCCACTGCCGGTAGTAGTGGAACCTTTGTCGGCCACTACCTGTACATCGTCAAACATTTTTTCTGCCAGATTCTGGTCGGTGGCATAGCCGGTATCTTCGCTCGTTGTCGTGGTGGTTGTTTTGTCATTATCCTTCCTACATCCTGTATACAGGCATACCGACAGCGCAAGGGCGGTCGTGCCTACTACCATCATTAATTTCGTTTTTTGCATAGTAGTGTATTTTTTGTGGTTTAAAAATTTGTTGTACCTATACCTAAGACTTTTATTCTGTAAGTAGGTTTAAATTATGGCGAAATATTTTTTATCTCCTATTGCGCTCCTGTTTTAGTCGCTTCATCAGTATTTGTCTGAATTCTCTTTCAGCCATATACATATCAGCTACCTGTTTCGGACTTAGTATTTTCAGGAACTGGTCATTGTATTTTCGCTTCAGTCCTATTACAGCTTCCTGGTAGTCCAGGTCGTCTTCCACATATTGGCGGGCAGCTATATTGTGCTCATCTGTGTTTTCCAGCTTGTATTTCTTTATGTAGGGTTGCCTTATTACAAGCAGTTCTTTTTCGTATTCCTTATATAGCGGAATAAAAGCCCCAGACTGACTTTCAGAAAGGCTCAGCCTGTCATTCATATACGCCATCTTCGCGGCATGTATGCGCTGAAGGGGGCGCCCTTGTCGGCCATAAGAAGCAGTAGTGACGAGCATACACATCAACACAATATATATTATTATTTTCATTTATTTTCAGTTTAGTAGTACTCCATATCCCACCCGGTTTGGTCCAGGTAGGAGATAATGTCTTTTGTGTTTATTTCTGCAATGTCCGGATAGTTATCATCATTATTCAATTTCACATTAGTCCCTGCTACATTTGCAAGGTATTGCCGTATTTCCTGGTTGTTTACTGATGCCAGCATAACCTTGCCAGTGTTCATTTTTCCCGCCGATGGCATGTATATATTGTATGTTCCCACACTTATAACTATCAATACTACTGCAGCCGCAGCCCATCTCAGTTGCCTAAAGGTTATCCTTATTCCCCTTTGGTTTCCTTTTTTAGCTTTCTTCAGCAATTGTTGCGGCAGATCGTCAAAGTAGTTGCCGGGCACATGGTAGGGCAGCGTCTTGCCGGCCAGTGTATGCACGGCAGTAGTAGCATCCTCTTCCGTTATTTTACTTCTTATATTCTTTTCAAAATTCGCAAAATACCCGTCAGGCAAAACGTATGGCATAGGTATTTGTTTACCTGCCAGACTACTGCCTGCTTCACCGAGTTCCTGTTTTATTTCCTCTTTCATTCTGTACTGTCTTTGACCGTTATCGTTTACAATAGTTTAGCTGCCTGTCAGGTGTTCCTCTGCTTTTTTTACTGCATGATGATATGATGCCTTTAGCGCACCTACCGATGTGTCCAGTACCTGCGACATTTCTTCGTAGGGCATCTCGTCATAGTACCGCAGGTTGAATACCAGTCGTTGTTTTTCAGGCAGTTTTGCTATTGCTTGCTGTAGTTTCCATTCTATTTTGCTGGCGTCAAAATCACGCTGTGCCAGCAGTCTATTCTCAAAATAGTCTTCATTGCCTTCTATTGATACCGCTGCAAATCTTTTTTGGGCATCTATCCAGTTCAGTGTTTCGTTGGTAGCTATACGGTACAGCCAGGTATACAGGTTAGACTCTGCTCTGAATGTTTCCAGATTTTTCCACACTTTTATAAATACGTTCTGAAGTATATCGTCCGTATCATCATGTGCTACCACCATGCGCCTTACATGCCAGTAGAGCCGCTCCTGATACTTCTTCACCAATGCCGTATACGCACCATTCCTCAGCTGCATTTCTTTGAAAGATGCAATCAGTTCCTGGTCACTTCTGTGGGTGCTTTGCTGCGGCATTTAAAAAAACTCCTTTGTACTAAGACAATATTAAAACCGTTTAGTTTAATGCAGTATAATTTTATCTTAAGGTAGTGCTAATTTAGAAGTTGTTACAATATATTTCTTGTCCTTTTCGTATCTTTCGCCAAATTATTGTTCATGAAAAAAGCTTTGTTTGTACTGGCGTTATCTATGACTTCGCTGGTTGCTCTGGCACAAAAGAATAAAAAGGAAAACAAAACCGAGCCCTTACCACCCCCCAGGGTATGGATATCGGGCATCCCTACCTACAATACTACCCACGACCTCATGGTTGCCAATACTACGCTTATCACAGACTCTGTAGGTTGCAGGGTTTCAGGGTTTACTATATCGCTTAGCGCGCCGGGGCAGCCGTTTTATGGTCCCCTGCATGCTGTGGGCTGGGAGATGACCGAAACTCAAAAGAATACAATTAAAAAGTGGGACTACCCTAACGTTACTGTGCACATTCAGGATATACACCTCAACTGTCACGAGACCGACGCTACTTCGCCGGCATTGGAGTATTACTACAACGAAAAGTAAATACCTTATCCCAATAAATGCTGCGGATACTACTATTGTTTATCGTATTCCTGTCGTCTGCTTTGCATCCGCCGTCCATGGCGCAAGATGCTAAGCAGCGTGTTCCGCTCATTAGTCTGGGTCGCATTAGCAGACCAGAGGTTAAGAACGGCAAAATGATACCAACACCCACCACCAGGCAGCAGATACTCAAAAATTCGCTTTTGCTGGCCGATGTCAACAATTGCCGGGTTACAGAGTACAAGTTTACTATACTTGCACCTGGCAAGGGTTTTTATGGACCCATCTACGTTACGGGCAGCGAGCTTACAGATTCTATTAAGAACAAGATTAAGCAAACCGATGGCCCCGATGTAAAGTTGTACATCGAAGAGATAAAGATGAATTATAGGGGTACCATTATGGACGCCAGTTCCATAGCCGTAAAATACGACCAGTAGTTAGCCGTTTATCCCCGACGCCTCCAGCGTAATTAGTTCTTTTACCCTTACGCCTTTTTCAGTCTGCTCCAGTCTGCAACATTCATTTTTCGGGTCATGCTCAAAGAATAGCAGCCAGTTATTTTCCACAGCCTCTTTCAGTATTTTACGTTTCTCATTCAGCGTGTCCAGCGGGCGCATATCATACGCCATTACCCATGGCAACGATACATGCGCAGCACTCGGAAACAGGTCGGCACAAAACAGCAGGGTAGTGTCACCGCATGTTATCTGCGGCAGCATCATAGCGTCTGTATGGCCGTTTACATAGCGTATTCTTATGTCCGGCATCCATTCTTCGCCATCTGTCGTTTCTATCAGACGCAGTTGTCCGCATTCTGATATTGGCAATATATTTTCTTTTAGAAAAGAAGCTTTTTCCCGCTCATTGGGGTTCAGTGCAGACTCCCAGTGTTTCTTATTGCTCCAGTATATAGCGTTCTTAAAGGTGGGTACCAGTTTGTCTCCTTCCCTTTTTATAGAGCCTCCGCAATGGTCAAAGTGCAGGTGTGTGAGGAACACATCGGTAATGTCGTCTGTGGTAAAGCCAAGAGCTGCCAGCCCTTTTTCTATACTGTCATCACCATGTGGGTGGAAGTGACTGTAGAATTTTTCGTCCTGCTTGTAGCCCATGCCATTGTCTACCAGTATCCGCAGATTGCCATGCTCTATCAGCAGACAGCGCATAGCCCAGGTACTCATATTGTTGTCATCAGCAGGGTTTGCTTTGTACCACATAGACTTCGGCACTACGCCAAACATGGCACCGCCATCCAGCTTAAAGTATCCCGCATTTATAGTGTGTAGTTTCATAATTTAGTAGTTGAGTGCGAAAAGACCAAATTGCGGCTTTGCGCTATCCAAAGATAACATTGATTGAATTGATTAGTAGTTGCATATTTCTTAATTATTAGTACACCTACTCCACTTTATTCATTTCAAAGGTTTCTGACTTCATTTTACCATTCTTATTGCCATATATTGCTGCTACCAGCGATGTGGCCGATGTTCTGCGGTAAGTAATTCTGCTGGGGAAGTCGTGTGCCGGGTTCTCAAACACAAAGCTATCGCCCGCAGCTACGGTCATTACAAAGGGTATTGGCAGGCCATTGTTCTGTTTTTTTACGGTGGGTATATACATTACGGTATCACCGTACGCCTCCAGTGCCAGGTTTTCTATTATCATAGTGTCCGTGCCCTTTATGAATCCTCCCTTTCCCGTCATGGTTCCGTTTGCTGCCACTTGCCATTGCTCAAAAAGTATACCCTCCTTCATGGTCTGCTGCCACCAGCCCGCCAGCCAGTGCAGCTTGTTTATGGCAGCCTCAGGTGCCGTTACCACCGGTTGTTTGGCAATAGCTGTATCGTCGTTTGTAGCCTCTGTGTTTGTATTGCTGTTGCCGCAGGATGCTACGAGTACTGTAGCTGCTATGAGCGCTACAGATAAGAGGTGTTTTAGTGGTTTCATCGGTTATTATATTTTTTTCCTCCTGCAAAATACAATCAATTTTATTTGACTTTGATCTTTCTTTTTCCACTTCTTTACAATTCACTGCTCGCAATTCCTGTATTAATCCCTGCAATCCCAACACTCCTGCCGACCTGCCAGGTTCCAATTTTCTAAAAAATGGTAGAGAAAAGAGTAATTTGCAAGTTATTGTGAAACTGTTGTCTTATCGCTTTTGGCGAAATATGGTAATTGTCGGTCTCTTGTCACTCATTGTGGTGGTATGGGGGGTCAACTTTATTGTGGGTTATACCACACAGGATCAGATATACAGTGAGATAGAAGCTATTCCGCACAATAGGGTAGGGGTATTGTTAGGTACAGCCAAGTACAATGATAAAGCTAAGAATATCATCAACACCTATTACCAAAACCGTATAGATGCCGCAGTAGCACTCTACATGGCACGAAAGATAGACTACATAATAGTGAGTGGCGACAATGGCAGCCAGTATTACAACGAGCCCTTGCTTATGAAGCACGACCTCATGGCACGTGGTGTACCTGCCAATCGTATATACATGGACAATGCCGGCTTCAGAACGTTGGATAGTATACTACGGTGCCGCGACATTTTCGGACAGAAAAAATTCACCATCATCTCCCAGCAGTTTCATAATCAGCGGGCTGTGTATATCGCCAATCACAAGAAAGTCATTACCGTAGCCTTTAATGCCGCAGACGGCGACTCTTACTGGGATGTAGTAATAAGAGAGAAGATGGCCAGAGTGAAAATGGTTCTGGACCTGATATCAAATAAGCAGGCAAGGCTCTACGGCAACACCATAGAGATTAAATAATCCCCCTTTTTCTCCACCCGCCATATCCAGTTATCTGTTCTAATTTTGATGTTGCCAAAGGCAAAAAGAATTTCGGCAACAAACTTCCGAATCTGACCCTTCGACTTTATTATATGTTGCCATCAATTTTATAATTATTGTGCGCGCCCAATAGTAGTATTGTCACGGTGAGTAAACAACCTGCTTGCCGCAGGCAGGTTTGCTGCATACAAGGACTTTTGAAATGACGTGGGTAAAGGCCATGGGTAGGAAATGAGGGCGCTCCCCTCCTTTTTTAGGAGGGGGTGCAGTAAAAAAGCGAAGGCTTTTTTACTGCCGGGGTGGTAAAATTATGGGTGTGTATCAATACTTGTCAATGGCAGCCGCGCCGAACTGTGACACGCTCAGTTTACATTCTTATGCTAAATTGGAATACGATAATATTGATAATGTTACACTAGTAAATATTGAACTATGGTTTTTGTACGCTGGACTTTCGACTTTCGACTTTCGACTTTCGACTTTCGACTCTGGACTTTCGACTACTTTATCCCTACATTTGCAATCTAAAAAAATTAATACATAATGAACAAAAAGTTCATAGGCATTATGGCAGCAGTATCTATGCTCGCAGCCTGTACCGAAAACCCATCAAATAACAAGAATACCGCAAAAGAAGACGTGCTGGCAGCCCACATGGACACTACCATAAGCCCCGGCGATGATTTTTTTGCCTATGCCAATGGCACATGGATTAAAAACAATCCTATACCCTCAGACGAAGTGTCTTATGGCATTGGGGAGTTGGTAGACAAAGAACTCAGGGTGCGTCTGTTGCAGATAAATGAAGATGCACTTAAAAAGAATGAAAAGAGCGGCGCTGGTCAGTTGATTGGCGATTTCTGGTACAGCGCCATGGATACTGCTGCAATTGAGAAAAACGGCATTTCACCACTTTCAGCAGAATTGAGTAAAATAGCGGCTATAAACACCCGTGAAGAAGCCCTGGCACAGGCTACGCGCATGCATGGTTATGGTGTGGCTGTTCTGTTTTCTGCAGGTGTGTCGCAGGATGCTAAGAATAGTGATGTACAAGCATACAACCTCATGCAGGGTGGGCTGGGCCTGCCAAACCGGGATTATTATTTCAATACCAATCCCCGAACGTCTAAGATACTGGCACTTTATCCGGCTTATATAGCATCATTGTTCCGGCTGCTGGGTACAGACAGTGCAGCGGCCGCAAAGAAGGCAGGTAGTATAGTAGCTTTTGAGACCAGCCTTGCCAAAGGCTCACGCAAGCTCGAGGCACTGCGCGACCCTTATACTAATTACAACAAGATGGCGATATCGCGCCTTACGTCACTCACGCCGGGTATCAACTGGCCTGTATATCTGGCTCAGCTTGGGGTGCAGCATGTAGATAGCGTAATAGTAGGCCAGCCCGAATTTTATAAAACCCTCGACAAAGCCATAGCTGCTGCCGATATGCAGACCCTCCGCGACTACATGACCTTTCATCTGGTTACTGATTATGCAACCAGCCTGAGCAAACCTTTTGTAGATGCACATTTCAATTTTTATTCTAAGGTTATTCGTGGTGCACAGCAGCAGCAGCCCAGAGACAGGCGCATGCTGGACGCAGAAGAAGGTGTGATAGGCGAAGTGTTGGGGCAGCTTTTTGTAAAGGAATACTTTACACCAAAGGCAAAAGCCCGCTATGAGCAGATGGTAGAAAATGTACGCATGGCTTACAAGGCCCGCATCGAAAAACTGGACTGGATGAGCGACAGCACCAAGCAGAAAGCGATTACCAAGCTCATGGTCATGCGCAAAAAAGTGGGCTATCCTGATAAGTGGAAAGACTTCTCATCCCTGAAGATAGACAGAGGGCCACTGGTGCTCAATATGATGCGCTCAGCAGAGTGGTGGAACAAATATGAACTGGACAAACTGGGCAAACCCGTAAACAGGGATGAGTGGAGCATGACACCGCAGACCTATAATGCGTATTACAACGAGTCGAACAATGAGATAGTGCTGCCAGCCGCTATGATGACGGTGCCGGGCTATAGCGATGATGAGCTGGACGATGCACTGGTATACGGATACATGGCTGCATCAACAGTAGGGCACGAGATCACCCATGGCTTTGATGATCAGGGCAGGCAGTTTGACGAAAAAGGAAATCTGCGTAGCTGGTGGGCTGCTGCCGATACTACGCAGTTCAACAAGCGGGCAAATGTGCTGGTGCAGCAGTTCAACAAAATGATACCGGTAGATACCATTCACATCAATGGCAGAGCTACGCTGGGCGAAAACCTCGCCGACCTCGGTGGCGTGCTGCTGGGCCTCGATGCACTGAAGCAAACAGAAGCATGGAAGAAAGGTGAAAAGATAAGTGGCCTCACTCCATTGCAGCGTTTCTTTCTTGGCTACTCACTTGGATGGATGATGGTGCAGCGGCCGGAGGTGGTTGCAGACCGTCTGTTGACTGATGTGCACTCACCTGCCAAATATAGAGTCAACGGTCCTTTCCCCAATGTGCCTGAGTTTTACGAGGCATTTGGTATTAAGCCCGGCGACAAAATGTACCTCGCAGACAGCCTCCGGGTGCATCTTTGGTAGTTGTTATCCCTGAATCTTATGAAGTCCGGGTCTTTTGTGCTAAACTGGATATTAGTGGGAATTTGGAGTATTTTACTCCTTACCCAGCTCCTTCAGCCTTCTTACATGAGAGCCCAGCGCATTTATAAAAGATGGTTTTAAGTTGTATTCCAGCCCATATTCTATTGCAGTTCGCTCTACTATCCTCGATATATTGCGGTAATGCACATGACTAATATTTGGAAACAGGTGATGTTCTATCTGAAAGTTTAGCCCGCCTACGTACCAGTTCAGCAATCGATTATCTCGGGCAAAGTCCGAGGTTGTGCGTAGTTCATGCACCGCCCAGTTGTGATGAATGATGCCTTTTTCATCGGGCATTGGTTGTTCGGTTCCTTCTACTACATGTGCCATCTGAAATATGGTACTCAGTATACCGCCCGCTACCAGGTGCATGGTCAGAAAACCTAGCAGCACCTGCCACCACACAAACGAGGTGAACACCAATGGTAGCCCTATTATTAGCGCCAGATACACTACTTTCACTATTACCATTTTGGTGTACTCCCTTGCTGGGTCCACTTTATGTTGCCTCGTTACGCCAGTTCTGTTGTATGCAGCAAGTTGGGTGAAATCGCGTACCATTTTAGATAGTGTCAGCAGGCTGTAAAAGAAGAATGCATGAATGTACTGGTATCGGTGAATTTTTTTCAAGGGTGCGTTCTCGCATAGTCTTATCGGGCCTCTCGATGCAATGTCTTCATCTATCCCTTCAATGTTTGTATATGCATGATGAAATATATTGTGCTGCATTTTCCAGTTGAATACGTTGCTGCCCAGAAGATACATAGTGCCGCCAAATAGTTTATTGAGCCACACTTTGTGCGAAAACGACCCATGTATGGCATCGTGCATCACACACATGCCCACTCCGGCTACACCTATACCCATTAGTACTGTCATGAGTATTGCCATTGCGCCATTCATGGGTATTGTCAGTATTAGAATGAAGGGCGCCAGATACAGAGATATCATTACTATGGTCTGCATTGCCAGTGTCAGATTGCCCTTCGTCGATAGGTTATTCACTTTGAAGTACTCACTTACATTCTTTCGCAGCACGATAGCAAACTGGTGCTCTTCTTCATTTTTGTTTACAAATTTTATAGTTGTCTGTTTCATTGTCGACGGCTGTTTTAATCCTTGCAAAACTAACTACTACAGCGCCCTGCATCTATGACCAGAATCAGTAACACACTCAATATCTGCTATGTTTTGAGTAATGGTATGCAGGGTCAATTTGTTTTATCCTTCCGTTGATTTTAATTTGTGTTATAATTTCAAACCTGACATTATTGTCTCTCTACCTCTTTTGATTGTGCTTTCCTTAACATTAGATGTTGTAGCTTTATATGGTTATAATTGTAACCATCAAGCAAAAGCAGATTTATACATTTTTTTGGCATCCTGTACAGGTTTTCTATCCTACCTTTCAGCAGTTCCGCTAATTCTTACTACTTCTCCTTGATTTCATTTTTTAAGGGGTAACTATGTCTATTTTGTTGTTTTTTATTGCCGTTTGGTATTTATCGTTGTTTTCACAGAGTTTTTTTCTGCACAGGTACGCTTCACACAGTGCTTTCAAAATGAATAAATTTTGGGAACGGTTTTTCTTTATATTCACATACCTCGCTCAGGGTTCACACTACATGAGTCCGCGTGCATATGCTATCCTGCACAGGCTGCACCATGCCCATACAGATACCGAGCTCGACCCGCATTCGCCCAGTTATTCTTCCAATATCTTTTCGATGATGTGGCGTACCCGCAATATGTACAACGATATAAGTAAAGGCAAAATAACCGTAGAAGAACGTTACCTCAAAAACCTGCCTCAGTGGCCTGCTTTCGACCGCTGGGCGGGCTCTACTTTGTCTCGCGCGCTATGGACAGGTATTTACATTTCATTCTTCATTTTTTATGCCACATCTCCATGGCAATATCTGTTGCTGCCGGTAATACTGGCTATGGGGGCTTTTCATGGTGCTATTATCAACTGGTTTGCACACAAATACGGCTATAGAAATTTTATACTGAAAAACACATCCATGAACCTCCTGATTATAGATTTTCTGATGCTTGGCGAGTCTTACCACAACAATCACCACAAACGGCCTTCTTCTGTCAATTTTGGCTTTCGCTGGCACGAGATTGACCCTATTTATCCTGTTATACTGTTTCTCAACTGGATTCGCGTAATCAAAATCCCTGTGTTAGCTCCTGTAAATTCCGGCAATCATATTGCTCAGGACGAACACGATGCATCTTCAAGTTGGTAGTTTTTGGCTTGGCCGACATTGCATGTTTTAAACTCTGAAGCACTAGTGCTTTAAGTAATCAACCACTGTGCGGTAGAGCCCGCTGCTGTATTAGGAGCAATTGCTCTTTGCGTCTCCGCGTCTTTGCGGTAAAAATCTTTATTATCTTATCCCTCCCCCAAAACTTCCCCCAACCCTATTTCTTTTATTTCGTGCCTGCCGCTTATCTTTAGCCCATAAACGTTTATATGGGTATTTGCAGATTCTTATTTGTTGCCGCTATCGCTGGTATTTCTTTCGCTGCACAGGCACAAGACAAAAAAGAGGAGAAAAAGAAATGGGATGTCAATAATCCTGGTGGGCCCGGCAGGGATGTGTCATTCACTGTTGACGAAGGTACCTGGATGAACCTGGATGTATCGCCTGATGGCAGAGATATAGTATTCGACCTGCTCGGAGATATTTATATCATGCCCTTTTCAGGTGGCGAGGCTAAGGTATTGCGCTCAGGCATGGCTATGGAGGTGCAGCCACGTTTCAGCCCCGACGGCAAGAAAATCCTCTTTACATCTGATGCCGGTGGTGGCGACAATATCTGGCTCATGAACCGTGACGGCAGCAATGCCAAACAGATAACCAAAGAAACCTTCAGGCTGCTCAATAATGCTGTGTGGGCAGATAGCAGCTACATCATAGCCCGCAAACATTTCACATCCGGCAGGTCGCTGGGTGCCGGCGAGTTATGGATGTATCATGTATCTGGTGGTAGTGGTTTGCAGCTTACCACCCGCAAAAACGACCAGCAGGACGTTAATGAGCCTTGCGTATCGCCCGATGGTAAGTATGTTTACTACAGTGAGGATGTGTATCCCGGCGGTTCTTTCCAGTACAACAAGGACCCCAATAATCAGATTTTTGTGATAAAAAGATACGACCGTGAAAACGGCGAAATTGAAAACGTAACCGGTGGACCTGGCGGAGCCGTAAGACCTCAGGTCTCCCACAGTGGCAAGCTGCTTGCTTTTGTGAAAAGAGTACGTACGCAATCAGTGCTTTTCCTCCGCAATCTGGAGAATGGGGAAGAATGGCCTATATATGACAAGCTCTCAAAAGACCAGCAGGAAGCCTGGACAACCTTCGGTATCTATACAGGCTATGCCTGGACACCTGATGATAAGAACATAGTGATATGGTCAGGAGGAAAAATAATAAAGCTCAATGTAAGCGAAGTTAATACTGCTAAAGAAATCCCGTTTACCTGCAATGTAAAACAACACATCACCGATGTGGTGCGTTTTCAGCAGAATATCAACCAGGATGAGTTTACGGTCAAGGTCATTCGTCATGCCATAACCTCCCCCAATGGTAAATGGCTGGTGTTTAATGCACTGGGGCATCTTTACAAAAAGGCATTGCCAAATGGTAAGCCGGAGCGAATCACCAACAGCCCTTTACAGGAGTTTGAGCCGTCATTCTCGCCCGATGGTTCATCGATTATATATGTTACCTGGAACGACAGCCTTACCGGTAGCATTTGCAAAGTAGCTATTGAAGGTAAGTCGCAGCCGGTAACCATTACCACACAAAAGGGCATGTTCCGTACACCGTCTTATTCTCCTGATGGCAAGTGGATTGTGTATACCAAAGATGGTAGTGATAATAGCATGGGCAACACTTATACCGTGAAGCCCGGTATCTACTATATGCCTGCCACAGGTGGCAAGGAGCAATTTGTAACAGACAAGAGTGAATATCCAAAGTTTAATCAGGATGGCACACGTATCTATTCGCAGATAGGTGGCAATATTTTTGGCTCACTCGATAAGGCATTCATTAGCTGCAAGCCGGATGGTAGTGATGAACATATTATTTTCAAAAGCAAGTACGGATGTCAGTTCACTGTTTCGCCCGATGGTAATTGGGTGGCTTTTGTGCACCTGCACAATGTCTACGTGGCGGCCTTTCCGCACACAGGCAAACCTATAAATCTGGGGGAAGATGTTACGGATATCCCGTTGAAAAAAGTATCCAAGGACGCAGGCATCAACCTGCACTGGAGTGCCGATAACCGCCAACTGCACTACACGCTGGGCGATCAGTATTACACTATCAATCTCGATGAGCGTTTTGAGTTTATTGCAGGTAAGCCCGATTCCTTGTACAAAGCCCCCGAAGCAGGTATCAGCGTAGGGCTGAAATCCAGAACAGATAAGCCTAAAGGTGTCTTAGCCTTCACACATGCGCGTATCATCACTATGAATGGTGCTGAGGTGATAGAGAACGGTACTGTAGTAGTAGATGGCAATCTGATTAAGGCAGTGGGAAAGGATGTGAAAGTGCCGGCAGGAGCCAAAGAGATAGACTGTGCCGGTAAGACCATTATGCCGGGCTTTGTAGACGCGCATGCCCATGCTGCTCATTTCCGTTATGGACTCACACCAGATAAGCATTGGCCCTACTACACCAATCTCGCTTATGGTGTTACCACCATGCACGACCCCTCTGCCATCAGCGAAATGGTTTTTGCGCAAAGCGAACTTGTTAAAGCTGGTAGCATGGTGGGCCCACGTGTGTTTTCTACAGGTACTATACTCTATGGCGCGGAGGGCGATTTCAAAGCAGTCATCAATTCGCTGGATGATGCCAAAAGCACACTGCGGCGCACACAGGCATACGGTGCCTTTAGCGTCAAGAGTTACAATCAGCCACGCCGCGAGCAAAGGCAGATGGTAATAGAGGCGGCCCGCGAGCTGAAGATGGAAGTAGTGCCGGAGGGTGGCTCATTCTTTTACCACAACATGAGCATGGTAATGGATGGACACACTACGGTAGAGCACAATATACCGGTAGCACCACTGTACAACGATGTGATACAGTTCTGGAAAAATGCTAAAACTGCTAATACACCTACGCTCATTGTGAGTTATGGCTCACTTAGTGGTGAGTACTACTGGTACCAGCATACCAATGTATGGGAGAAAGAACGCTTGCTGAGGTTCACTCCCCGTTCGATTATTGATACCCGTAGCCGCCACCGGGTTATGGCACCAGAGGAGGAGTATGAGAATGGTCATATACTCGTATCGCGCAGCCTCAAAAAACTTAGTGATGCCGGTGTACTTATAAACATGGGAGCGCACGGGCAGATACAGGGTATAGGTGCACACTGGGAAATATGGATGATGGCACAAGGCGGTATGACTCCTTTGGAGGCACTTAGAACCGCTACTATTAACGCTGCTGCCAGTCTTGGTCTCGACAATGCTATAGGCACACTACAGCCCGGCAAGCTCGCTGACATGCTGGTGATGGAGAAAAATCCGCTCGATGATATCCGCAATACAGAAAGCATAAAGTACACCATGATCAATGGCAGGCTCTACGATGCGGAAACAATGGATGAGATTGGTAACTACAACAACAAGCGCACTAAATTTTTCTGGGAAATTGGTCGCAACGCAGCATCTTTCCCCTGGCACGAAGAAGCTATTGAGCTTGGCGACTAATCACGCTTTAATCGCTTTTTAGATACTGCATCATTTTAATGTACAATAGCTTTTCATCTATCGGTTTCGATATATAGTCAGTCATTCCTAATTCCCGACATTTCTGTACATCTATTGCGGTTACATCGGCTGTAAGAGCAATTATCGGTATAGACGACTTCATTGTTTCACGAATGTAGGTAGTGGCCTCAAAACCATTCATCACCGGCATTTGCATGTCCATCAGTATCATGTCATAATTACTTTCTTTCATTTTAGACAATGCAATTTCACCATTTTCGGCTATGTCAAATTGAAAACCAAAGTCGAGCAGAATGGATTTCATCAACAGCTGGTTCATAGGGAAGTCTTCTACAACCAATATTTTTATATTTTCTATTCCACTTATCACCGTTGGCGCAGCATTTTCAGGTACTATGTTTTCCTGCTGAGTGTCACTTTTCCTAAAGTTTAGAGTGAAGCTGAATACAGACCCTTTGTCTACTTCACTTTTTACCACAATAGTACCTCCTTGTAGTTCTATAAGTTGTTTCACTATAGCCAATCCAAGACCAGTACCACCATAGGATCTGGATGTCTCTTTTGATGCCTGCTCGAAATCGTTGAATATGTGTTCAATTCTGTTTGCAGGTATCCCAATACCTGTATCTGAGATTTCAAATTCAATAGTCGCATTATCGGCATCTTCTTGCAGCATTCGCACTTTAATTGTTATACTCCCTGCCGAGGTGAATTTCACCGCATTGCTTACCAGGTTTAGCAATATCTGCCGCAACCGCAGGGAATCGCCCAGCAATATTTTTGGTATACGGTCGTCATGTTCTTTGCGTAACAGCAGCTGCTTTTCCTTTATTTTCGTTTCAAACAGTTGCAGCATTGCTGTTATGGAATCGCACAGATTAAAAGGCGTTTGCTCAAAGGTCATTTTGCCTGAATTTACTTTCGCAAGGTCCAGTATGTCATTTATCAGCACCACCAGTGCATCACCCGATGTTTTTATTGCGGTGATGTATTCTTTCTGCGATGCATCCAGCTTTGTCTTCAGCACCACATTGGCAAAACCAATAATGCCATTCATAGGTGTGCGTATTTCATGGCTCATGTTCGACAAAAAACGCTGTTTTGCTTTCAGTGCGTTTTCGGCTATCTGGGTTTTTATTTCAGCCTTTAGTTTTGCTTTGTGCAATTCAATTTTTGCAAGCACATGTTCTGTTACTACATATGCTATCACCGTTACACCAGATATAGAATCATCAGTTTCTCTGTATGGCTGATACACAAAATTGAAGTACACATCTTCCATCTTCCCATCCCGGCGAATGGGCACTAATTGTTCGTAGCCATGGTAGGGTACACCTGTTGCATATACATTATTCAGAAGGTCCGGCAGTAAACCGCCTTTTATTTCAGGCAGCACTTTATACAGAGATTTACCTTCTATCTTTTTTCCTTTTCCCCATATCTCTTTCATGCTGTCATTTACAAGTGTCAGAATCATTTCAGGCCCCTTCAGCACTACAAAAGCAAATGGCGACTGCATCAGCATCATATTGTAGCGCTTATTGCTGGCTTCTATCAGCTTCATTGCTTTTTTCTCTACTTCCAGTTGTTGCTCCAGCGCTTTCTTTTCTTTTACCTCTATTTCTAAAGCCAGTCTCCTTACTTCGGTTACGTCTATGATTGTAAGCACTATCAGTTCCTCGTTATTGCTTTGCTTGGTGATTCGATGCGCATTCAGCAACATTATTTTGCGCCCTAATTTGGGGAATACATGTTTCACTTCAAAATCGTGAAAGCGTATATTTTTCGGCACTATGTCTTCTATCAAATCACGCAGACCAGGAATATTCCATTGGTTATCTCCTAATTTGTACAATGAAACGCCAATGCTGTTTTCTTCAGAAACATGAAATGTTTTGTAAAAAGATTTGTTGGCAGATACAATCCTGATGTCTTTGTCGATAATAAGCATCGGCTCATGAATGGTGGATAGAATGGCTTCGTAGTAAGTATACAAATGTTCTACCTGCTGGTTTCTTGCCAGCAGTTCCTGATTGCTCGTTATCAGCTCTTCATTTGTTGATTCTATTTCTTCTTTCGATGTTTCCAGTTCTTCATTCAGGCTCTGCAATTCTTCGTTGCTCGACACTATTTCTTCATTCGCACTTTGCAATTCCTCGTAGGCTGCTTCCTGGTCTTGGGTTATCGACCCCATATCTGCCCTTGCAGCAGCCAGCTCTTCTTCCAGTTTTTTTATCCTCCTGTCTTTTGCTGCCGAGTTATTCCGGCTGCCATTATTCACGTGCAGCCTCATGTCCATTTGTTGCCCGGTAAACACTATTACCAGCATCGGGTCTTCGCCGGCTATTGTCAGTGGCGACACTTCCAGATTTACTATCTGTACCACGGTGCCATCCTTATCCAGATTCATTTCTATACCCGTCTTCTTTACAGTCTTTTTAGTTTTTATAGCATGATGTATGGCATTGCGCAGCTCAAAGGTTATCTCTGGCCGTGCCATGCGCAGCACATTCAGGCTGGCCTTGCCTGATGTGTTTTTTAGATAGTCTTCTGTGCCTCCCCTGAACTGAAGTATATCAAAATCGTAATTGATAATGACGCTCGCCGGCAATTGGTTGTCAAGCAAATAAGCGTCAAAAGAACTGCCAATATTATTGTGTGCGGCGGGTAATACTTTTTTGGTCAGTCCGCTTGTTACATTTTGGGCCCTGGGCGAAACGTTGTTTTGGGAAATTCTCGGCTTCATTTCAGGTATTTTATATGCGCCCGATTTTTTCTTTCGGGTATATATCTTATATTCTTTATTGGCAATGCTGAATAGTTCATCTGATGTGCCTATGGTTTCAGATTTTCCCAGCATCAAGACACCACCCTCATTCAGTGCATAATGAAAAGTCGCTATCAGCCTTTTTTGGGCAGAGTTGTCCAGGTATATAAGCAGGTTCCGGCAACTCACAAAGTCGAGACGGGAAAAAGGTGGGTCCTGCAATACATTGTGATGGGCAAACACACACACATCACGTAGTGCCTTTGATATCCTGTATTTGTCCTTGGTTTTAGTGAAAAATTGATGTAGCCTCTTCGGCGATACATTTTTCAACTGCTGCACCGAATACTCTCCGTTCCTTGCCTCAGCTATTGCCTGAGCACTTAGGTCCGAAGCAAATATCTGAAACGGTATTTTGTTGGTTTTATTCTGTTGCAGTTCCAGCAACAGCATGGCTATTGAGTATACTTCTTCCCCGGTGGCACAGGCTGCTACCCATATGCGTAGAGTTTCATTTGTTGTTTTGCTTTTTAGCAGTGCTGGCAACACGGTTTTTTTCAGATGCCGGAATGCCTCGGTGTCTCTGAAAAATCCGGTTACATTTATCAGCATATCCTGATATAGCAAATCCGGTTCATCTTGCCGTTGGGCCAACAGATCTGTATAGCCTTTCAATGTCTTCACTTTATTTATCAGCATCCTCCGCAGTATTCGACGCTTGATGGTGCTCATTTTGTAATGGCCGAAATCTACATTGTTCTTCTTCTGCAATAGCTGCAGTATGGCTTTCAAATCAGGGTTGCTGTTTTCAATTCTATCTTCCGGTGCCGTTTTTGTTGCGTTGCGTCTTGCCAGGGGATGTTTGCACATCCAGTTCAGCTCGGCAGCTATTTCTTTTGGCGACAATACAAAATCCACCACCCCCTCCGCTATCGCAGAATGAGGCATACTGGTAAACTTAGCGCTGTCGTCCTGAGCAAATGTAATGCCGCCTGCCAGTTTTATTTCCTTTAGTCCGCGGGTGCCATCGCTGGCGCTGCCAGACAATACTATGCCTATTACGTTTTCTTTTCTCGCCTCTGCCAATGATGAA
Organism: Taibaiella sp.; assembly: GCA_021740995.1. Taxonomy (GTDB): domain Bacteria; phylum Bacteroidota; class Bacteroidia; order Chitinophagales; family Chitinophagaceae; genus Nemorincola. Next base: position 141,792 of record JAIOYR010000001.1, read on the forward strand.
AACAGTACATCTATAGACAGATTTGAGTTTTTGTTTCGCTGGCGGGGTATCAGTTTTATATGCCCGTCTGTAACTTCTATCTCCTTATTATGCGGAATAACGTATACATTATCGGGTTTCATTTTTTCCATATCATCTATCTCCTGTACTTTCATCTCTGTTACTTTCGACAAGATAGAAGTAAGAAGGCTTTTGTGGTTTGGGCTCAGGTGCTGCACATAGATGAAGGCCATACCTGTTGTGGGTGAGACATTTTTCAGAAACGCAGTTATCGCCTCCAGCCCTCCTGCCGACGCACCAATAGCTACAACCGTAAATGATGCTGCATCAACAGTTGCTTCAGTATCAGTGGCAGCCTTTGGTGTTGCAATTTTTTTAGGCTGCTTTTTCGCAGGTATTTGTTTTGGTGCAGTTTTGGTAGGAGTTTGTTCTGCATCTGCTATTTCAGCTGCAGCTTTCTTGCTCGCTATGGGTACTGATTTCTTTTTCATGGGTAACTTTTTGGCATGCTGATTACCGTAAACAAATCGCAAATATCAGAGCAGGATAGGCCTGAAATGTGTTACCCATTATAGTGTATTCTTACAATTTAACACTTATTATCCACATTCTCTAAAGTATGTTATGATTGTAGAAGCTACCTGGACCAGAAAGCCCATCAGTTCACCCTTACAAGGGCGAAATCATTGGTTGAAAATGAGGGACTCCCCTCCTTTTTTCAACCTGCCTGACGGTAGGCAGGGGAGCGGGATGCTGTAAAAAAGCGACGGCTTTTTACAGCTGGGGTGGTAAACTTACGGGTGAGTAACTATACATTTCAATGGTATTTTGCGAAACGACTGCCTTGCATCTAATGATATACCACCCCACTGGTCGCAGCGTCTCGCTGCGTCCTACAATCCCGAAGCGTCCCGCTTCTGAATATCCTCACCCGTTTCCTAAATATTTCCCTCTAATCCAGCAACGTCATCAACACTGGCATAATTTTTGTGGCAAGTAGCGTGGAGTTTTTTACAGCACATTTCTGATTGTCAGCAGAAATTTTCATGTCAGCAAAATGTCAGCAAAATTAGCTGAAACCATTCACCACACTTGCTTTCAGGTATTTCCGGTGCCGGAAAAAGTCGGAAAAAGTCGGAAAGGAATTGCAACTGTCGAGTATTAATTCAAGGCTTATGGCCTCTCTTATTACACAACATCTCCCTTTAGTTCCGATGGCTATCGGGAGGGTTTTCTCGCGCAGGGAATGTAAATTCTCCCGGTTAAAACAGGAGTAGGTGTGGCACACTTCCCAAAGTGTGCCACACCTAAGTCTTGGAAAAGTGGGAGAAAAAAGTGGGAGATTTTTGGGAGATTTTGAAGGCACATTACAATTGCAACTGCTTGATTATCAATTTAATAAACACAAAAAGTCCCGTTAGAGATTTTTGTAAAAATGAGTGAGAGTTTTCCGCCAGCTAAATTGCACAACTATATTGGGAGTTGCGCTCAATTGACATCTCCCTGCAGTCACTATGGCTATCGGGAGGGGGGCTACTGCGCTCACGCCACATCTCCCTTTAGGGTCGGGGTTTTCTCGTGTGTGGTCTAGACATCTCAGCAAGGTTTATCCACCAAAATCGGTAATTTAGTAACCACAAAACAACACAAATGTCTAAGCTAAAATTGGTAGCGCTTACGGGTGCAGGTATCAGTGCAGAGAGCGGTTTGCGCACCTTTCGGGATAGCGATGGCCTGTGGGAAGGATACAATATAGAGGATGTAGCCACACCCCGAGCCTGGCGCAAAGACCCTGCGCTGGTGCTGGAGTTTTACAATATGCGCCGACGAGACGTGCTGGCAGCTGTACCTAATGCAGCACATCTGGCCCTTGCAGCTTTGCAAGACCATTACGATGTGCACATAGTCACCCAAAACATAGACGACCTGCACGAGCGGGCAGGGTCAAAGAACGTACTGCACCTGCATGGTGAAATCACCAAAATGCGCAGCGAAAAGAACGAGCATAAACTATATAAAATCACCAAAGATATATCGCTGGGCCAGAAAGCCTCAGATGGTGGTCAGTACCGCCCGCATGTGGTCTGGTTCGAGGAGCCGGTACCTATGATAGAGCAGGCCATACCCACCATGTACGGGGCAGACATTTTTGTGCTGGTGGGTACATCGCTGGCAGTGTATCCTGCCGCCGGGCTGGTAGACTATGTAAAGGAAAAAGTAACCAAGTATGTCATAGACAAACAGATACCATCAGTGAGCCGCTACAGCAATGTAGTGCCAATAGAAATGCCCGCAACCGAAGGGCTGGGGCATTTACTGGAATTACTGGGAGTGAGTAGTGGTGTTTAACTATTTCAGGCTAAACAAACTATCCACAAACTCTTCCTTGTTGAATATCTGTAGGTCTTCCATCTTTTCGCCTACGCCAATGTATTTTACCGGAATACGGAACTGATTGGCTATTGCCAGCACCACACCGCCCTTGGCAGTACCATCCAGCTTGGTGATTGCTATGGCAGTTACGTCCGTTGCAGCGGTAAAGTGGCGGGCCTGCTCTATGGCATTTTGTCCGGTACTGCCATCCAGCACCAGTAGTACCTCGTGGGGGGCATCGGGCATTTTTTTGCTGATCACACGCCTTATCTTGCCCAGCTCATCCATCAGGTAAGACTTGTTGTGCAGGCGGCCAGCAGTGTCTATTATCACCACGTCCGACTCGCGTGCTATGGCACTCTGCACCGCATCAAACGCTACCGAACTTGGGTCGCTGCCCATTTCCTTTTTCACTATAGGCACACCCACCCGGTCGCTCCATATAGTCAGCTGGTCTACTGCTGCCGCGCGGAAGGTATCTGCCGCACCCAGCAATACGCTCTTGCCATTCTTCTTGAAGTTGTGCGCCAGCTTGCCTATAGTAGTGGTCTTGCCCACACCGTTCACGCCCACTACCAGTATCACGTAGGGTCGTTTTCCGGCAGGCACATCAAATGTGGCAAACTCATTGGAAGGGGCTGCAGTGAGCATACCCATTATCTCCTCCTGCAATATTTGGTTGAGCTGAGAAGTGCCTATATACTTATCTTTCGAAACCCGCTTTTCAATGCGGTCTATAATAGCCACGGTAGTATCTACACCCACATCGGCACTTATCAGGGCGTCTTCCACCTGATCCAGCACCTCTTCATCCACCTTGTCTTTGCCGGCTACGGCTTTAGCCAGTTTACTAAAAAAACCTTCTTTTGTTTTTTGCAAACCCTGATCAAGTGCTTCCTTTTGCTCTTCCTGTTCCTTGTTGCGCCTGAAAAGTTTGTCGAATAAACCCATGTTGTGTGTATATAAAGTTGCAAAATTAGTGAAATATCATTGCATTGGTTGAATATGAAAATGAAACATGCGGAAGGAACAAGATTTGGTTGGTAATTTTTGGTTTTCAAGCTACCTTTCACCTATGTTAAGAACAGACTTCCTTATTATAGGCTCAGGTATTGCCGGGCTCACCGTAGCAGTAAAAACGGCAAAACGATTCCCGGATAAGACTATAGCGATACTTACCAAGGCCAATACCGACGAGACCAACACCAAGTATGCACAGGGTGGTATTGCAGTGGTCAACGATATGGAGAAGGATAGTTTCAGAAAGCATATTGAAGATACCCTGGTGGCCGGCGATGGCCTGTGCAATGAGCAGGTGGTAGATATGGTGGTAAAAGAAGGGCCCGACAGGGTAAATGAGATAATAGACTGGGGCGCGAGGTTTGATAAAGACAACGAGGGCGACTATATGCGTGGCAAGGAGGGTGGCCATTCTGAGAACCGAATACTGCACCACAAGGATATTACGGGTTTTGAGATAGAGCGGGCACTGGTGGAGGCCACAAAACAATACCCCAACATCAAGATATACAATCACTGGTTTGTGCTCGATATCATCACCCAGCATCATCTGGGGTATCTCATTACCAAG
>JAIOYR010000127.1 GCA_021740995.1 Taibaiella sp.
CAATCTCCCTCCGGGCTTCAGACTTGCCGCCGCTTGTGTCAGCAAGTCTTTCAGCGCACCCAGTTCATCGTTCACCTCTATCCTCAGTGCCTGAAAAACCTGTGCCAGGTACCTGTTGGGATTTCCCCTGATCACCGGACCCAGCATTGCTTTCAGACCTGCAATAGTCTGTATCTTCTGTGTGCCGCGTTGCGCAACAATGTGTTTAGCAAGCTGCTTAGAGTTGCGAACCTCTCCATACTGCTCAAACAGCATATGCAATTGTGGTTCAGAATAATTCCTGATCACCAGTGCTGCTGTCAGATCACCCCGCTTGTCCATGCGCATATCCAGTGGCCCGTCGAACCTGATGGAAAAACCACGGTCTCCCGTATCAAACTGAAAAGAACTTACTCCCAGATCCGCAAGGATCCCATCAACCTCACTATGTCCATGCAATCGTAAAAAACGACGCAGGTATTTAAAATTTTCTGTCACTGGCTCCAGCCGCTCATCCTCTGGTTTGTTCACCCATGCATCTGCATCCTGATCAAATGCTATGAGCCTTCCGTCTGGTCCCAACTGCTCCAGTATCGCCCTGCTATGTCCGCCACCACCAAATGTTGCGTCTACATAAACGCCATTTTTTACTATATTTAACCCATCAACTGCTTCTTTCAAAAGCACTGTTGTGTGGTAGAATTTAGTTGAGTCCATTGGGCAGAATATCAAAAGGGTTACCAAAATCGTTCGCCACATTATTTGCCAGGTTACTAAAACCACCAGAAAATTCGCCGAGATATTTATAATACGTATCTTTATCCCACAACTCCAATTTATTGCCCTGCGACGTCAATACAGCATCCTTAAATATTCCTGCATACTCCAGTAGCGGCTTAGCTACCAGTATGCGGCCTGCACTATCTGGCTCAACTAGTGATGCACCATTGAGAAACAGTCTTTTAAACCTCCTTACTTCTTCTTTAAAATCGTTTAGCCTGCTTACTTTGTTGTATATCACATTCCAAACGTCCATCGTATATATCGTAATGCACTTCTCAAACCCTCTGTTCATCACAAACTTATCCCCCATACCTTCAGGGATCTGCCTGCTGATTTTAGCTGGCAGCAGGAATCTCCCTTTAGAGTCCATTGCAATTTCACCTTCACCGAGAAAACTGGTCATTATGTTATTGATGGATAAATACAACACAAATCTACACTTTTTCCCACCCAGAAATGCAACTAATCGTGCTACATATTTATCCACATAATGATATATGTACTAAAACTCACTGCTGGAGCGGTTTTGAGGGGTTTTTAAGGCAAAAATCGCCTTAGTTAGATGTGGATAACCGGTGTATTGGTGTGCATATCTGTGCATAACTCCGACTTTTATAGCTAAAACGGCCAACACATGCGCATAATTACACATGTGCATAACCTCAAAAACACCGCACATTCTGTAATACTTTATATTTAAGGGAAAATTCCGTCTTTGAGTAAAATTGTACTTAAAATTGTACTTTTACCGCTATGCAAGCCACACTCGAACAAGCCTTGAAATTGGGCCTTCGCGAAGAAGAATTCGAAAAAATAAAGGAAGTATTGGGTCGTACACCCAATTTTACTGAAGCAGCAATGTACTCTGTGATGTGGAGTGAACATTGCAGTTACAAAAACTCTATAAAATGGCTCAAGACTCTGCCAAGGGACGGTGCCAAGCTACTGGTGAAGGCGGGAGAAGAAAATGCCGGCCTCGTAGACATAGGCGACGGTTGGGGCTGCGTTTTCAAGATAGAGAGCCACAATCACCCATCTGCAATCGAGCCTTTTCAGGGAGCAGCTACAGGTGTTGGCGGCATTCACCGCGATATATTTACTATGGGTGCACGCCCTATTGCAGCACTCAACTCTTTGAGATTCGGTAAAGTAGACAACCCCAAAACACGCTGGCTTATAAAGGGCGTGGTAAAAGGTATCGGCCACTACGGCAACTGCTTTGGTGTGCCTACTGTAGCCGGCGAGGTATACTACGAAAGTTGCTACCAGACCAACCCACTTGTAAATGCAATGAGTGTTGGCGTGGTACGTGTGGGCCAAACGGTTTCTGCTACATCGCATGGCGAGGGAAACCCGGTGTACATCGTGGGGGCATCTACAGGGAAAGATGGCATTGGCGGTGCGTCATTTGCATCGGCCGATATTAACGAAAACAGCGCCGAATCACTGCCTTCAGTACAGGTGGGTGATCCGTTTGAAGAGAAAAAACTACTTGAAGCCTGTCTGGAAATGATTCCTACAGGTGCATTGATAGGCATGCAGGATATGGGTGCCGCAGGTATCACCTGCAGTACCAGCGAAATGAGTGCCAAGGGTGAGCATGGTATGATCATTCATCTGGACAAAGTACCCACTCGGCAGGACAATATGAAGCCATGGGAAATGCTGCTCAGTGAGAGTCAGGAGCGTATGCTTATTGTAGTCAAGAAAGGCCGTGAAAGCGAAGTTCAGGCTATTTTCGACAAATGGGATATACACTGCGAGGAAATAGGAGTGGTAACTAAAGACACCAACCTGAAGTACTATATGAACGGTGAGCTTGTTGCTGATGTACCTGCTGAAAGTCTGGTACTGGGCGGCGGCGCACCAGTATATGAGCGCGAATACAGCGAACCTGCTTATTTTCAAGAGATCAACAAATTCAACCCTGAATCAATTCCGGTACCTGCCGACCTGAAAGGCGTTGCTTATGAACTGATTCAACTGCCAAACATAGCTTCCAAACACTGGATTTACGACCAGTATGATAGCATGGTGGGCACGGGCAATACGCATACAAATGCACCCAGTGACGCACCAGTAGTAAGGGTACATGGCTCTGATAAAGCATTGGCAGTAACTACCGACTGCAACAGCCGTTATGTATTTGCAGATCCTTACAAAGGCGCAATGATAGCGGTATGTGAGGCGGCCCGCAATATTGTTTGCAGTGGCGCACAGCCGGTGGCTATCACAAATTGTCTCAATTTCGGTAACCCATACAATCCTGAAGTATACTACCAGTTTGTACATGCTATCAAGGGCATGGGAGCTGCATGTCTCAAGCTTGATACACCAGTAACAGGTGGCAACGTAAGCTTCTACAATCAGAGCGAGGACGGGCCTGTATACCCTACACCCACTATAGGTATGGTGGGCGTAATGGAATCGCTGGATCAGAAAATGACACTTGGCTTCAAGCACGCAGGCGATGCCATCTATTTGCTGGGATTGAACACTGACGACATTAACTGCTCTGAGTACCTGCACCACTTGTGTGGCGTAACCCATAGCCCCGCACCTCACTTTGACCTGGAAGAAGAGTTTACTTTGCAACAAGGCATACTCAGGCTGATAGGAGAAAAACTGATAAAATCTGCCCATGATATTTCAGAAGGCGGACTATTTGCCTGTCTGCTCGAAAGCGCCATGGTAAATGGCCTTGGTTTTTCTGTGCACACCGATAAGAATGTTCGTAAGGATGCCACATTGTTTGGTGAGGGACAAAGCAGGGTTGTAGTTACCGTAAATCCGGATCTTAGTGCCATGTTTGAAGCCGAATTAAAAGGAATACCGTTTAGCCGCATTGGCCACGTGAACGCCAAAAAAGAAATCTGTATAGACGAAGAACACTGGGGCTATGTAGGCGACTGGAAACAGGCCTATGATGGCGCACTAGAGAAAATGCTTACTGCCTGAGGGCAGTAAGCACATAAGTGCAAGTTTGATGTTATTCTATTGTTTGCTGTAATTGCTACCTTCAATCAGGGATGTACCTGCATGTTTGGGTCTGGCGAACTGAATTCAAGTTCTGCATGTTCCTCATGCTCAGAAAGCCAGCTATTAAGGTCTTTATGCTCCATACCCTTGTCGTTTATAGAGCCTGAAATCAGCATTATATCGTACTGTAACCCTGTATAATCCAATTCAAGTGCTGCCTTTGCATCATTCAGCATCAGGTATATCATGATAAACCTGTTTTTCTTGAAATGATCAAAAGGAGAAACTACAACGAGGTCTATTAAACTAGTACCTGTCTTATTAAATGACTGACCTTTGAGGTGCTGAAAACTCTCACAAATATCCTTTGCTTCAGCGTATGAATATGGAGGTTGCTTCATGGTTAGAAAATCAGTCTAAAGTTAGATTTTGTACCCGAAAGAAAAAAAAATAATTAAACAATAACGCTTACTTAACGAGGCCGTCACCCTTTCACATAATCTTTTGAATACCCCTGCGGCAACGGATACCCAAGTTCATCCATTATGTTTTCAAGGTCCTTTTCCTCTTCAGGATGATACTTCCGGTCCAGATTCATTCCGTTCATCCGGGCCCATGCCTGCCATTTTACCGCAGTCAGCGGGTTTTTAAACTCCTGCAGTATGTTGTATAGATTCAACTCTGTTTGCCGGGAAATCAACTTTACCAAAAGTGCGCCCTGTGTCGTGTTCAGCTCCTTTATTTTATCTTCAAACTGAGTCCTCATTTCATCCTCTCTTGTATTTACATAACGTCTGCGTTCTTTGCGACGCACAGACTTGTCATTTACCACTTCATTTACTTCTTTAAACAGCTTGGTAGACGCATTGAGGTATGGCAGAATGGTCGTAACGTAAAACTTCATCTGATTGTACCGGTACCGGTCGGTATCGTTCAACCAGGTAGAGGTCACCTTTGCTTCAGGGAGCATAAATGCGGAGTCTCGTAGAAAACCCGGGTTTTCCTGCCCTGATGCAGAAAAAGAAATCAATGCCAGTAATAGTACCAGAATTCTGTTTGTCATGCTCACCATATATCAATATGTATACCAAAGGTAATTCGCAGATTCCCATTTTACATTTTCTTCACAAAAAAGAAAATTAACAAACCAAATGATTGTATTTTCAGAAAAAGATGTACATTTGTGGTGGGTATATTTTTCATAAGGTGTAAGCAAGGTTTCAGCGCAAGCTGAAGCCTTGCTTTTTTTAGGTATATATTGAAGCGCATAGCAGTTTTGACTATAATATTTGAGTCTGAGGCGATACAGACTGCCCTAAAACAGATCAATTTTATGCGGGCATCACCACTAAGTTGTATTTTTACCCTAAACAATAGTATTTTAGCAGCATACACAGAAGATTAATGGACTACGAAATAAAGCATTCGGGCAAGTATAAGTATGTAGAAGAGGGCGCAGGAGAACCCTTGGTTTTGCTGCATGGCCTGTTTGGGGCACTCAGCAATTTCAAGGACCTGGTTGATTATTTTAAGCAAACTCATCTGGTTATCATACCCCTGCTACCACTCTACGATCTGAGCTTGATAGAAACAAGCGTATCGGGGCTTGCCAAGTACGTTTACAAATTTTTCGAACAAAGGAAGCTACATAATGTGCACCTGCTCGGAAACTCATTGGGTGGCCATGTGGGGCTGGTGTTTACATTAAAGCATACAGATCTTGTAAAAACAATCACACTTACCGGAAGTTCTGGCCTTTTTGAAAACGGCATGGGTGAAACTTACCCTAAACGTGGCGATTACAACTACGTGCAGAAAAAAACTGAGCTTACTTTTTATGATCCTAATGTAGCTACAAAGGAACTTGTAGATGAGGTATTCGGGATCATCAATAACAGGCTTAAAGCATTGAAAATTATAGCGCTTGCGCGGTCTGCAATACGTCATAATCTGGGCGATGAACTCAATGAAATAAAAATACCTGTTTGTCTGATATGGGGCAAGAATGACACTATTACGCCACCTATGGTAGCCGAAGAGTTTCACAAGTTATTGCCAAC
>JAIOYR010000128.1 GCA_021740995.1 Taibaiella sp.
GGTATTACCTATTCTTATACATGGCGTTGCAGCTGTGGCAGGACAGGGAATTATTTATGAACTGCTGCAGATGTCGCGCCTGGATGGCTACAACACTGGCGGTACTATTCACTTTGTCATCAACAACCAGATTGGGTTCACAACAGATTTTGATGATGCACGCTCATCTGACTATTGCACCAGTGTAGCGGCAATGTTGCATTGCCCGGTAATGCATGTAAATGGCGACGACGCAGAGGCAGTTGTTAAATGCTGCATGCTCGCATCGGCTTACAGACAGGAGTTCAACGAAGATGTTTTTATAGATATGGTTTGCTATCGCAAACACGGACACAACGAAGGCGATGAACCAAAATTCACCCAACCTCAGTTATACGCGCTGATAGACAAACACCTCAATCCTCGCGAAGTATATACGCAGTACCTGCTCAAGTGCGGCGACGCCGAAGCAAGAGATCTTGCCAAGGAAATGGAGACTCGTTTCTGGGGTGAAATGCAGGAGCGGCTCGATGAGGTAAAACAAAAGCCACTACCCTACAAATATCAGAAACCAGAACTGTGGTGGAAAGAGTTGCGCAAAGCCACGGATGCCGATTTCGATCAGTCACCCGACACTTCCATCACCGTGGAGCAATTTACAAGTTACTTTGATGCGCTCATGCAATGGCCTGAGAATTTCAGCCCGTTGAAAAAAGTGGAAAAACTCATCAATGATAAGATCAAATTGTTTAAGGCGGAAGAAAAAATCGACTGGGCTACTGGCGAATTGATGGCATATGCTAGTCTGGTTGCCTCAGGAAGCGATGTGCGCCTTAGCGGAGAAGATATCAAGCGAGGCACATTTTCGCACAGGCATGCTGTTATTTATGATCAGAACAATAATCAGCCTTACAGCAGACTGGACAGAATAAAAGAAGATCAGGGCACAGCATTTCTGTTCAACTCTTTGCTGAGCGAATATGCCGTACTGGGTTTTGAGTACGGATACGCCATGGCAAATCCCCACAACCTGGTGTTATGGGAAGCCCAATATGGTGACTTTGCAAACGGAGCGCAAATTATCATAGACCAGTACATAGCCAGCGCAGAACAAAAATGGACCAATATGAACGGACTGGTGTTATTACTTCCTCATGGATATGAGGGCGGCGGACCAGAACATTCCAGTGCCAGATTGGAGCGTTTTCTTCAAAATTGTGCGGAGCTGAATATGGTAATAACCAATATTACTACGTCGGCCAACTTCTTTCATTCATTGCGCAGGCAACTGATGTGGGAATTCCGCAAACCACTTATCAACTTTTCGCCAAAAGCAAACCTCAGACATGCACGCTCCTATTCTGAAATCGGAGCGTTTACTTCAGGCGGATTTAAAGAAGTGATCGATGACCCGACTATAAAAACAGCGTCGAAGGTGAAAAAGGTATTGTTGTGCTCTGGGAAAATGTACTTCGATCTGAGTGAAAAACAACTCACCGAAAACCGAAATGACGTGGCTATCGTGAGGATGGAACAACTCTACCCGCTGCCATTAAAACAATTACAGGCATTGCGTGCAAAATACAAAAAGGCAGAATGGACCTGGGTACAGGAAGAGCCGCAGAACATGGGTGCTTACTGGTATCTGCAAATGAACCTGGCTGTGCCAACTGAGACTGGTGTTCCTGCTTTCCCAATGCAGTACCTGAGCCGTCCTGCCAGCGCATCTACTGCAACCGGCTTTGCTAAAAAGCATGCAGCAGAGCAGACAAAACTTGTAGATCTGGCGTTCAGCTAGTCACACTTTAAGACGACGTAAAAGGCATAATGTAAATTTATACAAACACCCCGTTTTCAGCGGGGTGTTTGCTTTTAAGACCGTAAGTTGATGCTGATAATTAAGCAAACCTAAAGACTGCTAAAGAAAAAAGACATCTGCTATTTTGAGGAAGTTTGCAGCCATTTCACAAGATCAGTCACCACATCTGCCGAGATGTTATGTCCCATGTCTTTGTAGCTGTGAAACGCTGGCTTCAGGCCCAGAGAAATAAGGTGGTCAACCGCAGCTTTACCATCCTCGAATGAAAGCACGCCATCTGCGGTGCCATGGGCCACAAAAATCCTTAATTGCGACAGTGCATCCGGTTTTGCAATCATGGGCTTTAACGACTGTGGCAATAATCCGCTCAGCACACCTATGCCTCTGTATAGTTTGGGCGCCGTCAACCCAGCTTCATAGCTCATTATAGCCCCCTGGCTGAAGCCCATTACATATACCCTCGTAGGATCGGCATGATATTTCTTCACAACTTCTGATGTAAACTTCAATACCAGTTTCCGGCTTCGTTCCAGATCTTCCTTCCTGCCCGTATATTTTCTGATAGAATTGTCCCTTTCAAACCACCGGTAACCAGCACCCGGTACACTTTGCGGAGCACGGGCAGCTACTATGATAAAATTTTCAGGAAAATACCGCCTCAACTGGAAAAGGTTCTGCTCATCACCTCCATACCCGTGCAACAATATAACCAGAGGCGACTTATCAGTCTTACTACTGGTTGGTTGCATTACATATTTTAGAGAGAGGTCATTTTCTACAATAGCATTTTGCCCCGTTGCACATTGTGCAAAAAACACCAGAACCAACAGCAATAAAGAAACGCTTGATTTCAACTCTGAGTGTGTTTAGGAACTATTGAGAATAGAGCAAATTACCTGTACACCGTACCCTTTAGGTTAGTATGCGTCAGCATCGGGCTGGCAATAAGCGAATCTATTGTTTTAGGTGTAATGGTGATCTTGCCTGTACGCATAGCACGAGAGGTAAACAAACCCAAAACATCCTCACCCTTTACGTTGGTATATACCGGAGCTATTTCACTACCCGTAAGTCCATTACCGGAAAGCAACGTGGCCTGACGGTAACTGCTGTAATCAGACGTACTCATATAAACAGTGATATCGCAACGGTCCAATAGCCGAACAACATTGACCGGGGCCGTACCCATTCCAGAACTCAGCGCTGCATACAAGTCGGTATTTTCTACTTTGTAGGCAAACTGTGTTCCCTTATCCAGATAAGTATAACCTGCGTCATAGTCATAATACCTTGGTGTATGTACCTTGGTAATAATATCCGAATCATCCCAGTTAAACCTGATAGTAGCCTGGGCAATACTGGCCGGACTGGTAGCACCTGCATATTCGTAACCAAACTCTGGCTTATATACGCCATCTATTGTTACATATCTCTTACTCAGTATCGAGAAAAAGTTCAGTCCGGCAAGGTTCAGGTTATTATCATCAAGAACCGGCACATTAAACTCAGTTGGCTTGTTGCTTATTATCACCGCATCGGCCGAATCGGTAAGTCCTGTAGAGCCCTTGGTGATTTTTATCCTGTAAATGTATTTAGCGTCAATGGCATCCGTAAACTTGTAAGCATAATTAGGCGAGTTAAAAAACGTACCACTTTGCTTTGGATAACCTTCTGCCGTAAGATCCACCCTATTGAGGTGAATGGAGTCGACATACATATTATTACCAGAGACCAGATAACGTTCTATACGCACGTTCAGATTAGAAAAGAAGCTGGAGTCGGAAACCTGAGCCATTTTCACAGCACTCTTGTCCTGATCTATAAATGCCTTCTGTATACGCACATAATGCGCCGTATCATTCATATCCAGAAAACCGTACACAACGGTGATGTCTTTGTAAGGCGCAGCAACCTCGAATTTTTCAGAACAAGCTGTAAACAAAAATACAGATGCGGCGGACAGGAAAAGTGCAATTTTTTTCATTTATCGATTTACTAATGAAGCGAACAAAGATAACTGAATAGTTGATAAAAGGTTTGGCACCGATTACAACAGATTAAAAAGATAAGTTAAAATAAAGATAGCTACCTCCCACTCCAGAACCTCCCTTCGTACACTTCTAAAATTATTTTTTAAAAAACCTACTAAGTTTTTAGTTTTAATACTAATTAATTAGTAGTTTTACTAAAAACTTAGTAGATGACAATCAAAAAAGCAAATTACAAACCGCTTACAAAGGCCGAAGAAGACATCATGCAGATACTCTGGAAACTGGGAAAAGCGTTTATAAAAGATATTGTAGACGAAATGCCGGAACCCAAACCCCACTACAACACGGTGAGTACCAACATAAAAATTCTGGCAGACAAGGAAATTGTGGGCTTTGAGTCATTTGGCAAAGCCAACAGATACTACCCACTGGTTTTAAAAGACGACTACAGCCGGAAAACAATGAAACAGTTTGTAGGAAAATATTTTGGTGGGTCTTATAGCGAGCTCTTCTCCTTTTTTGCCAAAGACAAGGATATAAGCATCACCGAACTGGAAAAAATACTCAGTGATTTGAAAAACGAAAACTCAAAAAAATAGGCATATGAATTACATCATTCAAACTACGGCATACACTGGCGTGTTCTATCTGGCATATGTATTGCTGCTGCGCAACCGGGAGGTGCATAGCTGGAATAGGTTCTATCTGCTGCTGTCTGCATTGCTGGCACCAGTACTACCCTTTCTTGTGCTCCCCACTGTACCAGATCTGCCTATGCTAGCCGGTACTGTTTTCAATCTGCCGGATATTACCATACTTGCCAGTAAGAAAATGCCGGTAGGGACTTCGGGAATTTCCTTCGTTCAAATATGTATTGTGCTCTATGCACTTGTTGGCGCCCTTATGTTGGGTCGGCTAGTTATGGAATACCGTGCCTATCGCCAATTTCTGAAGGGCAAGTTTTATGTGACAATTCCCGGAAACATAAAAGTTATCACCAACTGCGGCACAGGACCTGGCAGCTTCAACAGGTATATATTTTTCCCGGGTTTAGAGCAGGACCCGGACATACTAAACCATGAAAAGGTACATGTATTGCAGCGGCATAGTCTGGATATTGTGGTCATGAAGGTATTGAGGTGCCTTTTCTGGCCCAATCTATTTCTCCCGCTGATCACCAATGAGCTACGTGCAATACACGAGTTTCAGGCCGATAGATATGGTTCAGAAACCGCCGGCGTAGCTCCCTATACTTCCACGCTGCTTAACTCAGTTTTCGGCACAACGCAATTCTCCCTAATGCATACATTTTTTCATCACCCAATAAAACGTAGAATTACTATGCTACAGAACAAACCAAAGAGCCGCACCAAGCTGCGCGCCATCGCTATCCGGTCTGGCCTCGCCACCGCATTTCTAGTTGCAGGTCTCACCTACTTGCAAAGTTGTAACCGTCAACCTACGCCCATTAGCAAAGATGTGGCAGTGACAAATGCCACTGGTGAGATACCTTTTGCAAAAAAGACAGCTTCGGGTGATATCGCCCGGATGCCAAAAGCGGAATATGAGCTCACTACATTTCTGAGTGAGCACATCAAATACCCCGATGAGGCACGAAGCAAAGGAATTGAAGGAAAGGTTATCGTTCGATTCGTAGTGAACGAAAATGGAGAAGTAACTAACCCGGAGATTGCCAGGTCACCAGACACTACGCTCTCCACAGAAGCTTTGCGAGTCACCCGCCTATTGCCAAAGTGGACTCCGGGCTTAGATAAGAATGGAGAAGCAGTGCGTGCTGTAATGGCTATACCTATCCGATTTAAACTAGATTGAGATTAAAAATTGGTCAAACAGACCCAATATCAAAGTTCAGATGTTGGCAGGGGTTCGATTTTCCAATCGTGCCCCTCTGTTTTTTTTCTTAACTCACCCCTTGTGCGACAGGTAAGCAATAATTATATGCCACCCCGCCAGAGTCTGCCCCCTTGCCACCGCAGCTCGTTAATAC
>JAIOYR010000129.1 GCA_021740995.1 Taibaiella sp.
GGTGCCCGGGTCGACTACTTGCAGGCACTGGTAGACTACAATGCACGTCAGGCCGACTCGCTGGCATACATAGCCACTTTTGCACAGGCTTGCGACTCCATTAGCGTACTTATGGGCGAAAACGAAGACAAGCTTTATATTGTCGACGACAGCCTGCAGGTCAACACGGCATTGAAACCCGAAGGAAAAGATAAGCTAGCCGACATCAATTTGTCCCTCAGCGCGTGGCATAGAAATGCCCACCTTTCCCGGATCAACGAAGATATCGCCCGCACCTACTTCCTGCCTACACTCAATCTCAATGGCGGCTACGTTTACAACCGCAGCACCAGCGCCACAGGCTTCGCCCTTTTTAGTCAGAACTACGGCGCTAATGGATCGGTCAACCTTTCAGTTCCGCTTTTCATGGGTGGCAATCTGCGCCGCCAGGCAAAAGTAGCTTCCCTCCAGTCTATGCGCGACGGACTGATGTTCGAAAAGCAAAACACCATAATTGGCAGGCAATATCGTACAGCTTGGCGCAATTATTCATTGGCAGTCGCCGCGCTACGCCTGGCCAGAGAAAACATCCGATACGCCAAGGAAAACATGGATGTGCAGTTGGCGCGCTTTCGCATTGGCCTGGGTACTACTTTAGAATCACGCGAAGCAGAAAATTCCTTTGTACTAGCTATCATCAGGCTCTATACCGCAGAGTATGATGTAAAAGTTAACGAAACCCAACTGCTCGAACTGGAAAACAAACTGGTAGCACACAACTAGCTTTCCGCTCGTTCCGAACCAATAATAGCTACCCCCGGGCAGGATCTGAATCACCCCATTTTTTTTCTCCACTACAACCATTTTTACACACTTTTCTGGTGCCTGATTGAGGAAATAGCTTATTTTCACATGCAATTTCAATTACAATGAATACAAGATCAAAGCCGATACTGCTTGTGCTTCTTATCCTCAATCTGATCGTGCTAATGGGGCAAGTATGGCCCGAAGGTGCACCGCCATTTGCACGTTATGTCAATGTGATATTCCTGGTGTTCAACCTCATTTTCTGTATTGCTTTATTCCTTAAGAAAAGAACATAAAGATAATCGAAGACGTTATCGTAGCGGCATTCAGTGCTACATATTTACGGCGCTTGCATGCATTATTTCACCCACCCTGGGTCAGTTTGCTATTGTTAGAATGCCCTAAATTGCATCAAACTTAAAATCATGAAACCTATCGTCGCCTTAATTATTTGCATTAGCCTCACTTTGTTTAGTTGCCATAAACACCACTATCAGCAGACTACACTGGTTAGCCCTTCAGGTCTGATCTTTGGCTCGTTTTATGGCGAATGCGCCACAAACTGCGTGAACATTTATTCAGTAGACATATCAAACCTTTATAAAGACACAGGAATGAAATATCCTGACATAAATTCTTCTTATGAATTCAAGCCGGTCATTACATTAGACCACTCCAGATTTATTGTAGCACAAGAACTGCTTTCCGGTATACCTCCAGAACTGCTCCGCGACACCAGTATTACCTTTGGCGCCCCTGTCAGCCATGACCAGGGTGGATTGTACGTCGAGATTTGGAACAACAATATGCGAAGCAGGTTTATGATCGACAACGACAACACTACCGACCAGTCAGCCGAATTGATTGTATACAAACAGAGAATAGCTAATGCACTGGCAATGATCAGATAGCAGTACCTATGCGTGCCGTTATCAAATAGTATTCAGCCTGCCTTCCATTATTATCGTTCTTTTCTTTACTTTGTAGCACAATAATTTATTTGATGAGTACAACATTAGGAATTGGCTCCCGCGTAGACCACCCGCACTTTGGAAAAGGAGTAGTAGTAGATACCGCACTTGAGTTTTATATCATTTGGTTCAAGTCTCAACAGGGTACTAAAAGTATCAGCAAAGACTATGCAGATCTTAAAACACTGGTAGCAGCCGAAGGCGAATCGGGCGTTGATACCATTACTATTGCAGACATCGAGCAGGCACTAAGCAACATTCTCGACCAGCGCCTCCACGACACACAAATGGTGCCTATAGGCCCTCGCTGGCGCCGCGGCAACATGATCCTAAAACCAGGCGACCCTACCCTCCAATCAAAGGAAGTGCCGATCGAAACATTCTTTCACAAGATAGTTATGGTCAGAGATCGCCTCCGGGTCATGGAGCAGAAGATAAACGCACACAAGGTGATGGAAGATGATGAAAAGGTAGAATTACAGCAATACATTACTGCTATCTACGGCTCACTCACTACTTTCAATGTCTTGTTCAAAGAAACAATTCACCAGTTCAAAGGTGCAGCGGGCAAAGAATAACTATAGCAACCGTGCCATTTTTGGGCACGATTCATGTTATTGTTTTCACCGCTCCCTTTCGTAACCATATCCGTGAATTTCGATTCACAACATTGTTCATCCAGTATTTATTTCATCAATTCTTCAGAAGGCATGAAAGGTTTTATTCTTGTTTGTAGTGCATTATCCACTTTTACTTTTGCCCACGCGCAGGACTCATTGATGTTTCGCAAAATATCAGACGAGGTCATGCTGCACGGCACCTGTTACGACAACCTCCGCACACTTTGCAAGGAAGTAGGACACAGACTCAGCGGCACGCCAGCCGCAGCCAATGCAGTAAAATGGGGCGAAAAGGCAATGAAGGAAGCCGGAGCCGACAAGGTATGGCTGCAACCGGTCAATGTTCCTTATTGGCACCGTGGCGCAGAGCGACTGGAGCTCAACATGGAAAAAGACTTCCGGCAAGTGCCTGCACTTTCGCTCGGCAACAGCAAGGGCACCGGTGGTAAAACACTGGAGGCACCCATTGTCATGGTACAAAACTTCGATGAGTTCAAGGTGCTGCCAGACGCTGCTGTAAAAGGAAAGATCGTATTTTTCAACTACAGGTTTCGTCAGGATTTCCTCACCAGTTTCGAAGGATATGGAGATGCAGTTGCATACCGCTGGAATAGCCCCAACATAGCCGCAAAACGTGGCGCCGTAGGTGTTATCATCCGCTCTATGTCTACCGGCATCGACGATTTCCCACACACAGGCAGCATGCATTACGACGATTCTGTTTCGGTAAAACTACCTGAAATGGCTATTGGAAATATCACCGCCAATGCGCTCGAATATGCTTGTTCACGAGGCACTGTAAAAGCAAAAATGACCTCCGAATGCCACATGGTCGATGGACTTAGACCCTCGTACAATGTTATCGGAGAAATAAAAGGCACCGAAACACCCGAGCGCATCATTACCGTTGGCGGCCACCTCGACTCATGGGATGTGGGCGAAGGCGCACACGATGATGGCGCTGGCTGCGTGCAGTCCATTGAGGTGCTGCGCACCCTCAAAGCAATCGGCTACAAACCCCGCTATACCATCCGGGCGGTATTATTTATGAACGAAGAGAATGGAAACAAGGGCGGCTGGGCTTACCTCGACTCTGCAAAGGCTGCAAACGAAAATCACCTGTTGGCAATCGAAAGCGATGCCGGTGGTTTCTCCCCTCGTGGTATAGGCATGGAAATGGACGAAGCTAAAAAGGCGCAGCTATCGCGCTATGCATCGCTCTTTCTGCCGTATGGCGTGTACGACTTCGTTCACGAAGAGGGCGGTGTAGATATTAGCCCAATTCACAACAAAATGAATGTACCCGCTGCCGGTCTGCTACCCGACTCTCAGCGCTATTTCGACTACCACCATACAGCTAACGATATTTTTGAAAACGTAAATCACCGCGAGCTAAAGATGGGCGCTGTCACAATGACTCAACTTATTTACCTGGTTTGCGAGCACGGCCTCCAATAGATCTTACTGCAAAAATCAGTACATAAAAATGCCCCGTCAGCAATCGCCGTCGGGGCATTTTTATGGGTAGCATACTTTCGCACACTACGTGATACAATATTAGTTTAGCCTATCGAAACCAACTCCAGATCAAAGGTCAGATCCTGACCCGCCAACGGATGATTCGCATCCAGCGTTACCATTTCGTCTTTAATACCTACGATTACTACCGGGAAAACATTACCCTGATTATCACCCATCTGCAGTTCCATACCTACTTCTGGTTTCATATCCGCAGGAAATTCACTTACAGGATAGTCCATTACCATATCGTCATTGCGCGGGCCATACGCCTCAGCAACTGGTATCGTAACAGTAATCTTATCTCCTTGTTTCATTGCCATTACAGCATCGTCAAACCCCTTGATCACCTGACCTTCGCCTGCAGTAAAGCTCAGTGGTTCGCGACCTTCAGAGCTATCAAAAGTAGTGCCATCTGTGAGGCGGCCATGGTAATGCACGTTGACCTTGTCTCCCTTATTTACGTGTGACATATCTATCGTTTTAGATTAAAATAAGCGTGCAAGTTACGTTTTTATATAGCAAGCAGAAGTACCTTTATGGGAAATAAAGGTTAAATTGAAGTACATAATCACACTTTTCATCCTGTTTTCCGGCATTTCAGCCTATTCCCGTCACCTACCCGACACCTCCATCAGGCCGGCAGCCGCACTTTCCGACACCTACCTACCGCTCATCAAGGGCAAACGGGTTGGCATTATTATCAATCAGACTTCCGAATACAAAGGCACATCGCTGCTGGATATTTTGCTCAATCACGGCGTGAATGTGAAAAAGATTTTTGTACCCGAACACGGCTTCCGTGGCAATGCAGACGCAGGGGCACACATTGCAAACACTACCGACAGCGCCACAGGGCTACCGGTCATTTCGCTTTATGGCAGCAATAAGAAACCCGCTAAAAAATACCTTGAAGGAATCGATGTAATGATATACGACCTGCAGGATGTAGGCGTGCGTTTCTATACCTACATCTCCACTATGGAGTATTGCATGCAGGCTTGTGCAGAGCAGGGCATCCCGTTCATTGTCCTCGACCGCCCCAACCCTAATGGATTTTATGTAGACGGCCCGGTACTGGAAACCGATCGCCGCTCATTCGTAGGCATGCAGCAAATACCAATAGTCTATGGCATGACAGCAGGCGAATATGCAAAAATGCTCGTCGGCGAAAATTGGTTCGACCACGCATCCACACTCGACCTCAAAGTTGTAACATGCGAAAACTATACGCACAAAAAGAAATACCACCTCCCTATAGCGCCATCACCCAACCTCCGCACCATGGAGGCTGTTTATGCCTACCCTTCTCTTTGCTTGTTCGAAGGCACCGTGGTCAGTGTAGGTCGTGGTACCGACAAGCCGTTCAGGCAATACGGCAATCCCGAACTCAGCTCAGCATTCACATGGCACTTCACACCGCAAAGCATGACCGGTGCAGCAAAGCCGCCTTTCGAAGGAAAAGAATGTTATGGAGAATATGTTGCGCCCACCAATGCGCAAATCCTTAAAAAGATCAATAATAAACTTCAACTCTGCTGGTTGCAGCGTGCCTACAATGCCTACCCGCAAAAAGAAAAATTCTTCACCTCGTTTTTCACAAACCTTGCAGGCACCAAATCACTTCAAAAACAGATCACAAATGCTAGTCCCGTATCGGAAATACGAAAATCATGGAAAAAAGACCTCGATACTTTCCTGAAAACCAGAAAAAAATACCTGCTTTATCCAGATTTCTAAATGTAAACACTACCGGAAATCTACAAATTTCATTAACTTCAAATTGATATTATCACACGGTCAGGTACAATTTAACAAACTATGTAATCCCCTGCTACAAAGGGTTTCAGGTACAATTTGTGAATATCAGCCAAGAAAATTAATTACTTTGCAA
>JAIOYR010000130.1 GCA_021740995.1 Taibaiella sp.
AGCATAAATAATATCGTCAAAAAAACAGCTCAGACTTTATATGAACTCTTAATTTGGTATTGCTGGCATCTGCCAGTTTTTCCTTAACAAAAGTAGCCGCTTTTTCGTTATATACAAATAAAGCATTAATTGCATTGACCGGCACATGTTGATGAACTAAAAACTCAGCTTGGTAACGTCGCAACCTATCGTAGTCTCCATCTGACTTTCCAAAATCGCCATGCTGTATACAGTGCCAATCTATTTCATTTATATATTGTAAATCTGCATAGTGTTTGGTTAGTTTAGAGTTTGCCTGCCCGTCAGTAAAAAAGAAACGTTCAAGTCCTGCAAGGACATCAATACGGCATTGAACAATTAATAAATATTGAGGCGGTAGTTTCGGTACTTCAGGTGCCCAATACCCAGAAACGATATTGTATTGCATAATAGAGCGGGGTGTAAAATAAAATGGAACATATTCTCCGATGTTTCCGTAATCTTTGAGTTTAACGAGAGTGTCGTCACGAACACCGATAATCCCAGGATTGCCAATCGGAATAAAATCAGGGTCTTTCTCAGGGTGGTGCTTGGTACAAAGCCCATAAGAGAGAATATGCGACAAATTCCCGATATTGTATATCCGGTAACAATATTCACGCCTTCTATTTATTATTACCCCTTGCACACTTTTGCAAATTTACGTCAATCTTATCGTACATGTCAACTGTACTATTTAGTCGGCCCTCAAAAATGGCTGTAAGATATTACTGGTAAGGCAAGACTTAAGAAATGGCTTGTTATAATCTGCAAGAAATGTAAATTAGTAGTACAAAAACTTGCAGATTATTGTATGCTTGCAAAGCCTAATAACACGTCTCAACTTGGTTTTTTTGCTACACTTGCAGACCAACTGGATCAAAAGCACAGTCTATTTCTGTTGGCTAATAGAATAGAATGGGCTGTTTTTGATGCCGCTTTTTCTAAGCACTATAGTTCCACTCAAGGTAAACCGGCCAAACCAATTCGGTTAATGGTGTCATTGTTGATACTAAAGCAATTACGCAATTTGAGTGATGAGAGCATGGTGGAGCAATGGAGCGAGAATATGTACTACCAATACTTTGGTGGTGCTCAGACATTTACCCCCAAGCGCCCATGCGTAGCTACGGAACTCGTTGAGTTCCGAAAGCGGATTGGTCCGGAAGGCATTGAACTGATACTTAAAGAAAGTATCCGGATCAATGGTAAGGATGCTGATGAAGACACGCTTAGTGGGGATACTACCGTTCAGGAAAAGAATATAACTTATCCTACTGATGATAAGTTGTACAAAAAAATCATAGTGAAGTGTCAATCAATAGCGGCAGAGGAGCAGGTAGAATTACGACAGAGTTATAGCAGGACAGTAAAGAAGCTAAGCATCGTGCAGCGCATGCGGCGTAATAAAGGTGGGGAGTCTAAAGCTAGAAAGGCAAGTAAAAAAGTAAAGACGATAGCAGGCAGGTTAGTGCGTGAGCTAGGCAGGAAATTACCAGCCAACGCCCTTAATAAGCATGAGATGTCACTTTCGCTGTTTGGCAAGGTGCTGGCTCAAAAGAGGAACGATACAGATAAAATTTATAGTTTACACGAACCCCTGGTCAAATGCTACACGAAAGGCAAGGAGCATAAGAAATTTGAATTTGGTAGTAAAGCCTCGTTTTTAATAACACAGAAAAGCGGTGTCATAGTTGGAGCTATGAATTTCACAGAAACGCTTCATGACTCTAAAACCTTGCCAAAAGTTTTAGAACAATACAAACGTCTAAATGGTAAACAAGCGAAAGAAGTTTATCTGGACCGAGGATATCGTGGACCAAAGCAAATCGACGATACACTTTTGCACACACCAAGGCCTGATAAGAACATAACTATTACTAAACGAAAGCGCCATAGACGTAGAGCTGCCATAGAGCCAGTAATAGGACATCTGAAACATGACTACCGGATGATCCGTAATTATCTCAAAGGAACAGTAGGTGATGAAATAAATGTCATGTTATCTGCTGCAGCCATGAACTTTAAACGAGTCATGAACCTCTGGCGAACAGAGGCAATACGCAGTTGGCAACTCGTTTATAACTTCATAATATACGGGCTTCAATTTTTATTGCCCAAACTGAAAGTGACTTTTTGAGGAACGACTATTTACGGCTCTGAAACTTAGTGGACTTTCCCCGAATTAATACTGAAAGTGAATGTACTGCGTCTTAGAGCAGGTGCAATAGAAAAGCGGAACAGTCATTGTTGTGTCTGGACACACAGCGGGTTGCCATACACATCTGGGTGTAATTTCAGCCGGCATAAAATCGCCAAAACTGATTATTGTCCGAATCTATAGTGCAATCCTGCTGTAACCGGAAAATAAACAATGGCACCGGTACTGCCGAAAAATATGTTTGCTCCTGCCTGAATATTGAGTCCGAACCCCTGATATAGTTGCCTGATAATGCCTACGCACACACCTGTGCTAAACGCAATTTCACTATTTATGTGAGTGCTGAAAAGATCGTTTATCTTATAACTGGTGTATCCGGCATTAATGCCGAAATACGGCCCCTTTTTGAAATTGTAATTGCCGAATGCATAGAGGTGATGCAGGGGTTTTATTGCAACGGTGCCAGTAGTGTCTGAGGTGGTATACGAAAGCCGAGGAACATAGCTGTAGCCCACACCAAACGACAGCGGCTTAAACAGATATCTTACGGTAAAATCTGCTACCGTTCCTGTCTTGTAGGATGCTACATTGTTGTGTTTTTTCAGCACACTGAATTTTGCAATCCCGGCATTGGCTCCCAGTTCCAACTGGGCATGGCAAATAACCGGAAACAGTAAGGCTAAGCATAACAGCGTTTTCATAGACAATGCAAATTTACAAACCATCATCGTCGCTCCCTTGCAGCATCCTGACGCTCCACGAGCACCCGGATACAGCGAGATTTCAAACAGAAATTATAAGTTTATTCAGCGGCTTTTGCAGGCCTGCTGTCTTCATAAGTGGGGCCATACATGCCGGGTACTTTATTGCCGGTAGCACGCAGGTGCACCACCAGCTCACCACGATGATGATATAGGTGATTGAACAGGAATCCACGTGCCACAATACCTCTCGGCATTGGTCCCAGTATCGTGTGCTCACCTGCCTTCAGCGTCCAGATCTGCTGCAGGCTTTCTTCGGTAATGCTGTACAGGGCTGCTCTAGCCTCCACTACATTGCGTTCAAACAACTCCAGTGTAGCCTCTATGTCGTTTGGGTCGCCTCTTTCCAGTGTGTCTGCAGTTATGTCGTACACCTCTTGTGTGAAGGTGCCCACGTACCAGTGGTAGATGGTGGCAATGTGTTGCGCCAGCTCGCCCATACTCCATGAGATGGGAGACGGTTTGTAGGAAAGGTCTTTTTGCGGTACTGCCTGCAACAGCCTGCGGGTGCTCGCCGCTTCATGTTCGAACTCGCCAAGTAAATACGATAATAGCATGTAGTTGTTTTTTTTACCGAAGATATGATTTTGAGCGCGGGGATAGAAGGTTGTCCCGGGAAATGGGATAAGCCACTTCGATTTTTATCTGCCATAGTTTTACGAAGGTGGACTCATTTATGCAATGGGCATAGTTAACGGAAATACGACCATACCGTCGCGCCAGTTAACATTATCGTTAAAAAGAAAAAAGCCCAACATTTAAGTTGAGCTTCAATAGTGTCCTCTTAATGAGAGAATTATGATTCTGTTTTCTTCAACCTCATACACCAGTCTGTGTTCTTTATCTATTCTCCTAGACCAGATGCCGGTTAGTTCATATTTCAGCGGTTCTGGTTTGCCTAACCCTTCGTAGGGACTGACTAGCATAGATTCTATCAGCTTTGATATTTTCTGTTGAACAGGAATGTTCCCGCTTTTTTTCCAATAGGTGAGGTCTTCTTTTGCCTTTTTTGTTATGCTTATTTCCATAAGTCATCAGGGTCTAGCGTGGTTATCTTACCTTCTTTTACCTGATTGCGGCTCAGCTCAATTTTCTTTACAAATTCAGGGTCATATTGCTTGCCCTTTTTTGAAATAAAATCCACATGTAGTACTTTGAGAATAGCTTTTACCGCCTTCAATTGCTCATTATTTTCCGGTAGTACCAATAGAGTTTCCATTCTAAATTAATTAGATTCAAAAATACGGCATTTTAGAGGTTCAGCAAAACACTTCTATAAAGGGGTGCATTAGCAGACTTGCCTTTTTCGCCTCCGTCGAAGTGAAGTTTGTCCAGGCAACCTCACTAGTCCAGGGGTCTCCCTTGGTCTTCTTTACCTGCAAGCGTCCCGCGTAACGTATAGCAAAAGAGTGAAATCCACATCGCTTTTTATCTGCCTTAGTTTTTGCGAAGGCAGACTTCGCTCTGTTTTTTTCGCTCTCAATTATGTGGGTGAGTTATTGGAATAAAAACCTCTTTTGCCGGATGGCTTTCAACCCGCTTTTATTACGTTATTCATAAACATCTTTGCGGTGCCTTACCCGTCTTATATCTACCACTTCAATTTTATCAGCTACAGAGTAGATAACCCTATAATCTCCTACTCTTATTCGCCATAAGCTTTCTGATGAGCCTTTCAGTTTCTTACATCCGGGTGGGCGGGGTTCTGCACAAAGGTCATCTATGGCTGTTGCCACTTTCTTTAGAGCAGCAAGTGGTAATTTATCCATATCTTTTTCAGCACTATTGCCGATAATGATCCGGTACATTATAGCTTACCTTTCTTTTTTAAAGACTTTTTTACATCTTCCCAGCTGCGTTTTGGTTCATCTTTACGAGATTCCGCTATTATGACATCCAGCAGATCTTCAACTTCTTCCTGATGTTTCTCAATCGTCTTCAGTTCTATAATAACTGCAGTACGCTGGTTGTTATCATCGGTTATAAAGCTAACACCTTTCATATCAGTAATTTACTGCAAAAATACTAAAGTAAAAAAACAAAAGTCCAATATCGCTTTTGTAGATGGTATATTGGGAGCACCTGCGACTATCCCGCTCTTCAGCGGACACGCTACTCCCGACCAATGGTTGGGGCTAATTCCCCGAGGCATAAATAAAGCCCAACATTTCTGCTAAGCTTTAACTTTTGTCGGGAAGACAGTCCTGACCTGTGGTTGGGAGCACCTGCGACCATCCCGCCGCGACGGGGATTTATTTGAGTGGCTCTGATTTTCCCAGCCTCTCAAAGTGTGTAGGAACAGTTACACTTTCATTCTTTCAAAAGTCCAGTCTTCTTTTGCCTTGTTGCAATTTTTTGATTTTGACGTCGATCCAAGTGAGTAATGACGTTCACAAAGCGGAATTCTTATTTGATGACCAACCGTTGCACTTCTCTACTCAGTTCATGCTCCCACACGATCAAATAAACGCCACTTGTTAAAGCGTTTAGATCGAACGATGTTTTGACATCAGAAATTTTACGTTCTGCAACTTTTATTCCAGTCATATTCCAAATTGCAATTTGGCCTTCAACGCTGGAAACTGAAATTGATACAATGTTATTCGCTGGATTAGGGTAAACCTTCATTTTGTCATTTTGAGGCACCGTCTGCACCCCTGTTGGGCAAGTAGCAGCTGTGAGAATGACCGATGAAGAACAGCCCTGCAAAGTGGTATACGTAATATTTGCCGTTCCTGCGGTTACACCCATAGCAATTCCTGTTGCTGAATCAATGATGACAACGGAAGTATTGTCACTCGCCCAATCGCCTCCGGTTATGCTAGAGGTCAATGATTTCGGTACATCT
>JAIOYR010000131.1 GCA_021740995.1 Taibaiella sp.
CACCTACCCCATCAGACATCTTACGTACAGTAAAAGTCTGTGTGTGGCCAGTACCCTGACGCTTCAACACATCGCCCTTGAAAGACTGGATACGTTCCTTAGCGCCTTCAACAATTTTATAATTTACAGTGATATTATCACCTGCTTTGAATTTAGGAATTTCCTTATTCGCGGTTAGTTGTTCGTGTACAAAAGCTACGGCTTCCATTATTTATGAATTTTTCGGACTGCAAAGGTATGGAAAGTACAGGAAATAAAAAATTAAAAATTACTTCATTTTCCTAAAATACCCGCATTTAATTAAATGCATTGTTCCGGGCGACAAATATAATTCAATAAAACCGGCTTTAAATGACAATGTATAACTATTTTTACCGTTCTTATTCTGGTTTTACATATAGGAAATGTGGCCTATGATGCGCATCAGCGTTACAGTTATCACTTACAATGAAGAAAAAAATCTGGCCCGGTGTCTGGAGTCGGTAAAGGATGTTGCCGATGAGATTGTTGTCGTAGACAGCAATTCCACCGATAATACTGTGCAAATTGCTATTTCCCTTGGTGCAAGGGTTGTCAGCCGGCCCTTCGAAGGATATGCCCGGCAAAAGTCAATTGCTTCAGCAGAGGCTACCAATAATTGGATTTTATCGCTCGATGCTGATGAAGCACTCACTCCAGAACTCAGGGAGAGTTTACTTTTAGTGAAGTCAGGAGCCAAAAATAATGTTTATCGGATGTCAAGGCTCACGAACTATTGCGGCAAATGGATCAGGCATTGTGGCTGGTATCCCGATTATCAGACGCGATTGTACGACAAGACCAAAGGAGCATGGCAGGAATTGAAAGTACATGAATACTGGAAGCCTCAACAAGGCGAGATGATAGGAACACTAAGGGGAGATTTGCTACACTATAGCTTTACAAGTATAAGTGCGCATCTGCAGAAAATAGAAAAGTATTCTGAGTTGGCAGCTATGGCAGCCGTAGAGCGCGGCAAATCAGCAAGCATCTTGAAGGTGATTTTCTCGCCTTTCTGGCATTTTGTTTCTGAGTATTTTATTAAGCTGGGCTTTCTCGATGGGTTTTATGGCTATATCATTTGCAGGCTGTCAGCATACAGTGCATTTATCAAATACTCCAAAATCAGGCTGTACTCCAGGGGGAGGTAGGCAATTAGTTCAGTTTGCGATAGGTACGGGTCATGCAATTACAAAAAAACATGCACCCGACCACCGGGTGCATGTAGCAAGATTCTTTTGAGTCAATTAATTGTTAGAGTGCAACGCCATTGCATTGCCTTCAGAGTCAATAAAGAATGCCATATGCCCTATTTCAGGCGATATGTGAGTCTTGGGCATGATTACCTTTCCACCGGCTGCCTCTACTTTGCCCAGTGCATTGTTCAGATCCGGATTTCCATTCAGGTATATCTTAGCGCCGTCCATACTTGGCTTATGCATGTCGCCCTGCACCAATCCCCCGGAAACCTTTCCGTTCATGTTGTCTGATCCCGGAAACATGGCCATTTTCATGCCCATCATGTCAGCCGATGTCATTTCGCACGAGAATATCGTCTCGTAAAATTTCTTTGCCCTGTCTATATCTGCAACAGATATCTCAAACCAATTAAGTGCATTTACATTACCGTCCATAAATTTTCTTTTTTAGAGTTTTTTAGATTGATTACTGATGTAATATACAATATATATCGATGTTTAGAGCGGGTTAAACGGAAATACCCCCTTATTTCACCCATCGTTTGCCACTAGCTATTTCACCCTGCTGAAGCGCATACCCACATTGTTGAATTGTTAAATGTTCAAAAGTCTGGTTTGTGTTAATTATTTTGTTTAACTTTGTAAAAAAATAATTAAACAAAATGGAAGTGTACCAAATCAATGATCTCGAACGTCTTACCGGTATAAAGGCGCACACTATCCGGATTTGGGAAAAACGATATAGTATCATTCAGCCTAGTCGCACTGATACCAACCGGAGGTTTTATAGCGGTATACAGATGCGCAAGCTATTGAATGTAACAACCTTACTTTCTTTTGGGCATAAAATCTCAAAAATTGCCGCCTTAACAGATGAAGAGATATGCAGGCAAATTGAACTCGATTCATTGGAATCGGGTACTTCTCATGCAAATGCCGGCTACATTAATGATCTTATTGCGTGTATGATGGCTTACGATGAGCCTGGCTTTGAGAAGGTGTTTTCTGCTGCTGTACTACGAATGGGGCTGTATGATACAATGTTGCAAGTGGTTTATCCCTTCTTGCACAAGACCGGGGTGTTATGGAGTATCAATAAGACTGTGCCTGTGCAGGAGCACTTTGCGTCCTGCATCGTTCGCCGGAAGTTGATGGCCGCTGTTGATGGGGTGTTGCCGTCACAGAAGAAATCAAAATCTTTTATGTTGTTTCTACCGCCGGGTGAATGGCACGAAATCGGCTTGTTGTTTGCAGATTATATCATAAGGTCCAACGGTTATCAAACAATTTATCTGGGGCAAAATGTGCCATTCGAGAATGTGGCGCAAATGATAGATTCACTTTCGGTTAGCTATTTATTGACATTTTTTGTGGCATCCAGGCCCGCCAATGAGATTGCAAATCTGATTAAGGATTA
The DNA here is from genome assembly GCA_021740995.1 of Taibaiella sp. Taxonomy (GTDB): domain Bacteria; phylum Bacteroidota; class Bacteroidia; order Chitinophagales; family Chitinophagaceae; genus Nemorincola. The sequence goes on from JAIOYR010000131.1 coordinate 2,635, forward strand.
TGCATTGATAGCAGGAAATGCAAAGTTGATTGTGGCAGGTAATCCTGATTTGTTGCCACCTGAAAAGTCGTTACCTGCAAATGCATCGTATATGTTAGACGTGGCAAAGTTTGTAGAACTGCTCAATAATGGTAATAAATAGTTTTCGTTTGATAATTGTGTTTAAAATATAAACAAAGTGAGTAGATTTTCTGTAATTGGTAGTGGTTTTTCTGGTTTGTCAGCAGCTTGCTTTCTGGCAAATGCAGGGCATGACGTTACAGTCTTTGAGAAAAACAAGGAGTTGGGTGGTAGAGCGCGGTCGTTTACAGCCAGTGGTTTCACGTTTGACATGGGCCCTAGCTGGTACTGGATGCCCGATGTATTCGAAAAGTTTTTTGCAAATTTCAATAAGCACCCTTCAGATTATTACGATCTGGTGCAGCTTGACCCCGGTTTTCAGGTAATTTTTGGTGAAAACGATGTGCTTCAGGTGCCTGCATCAATGGAGGGCATAGAGGAGATGTTTGAAAGTATTGAGAAGGGTAGTGCGGTGAAGTTGCGGAAGTTCTTGAAGGAAGGGAACGAAATGTACCAGATAGGTATGCAGAAAATGGTTTATCAGCCTTCTTTTTCCTGGGCCGAATATATGCGCCTTGATGTGGTTGCAGGTGCCTCCAAACTACATGTCTTCAGCTCTGTAAGTAGTTATGTGCGGAGTTATTTTAAAGATGAGCGGCTGATTGCACTGATGGAGTTTCCCGCTTTGTTTTTGGGCGCAGTGGCAAAGCAGATTCCTGCCATGTATAGCCTTATGAACTACGCAGCATTGTCGCTGGGAACCTGGTACCCGATGGGGGGTATGGCAAGAATACCCGCTGCTATGGCAGATCTGGCAAGGTCATTGGGCGTAGATTTTAAAATGGAGTCTGAGGTGGGAGCAATAGAAATTGCCAACAACAAAATCAGTGGCGTAAAAGTAGGGGCGAAGACTTTCCCGTCAGACGGTCTCATAGCATCGGGCGACTACCACCATATAGAGCAAGATTTGCTCCCTGCACCATACAGGACTTACGATGAAGCTTACTGGGATAAGCGCACGCTTGCCCCTTCTTGCCTCATTTTTTATGTAGGTGTTAGTAAGAAAATCAAAAGACTCAACCACCACAATCTGTTTTTCGATAGTTCTCTGGATGTGCATGCAGCAGAGATATATAGTAGTCCGCAATGGCCGTCAGATCCCCTGTTTTATGTCTGTGTCCCATCTGTAACTGACGCGTCGGTGGCTCCCGAGGGCATGGAAAATTTGTTCATTCTTATGCCCATTGCTCCGGGTCTGTCAGATACCGATACTGTTCGTGAGCGTTACTTCAGCCTGATTTTGAATAGGATTGAAAAATGGTGCGGCGACGAGATAACGTCACATATCGTATACAAGCGAAGCTATTGTGTGCGTGACTTCGTAGCTGACTATCATTCATACAAGGGCAATGCTTACGGGCTTGCAAATACATTGAGTCAAACGGCTGTTTTGAAGCCATCACTCAGAAACAAAAAGGTAAATAACCTGTTTTATGCAGGACAGTTGACTGTGCCGGGCCCGGGAGTACCTCCCGCATTGATCTCTGGACAGATTGCCGCAGAACAACTTTTAAAAAGTCAAAAAACATTAATGATATGAAGCAGTTATTCGACAAGGTATCTGCAGCTTGCAGTAAACTCACAACCCGCGCATACAGCACTAGCTTTTCGTTGGGCATCAACTGCCTATCCAAAACTGTACATGAACCTATTTATGCAATATATGGGTTCGTGAGATTTGCCGATGAGATTGTAGATTCGTTTCATGAGTATAACAAACGCGAACTGTTTGATGAGTTCAGCGCAGAGACCTGGCGGGCCATTGAACGGGGTATCAGCCTGAACCCTATACTTAATAGTTTTCAGGAAGTGGTGAATCGGCATCACATTGACCATACGCTCATTACTTGTTTTCTGAAAAGTATGGAAATAGACCTTAATGAACAATCGCACTCAGGCCAGACATACGACGAGTATATAGTGGGTTCGGCAGAGGTGGTTGGGCTCATGTGCTTGAAGGTATTCTCTGCCGGCGACAATGCACTTTATCATCGCCTTGTTCCTTCTGCAAGGAAACTGGGCGCCGCTTTTCAGAAAGTCAATTTTTTGAGAGATATAAAGGACGACTTTGAACACCTGGGCAGGGTTTATTTTCCCGGTGTCGCATTTCGGTCTTTCACAGATGCTGACAAAAAAGGAATAGAGCAGGATATAGAAAGTGATTTCAAAGAGGCATTTGAAGGTATAAAGCAATTGCCGTCAAATTCCAGATTCGGAGTGTATGTTGCATACATGTATTACAGGACGTTATTCAACAAGATCAGGTCGGTATCTCCTGCTAGGATCAGGCAAGAGCGTGTGCGTATTTCCAATCATAGAAAAATTGGTTTATTGGTTACATCTTATTTCAGACACAGTCTGAGTATGTTATAATTGGGTAAAATGGAACAGGTAATATTAGTGGATAGTAATGATGTGGCGGTAGGGACCATGGAGAAGCAGCAGGTGCATGTAGAAGGCCTGCTGCATCGTGCCATTTCGGTATTTATATTCAATGCCAAAAATGAACTTTTATTGCAGCAGCGTGCTGCATGGAAGTATCATTCAGCGCTGGAGTGGACAAATACTTGCTGCAGTCACCCGAGACCGGGAGAGTCTGTAGAGACTGCTGCAGCACGCAGACTTATGGAGGAAATGGGGATTCAATGCACGTTAACCAAGGCATTTGCTTTTGAATATAAAGCCGACCTGATAAATGGACTTACGGAGCATGAATACGATCATGTATTTGTAGGCGTGTCAGATGCAGTGCCGGTACCCAATGGTCAGGAAGTGGCAGATTGGAAGTACATGAGCAGCAGCGATCTGAAAAAAGAGATTGAAGAAAAACCGGATAGGTTTACGCCCTGGTTCAAGCTGTGCATAGCAGAATGGAATGATGAATTATTCAATAGAAATACAAACGCATGATTT
>JAIOYR010000037.1 GCA_021740995.1 Taibaiella sp.
CAAAGGTCTGGTATCTAAGATAGCAGTAAGCAGCGCCAAGGGTATACTATCATCGGGCAGCGGTAGCAGCACCGATCAGGTAACCAACTATACTGTGCATATATTGATACTACCATCGAGCTATGCCGACCTCACTGAAAATCAGTCGAAAGGAAAATTCCCATTCAAACCCGGTATGTCTGCATCTGTAGAGATTCAAACAAACAGGCAAGAGAATATACTCTCTGTACCTGTAAATGCTGTAACCACCCGCGATTGGCCTGACAGCCTGAAGAAGAAAGATGAAGCGGGCACATATACCAATGAAATACGCCAGGTAGTGTTTCTGCTAAACGAAAAAACAAAGAAAGTAGAACTGCGTGATGTAAAAACCGGACTACAGGACAACAAATTTCTGGAAATAACCGAGGGTCTAACCGAAAATGACCAGGTAGTAATAGCCCCCTACGGAGCCATAGCCCGTACACTAAATGACAAAACAAAGGTAAAGGTGGTAGAAAAAGACAAGTTGTTTGAAAGCAAGAGTAAGGACAAAGAGTAGAACGTAGACTATTCCAATGATAATTGTCGACAGAATGCTTATTTTCTGGCCCCCCCATTCTTTACACCGAGGACCATAGAAATCGATAATTGACTTCAGCAAAAATAAAAAACATGAGACATACTTTATAATAATAAATCTCAGTACCTACCTGCCTGATTATTAATAAAAACGTGAGCAGGAATTTACCTTATTTCTTTTTCATCCTTGCTAACAATACTGAAAATCCCCAGCCCTTTGGTAACATTGGTGTACACATTAACTGGCTCAGCAAAAGGGTTTCCATTAGTATCCCAGTATGTTTTCGATGATTTCGAGAAACGGAAGTAAGCTTCTGGCACATGAAACAATTCAATTTTGGCATACACAGAATCATTACCATCAAATTTCGGTAACAGTACAGCAGAATTGACATAGAGTTTAATCTCTTTTTGCCTGCCGTTAAATAGCTCATCGCGGATGTACATAGCTTTGCTGTCGAGGCATGTATTTACTTCTGCGATTTCATTTGCGTTGGTCTCTATAGAAGGGTCTGACGAGTTTACACAAAAATCAGAAATGTAGGCAAACGAATCTCGTGCACCATCTACCCTCAATATGTAGTAGTCGCCAGCTGCCGGCGGGTCTATGAAGGTAAACACTATTGCATCCTGGTAGTCACCGTCTTCGTTCCTGCGGGCAAGTGGCGTACGCACAATGCTGGTGATAGGGACCACTGAAGGCGCGATCACAGAGGCTTCCACATTTTCGTAGGAAGGTGAAGAGATTACTACAGTGTACTTTTTGCCTGCTTCTGCAAGTACACTAGATGTGAATCCAAAAATGTTGTCAAAGACTAGAGTGTCTGTAATAGTATCGTTAACATACAACCTGATGTTGGCGTTCTTTATCAACAGTTCAGGATGATTCTTTTGGTCTTTGATGGCCGCGCTTGTGCCCACTACTATATAAAGCGGCTCACCTAGTTCATTGTTACTATTCACTGCCAGTTTGCGGGCAAATGGCGGAGTATTAACGTCGATTGTTTTTTCGCACGACGATATCAGTAAGCTGGCAGCAATCAGGACTATTGGTAAAAAATGTAGTTTTCTCATGCCTTAATGTTAGTTAGCTAAAAAGGATATTTGTGTTAGAATTTTCGGATACCCCGTGCTTGTTTTGAATTTTCTTGTTGACATTTGCAGTTAATTTACTATCAATGTGTTTAGATCCTATCCCGGCTTAGATTAGAATTTGAATTGATAGCTCACAGATGGAATGATGGGGAAGAGACTTACCATTTTGAAGTTGCCATTTTCCTGGTAAATAAAGAATGGATTCTTGCGGTTATATACATTGTATGCTCCTATTATCCACGACCGCGTCCACCTAGATTTTTCCTTCGTGAAGCGGATACTAACATCGCCTCTGTGGTAGGAAGGCATCCGGTAGCCATTGCGGCTGCCGTAGATGGTTATCTCTTCTCCGCTTATACCTTTGTAGTAGCCTACAGGCAGCGTTACGGTGTTACCGGTACCATATACCCACTCAGCGCTCAGCTCTATTCGTTTCGAGAGGGTGTACACACCGGCTACTTTGAAGTCGTTGCGGCGATCATACTTGTAAGGGAATGTCTGGCCGTTATTGAGGTTGGCAAATGTGCGGTTGGTCCACGACAGAGTGTAGCCCAGCATACCGGTAAACTTGCCCTTTTTCTTTTGTACGAATGCTTCAGCGCCATAGCTGGTTCCCTTGCCGGCTTCTACCTTATCTTCCCAGCTCGTTGTGCTGTTAAAGAAGCTGGCGCCTTCCTTATATTCAATGATATTCTCCATGGTTTTGTAATACCACTCCAGGCTGAACTCATAACCGGCATCATGTGCATATGCTAATCCCGCTGCAGCTTGTCGCGACAATTGGGGTGCAAGTTTGTCTGTTGATGGCACCCATAGATCGGTCGGTAGCCCAATCGACGAATTGGTAAGGAGATTTATATACTGGTTCATCTGCACAAACGATGCCTTTGCACTCAGCTTTTCATTGATGAGGTAGCGCACAGCCAGTCTCGGTTGCAGCGATTTGTAGAAGGTGTCTCTCACTTTGAAACCTGTCAGGTGCAGGCCCACATTGGCCTTCAGCTTCTGCGAAATGTGGACGTCGTCTTCTGCATACACATCAATTTCGGTACTGAATATCAGTGGCTGGCCTACAGTGGTATCAGAGTTGGTTCCGGTAACACTGATCTTCGTAGTTTGCGCTCCGGGCGTATAGGTATGAGATATAACACCTATTCCCATCTTTATATAGTGGTCAGTAGATGGGATAAGGTCAAAGTCATACTTTGCCGCCACATCGTTTATGCCCGACACATACTTCAGCAGGAAGTTTTCTTTTACTCCATTATTACTAGTGCCGTTTTCTGCTGTCACTGCAAACTTATATTGGCTGTAGTAGGTCGTCAGATTGCCAAACAGTTTGGGGCTGAATTCATGATTCCACCTGCCCACAGCGGTTATGTTGCCCCACTTGATGCCGCCGGCAAATACTGAGCTGTTGCCAGAATTGGAGGACTTTTCAGAGAAGTAGAACTTATCATTGCCAAAATATCCACTCACATACACATGGTCTTTCTTGCCCAGCGTGAAGTTCGCCTTGCCATTGAGGTCGTAAAAGTAGTATCCGGCCTTGCGGGTTTCCTTCATAAAGGGTGCTGCCAATGCATCTATATAAGTGCGTCGCCCCGATACGATAAATGACGATTTGCCCTTCTGAATAGGACCCTCCAACGTAAGTCGGGAAGCGATGATGCCAATTCCACCTTCGCCATGTATCTTGTTTTTGTCGCCTTCTTTCATGTTAATATCGATAACCGATGACAACCTGCCGCCATACCTGGCCGGAAAGCCCCCCTTAATGACCTCAACACTGCGGATAGCATCGGCATTAAAAACGCTGAAGAAGCCAAACAGATGGCTGGCATTATACACAGGCACACCATCCAGTAGTATCAAGTTCTGGTCAGGGCTGCCACCTCGCACGTACAGTCCGGAAGTGCCCTCATTTCCCGCCTGTACTCCGGGCAGCAATTGTATGGCCTTCATTATATCAGGCTCGCCCATGAATGCTGGCAGCGATTTGATGGTTTGAATGGGCAGGTCTATCGAACTCATTTGCGTTCGCTGATGGATGGCAGCCTTGTCGCCGCTGACCACCACTTCGGCCAGATCGCCGCTTTCAGCCAACTCTATATTCAGAGACAAGTTCCCTACAAGGCCTATCCTTTGCTCGAAAGTAGCATACCCCACATAGGCGCCACTTAGGGTAGTGCTGTCAGCGTTTGCCGGCACGGTGATGGAGTAGAATCCGAATGTATTACTGGCAGTTCCGGCCTTCAGATCCGGCAGGAATACCACAGCACCCGTAAGCCTTTCCCCGCTTTTTTTATCTGAGATATATCCGCTTATGGTAATGCTCTGTCCATAACAAAGACTGGGTAAAGTAAGTAATAGAAACAAAAAAGTAAATAACCTTATTATCATGTCGTGCTTTATAAATGCGACTAAACCGTTTTCCTATGATATTTATTTTCGCGCTGCAAAGAAATAACATTCTTAAAAACTTATAAAAAATCGCTCATACCCTATTCTGTTAATGTTATCTAAACAAAATGTACAAGTAAGAGAATTTCTTATAATACATATTTATAATGTAAATGCAGGTGTACAAATTGCTGCGCATTAGGCTCTCTAAAATGACAGCGTAACACGATACCGGTAGGTATTGCAGCAGCTTCGATGCTTCTAGCGTGTTCCCACATCTTTTTATAGGTTACATGAGCCTAGGCAGGCAATATCATTAGGTTAATGAAAATTCGATTTTTCAAGTTAATTTATCTCATCAGAACCTCGCAAAAAAATGAGGCACATTACCATAGTGCCCGTCACCACTTACAAAATCAAATTTGGTGCCGGGTTCCTTTTGTCGATAACTGATCTCTATTGTCAGTTGTGGCTTTGTTTTATGTTCGATAAACTCCTTTACTATTCCTGCTTATTAGCCTCATTATGTATCTTTTGCCCATTCTAAAAGCAAGAAAAGAGTTACATCTACTAAGACAGAAGTAGGGTTGGTAGGATAATCCGGCATAACCTCCCTCAAATCGTTTTGGCTAAAGCCGCACGTATTCTCGAATACTTCCCCTGTCTAAAGTTCAGGGTTTCTGTTTTATAAACGACAACTGGCAAATGACATTTTTCTTTCCTGTATAGAAATCAGTAATTAACCAGGCCTATTCTCTGGCGTTAAGACAGGGATTATTAGATTATACATTTCAACCAAATATTCTTAAATTTGTTCATTATGTATTCAACTTATCATATCAATTCGATGTAGTATATAAGAACAAATATGTTGGAAGCAGTAAAAGCTGATTTTTAAACGTATACCAGTGTTAACGTCAGTAGAAGAAGAGAAAAATGAAACTGTTTTTCTTTTATCCGACTTCGCTAACAAAGCAGTGCTACCTCATTCAATAAATCAGGTTAAAAACGGAAATTCGATATCAATTTTTAAAAGGTTGTTTTATCTTTTAATCCACATGAGCATAAAACCCCTCCTTTCCCGATTTGACCTGACCATGATAGTGGTGAGTCTGGTGATAGGCATGGGTATCTTTCGCACTCCGGGCGATGTGGCATTGAAGGCGGGCAATGAATGGGTGTTTTATGGGGCATGGATATTCGGGGGAGTAGTGAGTCTGTGTGGTGCGCTTACATTTGCAGAAATAGGAGCCCGATACCCACATACAGGTGGCTTTTACAAAACACTCTCTTACTGCTATCACCCCGCATTGGCATTTATGGCAGAGTGGGTGCTGGCCATCTCCAATATCGCATCTGTAGCAGCAGTAGCGATTATAGGTGCAGAGTATATCAATCCGGTGCTACTACCGGCAAGTCTGCAGAATGATGTGGGAGTAAAGCTGACCACTATAACTTCGGTGCTCGTCTTGTATCTGGTTAACTATATGGGCATAAAGATGAGCGCACGGGTACAGAACTTCCTCACCCTGTTCAAAATAGGTATGATATTACTGCTCTGCATGGCTGTTTTCACACACGATGCACCACCACCTGTCACGGCTTATACTCCGTATTGCGGTAGTATTATCACCGCATTCGGGCTGAGCCTGATACCGGTATTCTTTACCTATACGGGCTATGCGCTCACAATAAATCTGGGTGGCGATATAACCAACCCAAAACATAATATACCTAAGGCAATTGTAACAGGGATAGGCATAGTGCTGGTACTATATATGGCCGCAAACTATGCCTATGTGCATGTGTTGGGCTTTGGCGGTGTGCAACAGTCTGGTGTGCTGGCAGCAAGAATGGCAGAAGTATTGTTTGGTGCGGTGGGTTACAAGGTTACGTCGATACTCATGTTCCTGTCGGTGCTGGCTTATGTGAACGTGTATATTTTGTCTAACCCCCGTGTGTATTATGCCATGGCAGAAGACGGCATATTGCCAGCTATCTTCAAACGGGTAAATCCGAAGACTCAGGTGCAGGAATTTGGCATGACATTCTTCGTTGTAGCCATATTGATAATACTATTTTTTGTTGGCTCTTTCAGTGCGCTGCTCAATTATACTATGTTCTTCAACACAGTTGGTCTTATACTGGGTGCGAGTGCCATCTTTATTCTTAGGCGCAAGAGTACCAAAGACGCAGACAAGACCATTTACACAATTAAATGGTATCCCATTGTGCCATTCATCTTTATAGCAGCATACCTTTATGTTACAGCCTGCATCTTCGCCGCCGACCCTTTTGCCAGCTTTGTATGTATTGGCGCATTTGCGATAGGATTGGGGATATATTATCTCACTACCCGAAAATGGAATATGAAGAATAAATAGATTTCCCATCCTACATTCGTAATACATATCAAAAATCAGGCAGCTCAAGAGATGCCCTTCCATCAATTGTCTCAATGAGGCATTTAGTCCGAATCCAATAATAAAAGTCGTTCTATCCTTTCATCTCTTTAATTTTGCGCTCTATTGACCGCTGCGTTTTATGATACTGCGGAATGAATATTTGAAGCAATGATGCAATTGTACCCGGCTAATGCCGCTGAATCTCTGGAATTTCATAAAATACGTGACCTGCTGCTACACAAGTGCCGCACAGATGCTGCACGGGACCGTGTGGCAAATATCCGCTTTCATACACACAAAGACCATGCCGGCAGAGACCTGCTACAGACCTGGGAGTACAAAACCATATTGCAAAGCGGAGATCACTTTCCAAATGACTTTACCCGAAACCTGCACAAAGAACTGAAGTTGCTGTCTATACCCGGTGGTGTGCTTAGTGGCGAACAGTTTCTGGCAGTGCAACAACTGTCGCTCAACACGCGGGATATGTTGCTGTGGTTCAAGAAAAACAATGAGCTATTTCCTGCACTACGTGCCCTGAGTGCCAATGTGGTGTATGAGAAGAAGATAACCGAGATCATTTCGGCGGTGATAGATGAAAGTGGTATGGTGCGCGACAATGCCTCTCGGGAACTAATGAGCATACGTGCCGACCTGGGCAGGGTGCGCAGCGAAGCCCGCAAGGTGTTTGAAGGGGTAATACGCCGCCTGAATAAACAGGGCTATCTGGCAGATATATCGGAGAGCTTCTTGAATGGCAGACGCACGGCTGCAGTGCTGGCAGAGTATAAAAGGATAGTAAGAGGTATACTGCATGGAGAAAGCGATACCCAGAAAACAGTATTTATAGAGCCCGAGGAAACCACCATTCTGAACAATGAAATCTTTATGCTCGAACGGGCTGAAGGCAGAGAGATACAACGCATACTGGCACAAACCACTAAAGACCTTTCGGGCTATGCACCGCTACTCGAAACCTACTACCACCTGTGCGGCATATATGACTACATAAGGGCAAAAGCAATGCTGGCTATCGATATGAATGGCAATATGCCCCGGCTGAGCCAGCACCCCGGCATACATCTGGAAAAAGCATACCACCCGTTGCTGTATCTGCACAACAAGCATAGCCACAAAATAACCATACCCCTCAATCTAACATTAGACCGGCAGCAACGCATCCTTATTATCAGCGGACCCAATGCAGGCGGCAAAACCGTGGCTATGAAAACCGTGGGACTGCTCATACTCATGGCTCAGGCAGGACTACTGATACCGGTGGGTGAAAATTCTGAGTTTGGCATCTTCAAGCAATTGATGGTGCAGATAGGTGATACACAGTCTATAGAGCATGAGCTAAGCACCTATAGTGCGCACCTGCAGCACATGAAACATTTCATGGAATTCGCAGATGGCAAAACGCTGTTCTTCATAGATGAGTTGGGTAGCGGCTCGGACCCTAATCTGGGTGGTGCTTTTGCCGAAGCGATAGTAGAAGAACTGGCAGGGAAATTTTCTCTGGGCATCATCACAACTCACTATCTGAATCTGAAAGTAATGGCAGGCAAGGTGCGTGGAATAATGAATGGTGCAATGTCGTTTGACGAAGAAAAGCTGGAACCACTTTACCGGCTGGTTACCGGCAAGCCCGGCAGCTCTTATACATTCGCCATAGCACAACGCAGCGGGCTACCGCCGGCTGTGATAGAAAGAGCCAGACAACTCACACAGCGCGAGCACTTCAAACTCGACAAAATGCTGCACCAGGCCGAGCAGCAAACCGTAAAACTTACCGACAAGGAAAAAGAACTGGACAAGCTGCTCAAAGAAAATGAAAAACTAAAAAAACACTACGAAGAAGCTACCAACAAAGAAAAGCAGAAACAGATATACGAAACCCTGCGCCTGCAAAACAAAGTAAAAAAAGAGGAGCTGGACTATCTGCGGGATACAGAGCGCAAGTTCAAACAGATAATACAGGACTGGAAAAAAACTGAAAATAAACAGGAAGTAATTAATGCTGCAGAGAATGTACTCTTCCGTAAGAAGCAGGTAGACTCAAACGCATCGGCAGCACGAAAGGCGGATAAAAACTATGATACCATAGGCGGCAAACCAAAAATCGGCGACCTGATGCGCAACAGAACCAACCATCAGGTGGGCACATTGGCTGAGCTACGGGACAAAAAGGCAGTAGTGAAAATAGGCAATTTACCCTTTACGGTGAATATAGATGAATGGGTGGTAGTAAGAAAAAAGGGAGAAGTGAAAGAATAAAACCCCGACTTTCTACAACCTCAATCTATTATCAAAGTATTACCACTATACCTGTTCCCGCAATTAGTCTACTTTTATAGAAACAATTGGAATAGTAAAAAAGCAAAAAAAATGTTCTCAGCCACCACACAGATAAGAGTAAGATATGGCGAAACAGACCAAATGGGCTACCTGTATTATGGAAACTATGCACTTTACTACGAGGTGGGCAGGGCTGAGGCTATAAGGCAAATAGGTTTCACCTATCGTCAGCTGGAAGAAATGGGTGTAATGATGCCGGTGGCAGAACTCAATTCACGGTACTTTAGACCCGCACTTTATGACGACTTGATAACTGTAAAAACTATCCTTAAAGAATTGAGCGAAGGTTCGAAAATACAATTTCATACAGAGCTCTATAATGAGAAAGGTGAGCTATTGAATAAAGGAGTAACCACCCTTGTCTTTTATGACCCAAAAGAAAAAAAGACCATCAATATGCCCGAAGAATTATACAAAAGATTAGTACCACACTTCAGCGAAGATATATGAGCAATATAGCGGCATCCATTATTACTATTGGCGACGAACTACTGATTGGTCAGACAATAGACACCAACTCGGCATGGATAGCCATGCGCCTCAATGAACAGGGAATAGACCTGCTGCGCCGCGTAGCTGTGGGCGATGAACGCAATGCAATAGTAAATGCACTGAATGAAGAACTAACAGGAGCATCGCTGGTGATCATAACCGGCGGACTGGGACCCACAGCCGACGATATAACCAAACCGCTGTTAAGAGACTACTTTGGCGGAACTATGCGCCCCGATGAGCGTGTGCTGGCACATGTGCAGAGCATCTTTGCCAAGCGCAACAGACCTGTACTGGAGCGCAATCTGAAACAAGCCGAAGTGCCAGACAGCTGTACGGTACTGTTCAACAGGCTGGGTACCGCACCCGGTATGTGGTTTGAAAAGGATGAAAAAGTAATCATAGCCCTGCCTGGAGTACCCTTCGAAATGGCGGGCATAATGACCGAAGAAGTGTTGCCTAGACTAAAAGAACGTTTCAAAAGCGATGCCATAGTTCACTATTCAGTAATTACAGCAGGAGAAGGCGAAAGTTTTATAGCAGAAAAAATCCAGGACCTGGAGGAGGCGTTGCCGGCGCACATAAAGCTGGCATATCTGCCCGGTGCAGGTGCCGTAAAGCTGCGTCTTACCGGAAAGGGCTCAGACGAAGCAAAACTGAACGAGGAAATACAAGTCCATCAACTGGCAATTGCCACCAGGCTCGAGGACATTGTGATATCACTACACGATGTGCCTATGGAGCAAATCCTGTACAATTGGTTCACCGCACATGGGCAAACCCTGGGACTTGCAGAAAGCTGCACCGGTGGCTATATAGCACACCACATTACTCAGATAGCAGGAGCATCCTCTTACTTCAAAGGCAGCATGGTCTGCTATAGTGAAGAAAGCAAACAACACATACTGGGTGTAAACAAGGCTACAATTGATGAAAATGGAGTAGTAAGCGAGGCCACTGTAACAGAAATGGCGAGAGGCTTACTAAAGACACTGGACGTAGACTACGCACTGGCCATAACCGGACTGCTGGGACCCGCCACACCTGCCGACCGCGAGGCCACCGGCACAGTATGGATGGCTGTGGCAGGCAAAGGAAAAGTATCCTCTAAAAAATTCCTGTTTCACTACGACCGCCACCGAAACAAGGAAGTAGCTGTATCAATGGCTATGCTGATGATTTACAAATTTGTCACACAGGGCGAGTATCCGTGGAAGCCGTAACTAAGCAGTAACTCAGAAATGAAACTGTATACCTGCTCTATACCCTATCCTAAGTTCGGCATTAGTGCCAAATTTTACATCAGACCACAATGAACTGTTGGTTGCAGCAACCAATTCAGGCTTGTAGGAAAAAGCAGAAAGATTGAGCCCCGCACCGGCAAATAGCTCTACTGGTCCCATTCTTACTGCCGGCATCACCCGAAGCGCATTATCTGTAAAGTTGCGACCGGTGAAATCAGACATCGAAAGTACCGCAAGCTCAGTATTGATTCTAAAGTGTTTGGATACAGGAAAATGCGCACCCAGGCCCGCCTCCATCCCAAACACCGGACTGCCGGTGTTCTGATTGGCAGCAACACCGAGTATACCATACAGCTTACGCCCTCCAGACCTCAATGCAAGTATCGCTGTGCCATATTCATCAGCCGAAACACCTATTGCTGCTTCTCCTTTGCTGATGATATTTACCAGTCCGATAGGATAATCGCTACTATCTGCAATGTTTATAAAACCCGCTAGCTGCACGCCATTGACCTTACCGGCTACGTTCACAAAACCTGCCAGCTGCATACCATCTACCTCCCCGGCAATATTCACAAAACCCGCCAGTTGCATGCCGTCTATCTGCTCTGCCATGTTTATAAAACCCGCAGTCTGGTTGCCATCAATCTCCTCTGCTATATTCATAAATCCGGCTACCTGTACCGTAGCCGCCGTAGCCACATTCATGAAACCACCTGTCTGCACGCCATTTACGGTGTCGAATGCAATATTTAAGAAGCCACCCGCCTGCACTCCCTCTACATTTCCTGCCTTGTTTACGATGCCTGCACATTGCACGCCTGTTACTTTTCGCTCTACGTAGTTACTGATGCCACCCATCTGCACCCCCTCTGTATTGCCCAACACTATATTGCAAATACCGGCCAACTGCACATACTGGGCATCTTTCTTGTTTACATTGAACATACCAGCCAGCTCTACCCCATCGACCCCGGCGGTATAACCACCAAAAACATTCATTGAGAATTTATTGGCTACCTGTCCGCTCATCTTACCATGAGTACCCACCCCGGGAATCAGCGAAAACTGATAGGGCTTATCAACAAAAAACTTACCCAGATTCAAGCTCTGTGTTTTCAACTTAGACGAGATAAACAGCTTGCCCAGCCATGAACGCTCTACGCCCGACACCACTACATCTGGCAGAGCGTATGTCTCCGGTACTATAGTCAATGAGAGTTCCTGGTCATATCCCTTTATCAGCGACAGGCTGGTATCTGAATAAAAGCCCTTGCTTACTGTGATCTCCGCAGTGCGATATTTCTCCCTGTCCTTGAGCTGCAACTTGAAAAAACCATCCTTACCGGTAATAGCCGACGCTAGTTGCTGCCGCTCAAACACACTCACATCCGGCAGCGCATCACCCGACTGCCCATCGGTAATAAATCCGCTTATAGTATACCATTTCTCTTTTTCTGCCGGTTGTATGATTATATACTTATCGGTCTGCTTGTACTGGCAATCCTCACCCAGCAGCATATCCAGCACCTGTTTCACGGTCTTGCCCTTTGCCGCCACTGTTACCAGACTGTCCTTTCTTATTATATTGCTGTTGTATGAAAAATAAAAATTCCCTTGTTTACCTATGTTGGTGAGCACCTCTCCCAGCTTTTTGCTCTTTACGTCTACAGATACTACCTTCTGCAGTAAGTCTTGTGCAACGACTTTTTCTGCAGACGCAAACAACAAACAAAGAGCAAACATCAGCACTCGTAAACTATAAATTACAGGCAACCATATTGATTGCCTGTCTATGACTTCAGCCGTAAAACCCTTGTATCCTTTGTACAAAATCTAAAATTACTTTGTGATTATTTCCTCAATTTCCCTGCAAAAATATTACCTCTCTTTCAATATTATTCTGTTTCCGGATTTCTCTACGATCAGATATGTTTTAAATGTCTCACCGATTACTTTAAGTATATTCTCCAGCGACTCATTGTGAAATGTAACAGAGAGAGGCAGTGTTTTCAGCCTGTCGCTGGCTATTACAATGTCTGTATTATATGCCTCATTAAGCGTAGCCACCATCTTATAAAGCGGCGTAGCGTTGCACACAAACTCATTAGTGCGGTAATAATTGTATAGCTCATCGGTTATGTTTTCGGTTACAGGTGCGTCATTGTCTTTTGTTACTGTTGCTTTTTGTCCGGGCTGCAGGCGCACTGCATTTTGTTTCTTCATTACTTCCACTATTCCTGTTTCCACTATCACCTCCGTTACTTCTTCCCTGCTTTTTACATTAAACGTAGTTCCCACCACTGTTACCGAAGAATTGCCTGCATCTATAATAAACGGCTTGCTCTTGTCGGGGGTGATGTTGAAAAATGCTTCGCCTTTTAGAACCACGCTTCGTGAATTGCCATCGAAATGAGCAGGGTAAGAAAGCTCTGAATTTTTATTGAGGGTCACCATAGAGCCATCCGGCAATGTATACGATTGCACCCTGTCGAAAGACTGTGCCAGCATCTGCCCCCCCCCTGCCCCACCTGTGAAAGTGTATATAAGCCAGCCACTACCTACCAGCATCACCAGTATAGCAGCTGCTTTCATCCACGACAACCCATGTAGCTGTATGGTTCGCCCTTTCGGCTCATTACGCACCCGGCTCTCTGCACCCTGCTCTTCTCTTTCTACACGCTGCATAAATCTGCCCCATGCCTCCTCTGTACCTATGGTGGTTTTGCCCTCCAGCTTCTTGCTTTCGTTCCATATCAGCTTAAACTGGTCGAAGTACTTGCGGTTGGCGTCCGATGCGTTCACCCAGTCCATCACCTCATCTGTTTCTGCGGGTGTAGCCTCACCCAGCAGATATTTCACCAGCACATCATCTATACTATTTTCTTTATTGTTGTTCACGTTTTCGTTATTTAATAATTGAGCAATAACATTAAAATCACCGGCAAAAAATCTACCAGCTTCAGACGTAGCATCTTCAATGCTTTGCCCATTTGGTTTTCTACCGTTTTTACAGATATTCCCAGCCTCCCGGCTATTTCCATATACTTCAGCTCCTCAAATCTGCTCATCTGAAAAATAGTGCGGCACTGCTCTGGCAGTTCACGTAGTGCCTGTTCCAGTTTTTCTTCCAGTTGCTTCAGCTTCAGCTTTTCCGCTGCATTATTTATGTTGTCCATAGTTCGTGCTGCATGTGCCTGATATGCTTTTTTTACTTTCAGGTGTTTCAGATAGTTCAGGCTTTCATTGTACACGCTGCGGTAGAGGTAGGCAGCCATCGACTCATTGATGGAAATTGCATCCCTGTTTTTCCACAACTTGTAAAATACATTCTGCACCATCTCTTCAGCCATCAGTTCATCCTTCAGTATGGCATACGAATACTGGTGCAACCCCTTAAAATGGGATTTGAACGCATCTTCTATTATTCGTGTACTGTCTTGTATTATTGGTAAATCACGCTCCATTATACGAGTTTGGTATCCGGTATCAAATATAATTGCTTCTTCCAAGTCATCACATTTATAAGTAGACAACTGAAGTAGCATATACCCCTATGCTGGGAGAAAGTTTTTTTGGGATTGGGAGTTGACTATTTTTTCGCCTATATAAGTGAGAAATTCAACCATATACAGTAGAAATCAACAGCAATGAAAGTAAAATATAGAATTATTAAGCGGCGTTCTTCCTCAATTTCGCCATTATCCACCGGAAATCAGAGGAATAGGTAAAAGCTATGATAAGTACTGCAGCTAATTATAAGCAGGAATAAAAAACGAGAGATAGGTTACAAATGTGGGTGCAGGCTGCGGCAACAACAGATACAATATCCACGACCAGAAAACTATCTGAGAAACTCCGAATATGGATTTGATGGATTTGGATATATACATGCATCTTATGAAATATCGATAAAATCGCACTTTACTTATGACCAGAAAAAAACAAAATATTTAATCAGCTGATTAAATATTTTGTTTAAATCAAAAAAATGATTTTAACTTTGCCCTGAAATTATGAAATCAGCGCAACAAACGGATCTGAACGCCTCTACTGAGGAAAAGATAAAGGAAGCTGCACGCATAGTGTTTACACGCAAGGGATATGCAGCTACCCGCACCCGGGATATTGCTGAAGAGTCGGGGTACAACCTGGCACTCATCAACTACTATTTTCGCAGCAAGGAAAAGTTGTTTGATATAATAATGCTGGAGCAGCTACAGGTATTTGTGCAAAGTATTTCAGGCATAGTCAATGATCAAACTACTACCTTGCAGGAAAAGATAAATCTGCTCGTAAGCCATTACATAGATATGCTGATAGCCAATCCCGGCTTGCCAATATTTATTATGAATGAAGTGAATGCAAATCCGGAAAAGTTCATATCCAAAATAGGAATTGATGTTGGCATAAAAGATGTATTCATTCTTAAACAATGGCACGAAATGGCTGAAAGGCACAATGCTCCAACAATTAATCCACTACATCTGATAATGAATCTGGTTTCAATGACTGTTTTCCCTTTTATAGCATCACCGCTGCTGCGCAACAAAACCGAGATGTCAGTGGAGGAGTTTAACAGCATGATGATGGAAAGAAAAAAACTGATTCCTATTTGGATAATGGCAATAGTTCAGTCAACCTTTGACAGTTAGTGTTCGGCAGTTTACAAAAAGAATTGAAAAAATCGAGTAAAAAGAAACAATAGCATAGTATGTATAAAAAAGTTCTCAACATTCTTATCTTTTCATTGGTTATACCTTCTGTATTGCAGGCTCAGGTTGTATTCGGCTCGCTGGAGGAAGTATGGGTATATGCTGATGCTCATAGCATAGCTATAAAAAACGCCGCCTATGAAACAGATAAAGCCCGCTACGGCAGGCAACAGTCATACATGGACTTTCTCCCAGACGTAAATGCCACCGGCTCGTTTACCGACAACACTACTATACAAACTACGCTCATTCCGGCAGTAATATTTGGCGGGCCCGAGGGTGTATACCGTCCGGTGCAGTTTGGACAGAAGTATACTTACAATGCAGGGTTCACCGCACAACTGGACCTCGTAAATCTGCAGACATGGCACAACACCCGCATAGCAAAAGAAACTGAAGCACTCAACAAAGCAGCCCTTAGCAATACCAAAAAGAACACCTACCAACAGATAGCTACCCAATACTACTCCTGCCTGCTAAACAAAGAAGCGCTGAAGCTTGCGCGAAGAAGTGCTGAGGTCGCAGATTCTGTGTTTGCCTCTGTCAATAACAAGTTTACAGAGGGTGCAACCAGCCTCCCAAATATGGACATAGCCAAGCTGAACAGTGAACGGACACAGCAAACCTACATCACCGCATTCTATCAGCTACAGGCATCTCACAACTCACTGAAAGCACTGCTGGGTATGTCTGTAACCGACTCTATAACAATAGGTGAGCAATTGCAAGCCAGTGCAGCCAGATCAGCCGAATCTGCCTTTACAGAAGACCCGGCAGTAAGGCTTGCATTCCACCAATCAAGGGTAAATCTGGATAAGTACAAAGCATCCAATGCGGCTGCATTCCCCACCCTCAGCCTGTTGTACAGCAACAACACCCAACAATTCGACAATACATTCCGCCCCTTTGATGCAGCCGGGCCGCAATGGTTTCCCGCCACCTTCTGGACATTAAGGGCATCATGGAATATATTTAACGGTGGCAGCAGATGGCTGCAATCGCAGAAAAACAAAATCAGCTACCGGCAGAGCGAAGCAGACCTGGAACAAAGCCGCAGACAAGCGGCTATCAATGACGAGAATCTGAAACTGTCTTACAACAAAGCCGCTGCCTTGCTGCTAAAAGCCGAGAGTATTATGAACCTATCTTACGACAACTACCGGCATATAAGCCTGCGATACGATGAGGGCATAGCATCGCTGGAGGATAGGCTGAAAGCCTTTTCGGACTACATCAGTTATCAGAACCAATACCTCAACAGCCTGTCTGAAATGCTGGTACAATTGTATAATGTAAAAATCCGCCAACAATCATTCTAAGATGAAAAGACCAATTATATATATTGCTGCTACACTGCTACTTACAGCATCGTGTAAACCAAAATTTGATGAAGCAGCACCAAAAGCCGGACCTGTAACAGAAGCGGTATTTGCATCGGGCAGCATAGAGCCTAAGGATGCCTATATCCTCACATCACTTTCTGATGGGTTTATGACCCGCAGTTATGTGTCTGAAAACGACCTTGTAACTGACAAACAACTACTGTTTCGACTGGATAACCGCCAGCAAAACACACAGGTAGAAATAGCCCAAACAAATGTGGCTTATGCCAAACTCAATGCATCCTCATCGGCCCCTGCACTGCTGCAAATAAAAGCACAAATGGAAGCGTCGAAGGTAAAACAAGACGCTGACTCCATGACGCTGGCACGCTATCAGCGGCTATATGCCACACACTCTGTATCCCGGC
Organism: Taibaiella sp.; assembly: GCA_021740995.1. Lineage (GTDB taxonomy): Bacteria > Bacteroidota > Bacteroidia > Chitinophagales > Chitinophagaceae > Nemorincola. The sequence continues at coordinate 17,024 of JAIOYR010000037.1, forward strand.
AAGATCTTGACAATGCCGCTGTTGCCTATCAGTCTTCCAACAGCTCATACCGTGCGCTGCAGGAAAGCTATAAAGCCACTGCAGACCGCAGCAGGCAGGAACTCACCAATACACAATCGCAATTGCAAAATGCCCGTGCCGGAAACCAATATTATGAACTTATGGCTATAGGTGCCGGAAAAGTGTATCAGGTATTCAAGAAGCAGGGCGATCTGGTGCGCAGGGGTGATAAAGTAGCACAAATAGGCAACCCGGACTCCATCATCATTTATCTGGATATAGATGAGGGCAGCATAGGCAAGATTCAGACCGGGCAGCAGGTATTAGTGGAATTAAATACAGACAAGGGTAAAACACTGGAAGCGCGAATTCACAAAATCTATCCACACTTCAATGAGACATCTCAGTCATACAAAGTGGAAGCAAGATTTACAAAAGAAACTCCGGGTCTTATCTCCGGCACTCAACTACAAGCCAATATCATAACTAACCGAAAAGAGAATGCCATGCTGATACCGCATGTGTATGTAGGCCCGGGCAATAAAGTACTCGTTAAAAAAGGCGACAAAATTGATACTGCTGTAATCACTACCGGCATAGTATCAGACGATTGGATAGAGGTGCTGAGCGGACTAAATGCTACAGATAAGATTGTGAAAATGAAGTAAGCTGGATAAACTAAAATCTAATGAAGATAAGCGTAAATACAGAAATTGCACTCACCTATCTCACTTCCCGCAAGAAGCAGACAGTAGTAGCATCGCTTGGAGTGATGTTTGGTATATCCATGTTCATCTTCATGCAATCGCTGATGAAGGGTACCAACGACTATTTTGAGAAAATGTCTTTTACCAATACCCCCCATATAAGGCTGTACAGCGAGAACAAAGTTGCCGACAACCATATGTTGAAATCATATTTCAACGACCCCTCTGAAAAAATACTGACCAACCCAAAGCAACTGAATCAGTCACTGGGACTTACCAACCCCTATGGTATAATAGAACAGATACGCCGCAACCCTGAGGTAGCCAATACCACTCCACAGGTTACCGGAAATGTGCTGTATACAAGTGGTAGTGTAGAGCTACCGGGCAATATGGCAGGTGTGCAGATAGACGAAGAAGACAAAATGTTTGATGTGCAAAGCAATATGGTCAGTGGCAACCTGCACGACCTGAACCGGGTGCACAACAGTATACTGATAGGAAAGGGAATAGCCGACAAACTGAGCCTGCATACAGGAGATAATATAACTGTACGCTCCGGCAATGGCAATACCCTGATGATGAGGGTAGTAGGCATATTCTCGACAACGGTAAAACAGATTGACGATACAAAATCCTACGCCAACATATCGGCAGTACAGAGCCTGATGGGCAAAGACAGAAGTTATGTAACCGAAATAAAAATAAATCTGGTTAATTACATGAATGCTTCGAAAGTAGCCCGTGATATAGAAACTATAACTGGGTACAAAGCAGAAGACTGGATAAAAGCCAATGAGCAGCTCAAAGCAGCCTTCAAGATAAGGGCAATAATACTCAACTCGGTGATAGGAGTGCTACTCCTGGTGGCAGGTTTTGGGATATACAATATACTCAACATGACCATTTATGAAAAAATAAAAGAGATAGCCATACTGAAAGCCCAGGGTTTTTCAGGCAGTTCGGTTACCAGTATATTTCTGCAACAAGCAATCTATATTGGCGTCATGGGTGGCATAGTAGGGCTTATACTTGGGTTCTCGCTCACCTTTATGGTATCTAAGATATACATAGGAGCCGGCACACTTAAGTATTTGCCTATGTCATTTTATATACCTCACTACATTCAGGCACTTTGTTTTGGAATATTCACTACAGTAGCCGCAGGCTATTTCCCTGCCCGCAAGGCATCTAAAGTAGACCCTGTAACCATAATACGCGGATAATGGAAAATTTAGCTTTAAAGGCAAGCGGTATCACCAAATATTTTCATGACCCTGTAAAAATGCAGGTGCTCAAGGAAATAAATATGGAAGTAAAAAAGGGTGAGTTTGTTTCGATAATCGGAAAATCCGGCTGTGGCAAATCCACCCTGCTCTACATATTATCTACCATGGATACCGACTATGAGGGCACACTGGAGATAAATAACGTATTAGCTACCGGTCAGTCGCTCAACAATCTGGCACGGATCCGCAATGAATCTATTGGTTTTGTTTTTCAGTTCCACTACCTCCTGCCCGACTTTTCCTGTCTTAAGAATGTAATGATACCCGCCCTCAGGCTTGGCAAGCTATCTTACAAAGAAGCAGAAGAAACAGCCTATGAAAAACTGAAAATGTTTGGGGTAGAAGACCAGGCACTCAAGAAAGCGGGAAAACTATCGGGTGGGCAGCAGCAGCGGGTAGCCATTGCCCGGGCATTGGTCAACAATCCTGCAATAATAATGGGAGATGAGCCTACAGGCAATCTGGACTCTAAAAATACCGGCATAGTATTTGACCTCTTTAAGCAACTGTCAAAAGAATATGGTCAGACCCTGATCACGGTTACACACGATGAAGACTTTGCCAAACGCTCAGACAGAACCATAGTAATGGCCGACGGACAAATAATAAACAAGCCAATGTAAATTACTTATAGGCAGCAGCGATAATCTTGTAGGTAGTACAGGTCTTTCCTGTAGCATTATCTACACAGCCCATACAGCCCACATACCTTGTTTCGCCTGCCACCAGGTTATCAATGAGCATTGATTTATGGGTCATTTTTCCGCTAAAGTTGATAATCATATCTACTTTAGCCATCAATATCTTGTCTGCAGACTTGTTAGTGATTCCTACAGATTTCAGCCCATTGGCACATGAGCCGGAAGCAGGTATGAGGGCTACAACTCTACCGGCATTTCCCTTTATGGTATCTCTTGGTGGCGCCTTTACTGCAGCCTTTACCCGCGCCTGCACTGCCGGTGCAGCAGCTACGTCCACCGGCAGTTCTTTATCTATGCCATGTGTCGATGAGTCGGTTACCTGCGCCTTTAAGCCTACAGTGCAAAAGCAAAATAACACCAGAAATATAACAACTATCTGTTTCATAACTTACCGATTTAGTATTCAAATTTAGCAAAATAATTTGTGAAATTTTAATACTTATTACCCAGTCAATTGTCCGCCTACCAGGAGATACCTCACAAAATTGATAAGTTCCAATAATTTCCATATCTTGGTACTTTATATTCATACCCAATGAGATTATTTTACTTTACGCTTGCATTCATGTTGTTTTGCGGCAGTATCAGTGCACAATCCACAAAAGATTATGCAGTCCAGATCACCGCAACCACACAGGTGAGCCCGCCATCCATAACGCTGAAATGGAAAAAAATACCTTATGGTACACCTGTTTATAGTATTTTCAAAAAAACGAAAACAGCGACTGCCTGGGGTACTGCCATTGCGGCAATCTCAACCGGCGACACCACCTATACCGACAATTCAGTAGTTGTCGATTCGGCCTATGAGTACATGGTATATTGTACCGGTTCTACTCTTCTGGTGACACCTACGGGGTACATATATGCCGGAATAAAGGCACCTGCCATACACAATCGCGGAGCACTGGTACTGCTGGTAGACAGCACATTCACCGACTCCTGTGCTGCAGAGCTGAGCAATGTAATGCGCGATATAAACGGTGACGGCTGGCAGGTAATCAGACACGACCTCTCCCGTACACTAAAAGATACGGCTATCAAATCAATAATTAAAAAAGACTACACCAATATCCCTAATGTAAAATCGGTTTTGATACTGGGCCATCTAGCAGTACCCTATAGCGGAGACCTGAACCCTGATGCACACCCCGACCACAAGGGCGCATGGCCTGCGGATGTCTACTATGGTAGTATGACGGGTACATGGGACGATGTATTTGTGAATAATATTGTTTCCGCCAATCCGCTTAACAGGAACATACCACTAGATGGTAAATGGGATAATGACCTCGTACCCTCCCCTGTGCAGCTACAGGTAAGTCGGGTAGACTTCAATAATATGCCTGCCTTTGCAGCAACCGAGGTTCAAATGATGCGCCGCTACCTCAAAAAAGCGCACACTTACAAAATGGACTCGCTCAATGTGCGTCACAGGGCAATTGTGCGGGACAACTTCGGTATTATGGCACCTGCCGGAGAAGCTTTCGCGGCAAATGGATTTCGTAACTTTTCTCCTCTGGTAAGTTTTGACAGTATCTATAATCTGCCATTCATTGCCACGCTTGCCGACTCTTCGTATCAGTGGGCCTATGGATGCGGTGGCGGGTCTTACACCAGTGCCAGCGGCATAGGTACTACTACAGATATAGCAAGTGCCGGCGCAGTGCATGCTATATTTACCATGCTTTTTGGCAGCTACTTTGGCGACTGGAACTACCAAAACAATTTTCTGCGTGCACCGCTTTGTGCCGACACTCCCGCGCTTACCAGTTGCTGGGCAGGCAGACCCAACTGGTTTTTGCACCACATGGCACTGGGAGAACATATCGGTTTTGGAACAAGACTTACCAATAACAATAATCCTGCAGTGTATATTCCCGCAAACTATGCCGCAGGTGGTGTGCATGTAGCGCTTATGGGCGACCTTTCACTTCGCACAGAATATATAAAACAACCCACCAATATTAATGCAACTCCAGTGCCGTTGAATGGTGCTAACATAACATGGGCTGCCTCGCCCGATGCAGGGGTAATAGGTTATTATGTGTACCGCACAGATAGCGTCTGGGGCTATTACCAGAAAATATCCCCAATGGTCACTACCCTCTCGTTTCAGGATACTGTAGGCACTAACGGTCTGAAATACTATATGGTGCGCCCTGTAAAGCTGCAAACCACCCCATCGGGTAGTTACTACAATCTGGGCATAGGTATCACAGACTCTGCTACCGTTACCTACCCGCTTCCGGTAAGTATTGCATCGGTCAACGAAATACCGGTAGACATAAACGTATTCCCAAACCCTGCACAACATACGCTTGGTGTAACCATCAATACTATAGCATCTGGCACAATGACAATGTACATTGTTGATATATCAGGTGCAGTATTGTTTCCGGTAACAAGACAACTCAGCGCCGGTCAAAACGGCTATTCGCTCGATGTGAGTGCATTGCCATCAGGTATATACACGCTGTGTGTGCAGACAGGTAGCAATACGGTAGTAAAAAAATGGGTGAAGCTGTAAGGAGGCCTTCGAACTCACTGTGATTACTTTTTCTCATCACAGTACTTCCATTGTTGATTTTTCATTATGACCGACAATTATTTCTTATTATAATTTTTTCAGTCTCGCTGGAATGCACCGATGCTATTTTATGATTGGTTCTACTATAAAAATCGCATTGCACAAGTGCTTAATCTTGCGTTTTTAAACTTACCTTTGCACAATTTGTTTTTTCAATGACTGCTACTCATACATATACTCCGGCATGGCTCCTGTTACAGGACGGCACACTTTTTACTGGCAAATCTTTTGGTGCAAAGGGCACTGCAGGTGGCGAAATATGTTTCAACACCGGTATGACCGGCTATCAGGAGGTATTTACAGACCCATCCTATACCGGACAGGTGCTGATAATGAATAATGCCTATGTGGGCAACTATGGAGTGAAGAAGGATGATGTGGAGAGTGACTCTGTGAAAATCAGCGGGCTTATCTGCAAAAACGTAACACACAGGTACTCAAGAATGACCGCAGACGACAGCCTGGAAAACTACCTGATTCAAAACAACATAGTAACCATATACGATGTAGATACTCGTGCGCTGGTGCAGCACATACGCAGCAAGGGAGCTATGAACTGTGTTATATCTACCGAGCATCCCGATGCAGCAGCTCTTCAGGCAGCCTTAGCCGATGTTCCCGACATGTCAGGATTGGAACTGTCTTCTCAGATATCAACAAAAGAAGCATACCACATAGGCGATGCAGATGCTCCTATAAAAATAGCCGTGATGGATTTTGGTGTAAAAATCAATATCCTGAAATGCCTGGCTGCAAGAGGGGCCTACCTCAAAGTATTCCCTGCCAAAACCGGTATAGAAGAGCTTACGACATTTGAACCGCATGGTTATTTTATATCTAATGGTCCCGGCGACCCTGCCTCTATGGGCTATGCCGTAAAAACCGTACAGGATATACTCGCCACCGGCAAACCGCTGTTTGGCATCTGTCTGGGTCATCAGCTACTGGCACTTGCCAATGGTATTTCTACCTTCAAGATGCACCATGGTCACCGCGGGCTCAACCATCCGGTGAAAAACCTGATGACCAACAGGTCTGAAATTACTACCCAGAATCATGGTTTTGGTGTAGACCCCGAAGCTGTAAAGAATTGTGCCGATGTAACCATTACTCATGTGAACCTCAATGATGGCTCTATAGAGGGCATCAGGCTCAATAATAAACCAGCATTCTCGGTACAGTATCACCCTGAAGCTACTCCTGGCCCGCACGACTCACGCTATCTTTTTGATGATTTCATTAAAATGATACAGGAGCATAAATAGCCGCTTCACAACATTTTTATATTAAAATAGAAAGTGGGTGCCTCATCAGAGACACCCACTTTCTGTTTTAATCCCTATTTCATTACAGCACATTCACCGTAAAGTCCACTGCCACATCGGTAGTACCTATGCCGCAATCTGTACCATTTTTGCCGCTGGGCTGGTGGTGCAGCGATATATTCAGTTTACCGGAGCTGGCAGCACCGGTAGTGAATTTGCCCTTCAATCCCAACTCCATTTGTGGTGTATTAGTGTCTTTGTCTGTGCGCATTACAGTCACATTCAGCCCCGATGCAGGTGCATAACATACCAAATGGTAATTGGCACGCTCCTGCACTTCTTCCGTTATATCTTCAGCAGGGCTTTTCGTTTCATCCAGAAACTTCACCTCTACATTGTATACGGCATCTTTCTTCAGAGCCAACGTAGCCTGAGTCAGGTCTGGGTTACCATCATTGGGGGTTAGGTCTTTCCATTGGGCTGTTACTACATCGGCAGCATCTGCCGTATTGGTAGCTACCAGTTTCACGGTAGTTATCACTTCATTCTCGGGGTCTGGTGCTGCTACATTTTTTTCATCTTTGTTACAAGAGTTCCATACCAGCATAGTTGCTACAAATGCCATTAATACAATTGATTTGTTTTTCATATCGTTATATTTTTTTTTGTTTTTTGTTTAAAATGAGATTTTAGTTTTTACAATAAAATTGATACCGATGTTATCGGCATAATACCTGAAATGGTCCAGATAATCACGGTAAGCAGCATTGGTTAGATTGCTCACCGTAAAGTCGGACTGTACTTTGTGTTTTCTTACATGGGTGGTGAATCCCATACTGGCATTAAAAATGCTATACCCCCGGGGTGGCGCTACAAAGTCGCTGTTGGGTGGCACTCTGGTCTGCTGCAATACACCCACATGCTCTGCCGAAATATAGGGCTCCTCCATAAAACCCAGCTCATGCAGGTTGTACACTATACCGTTTTCGTACCGGTCTGCGGGCATGGATATCAGCCAGTCATTTGCGGTCTTGTTGTACCCCCTCACTATGGTGGCTCTCGACTGAAACGTAAAATGCGCTATAAAGTCGTACTGCAGCGAAAAATCAGCCCCCCTGATGGCTACATTGTCCTGTGTGAACCTAAAAGCAGGAAATGTACCGCTGAGCAGGGTTATCGGTTGCGACTGAGGTGTCTCGTAAATGTAATTACCTACACTGTTGTAATATACATCCAGCGTACCCCTCAGCTTTTTACTCTGATAAGCACAGGTAATACCGCTATTCACAGACCGTTCTGATTGTAATGATGAATCACCATCCTGATAACTGGCATCGCTAAAGTGAACCCCATGAATATAAAGTTCATTAACGGATGGTGCCCTCCATGCCGTACCCACATTGCCCGTCACTGATAGCTGCTCTGTAAAGTGGTATATGATACCTCCCGTTGCAGTGGCATTGCTAAAGGTAAGTGTGGTATTGTAAGCCTGCAACGTAGACTGGTTGCGCTGATACACCCGCTGCCATCTGTAGTCATAGCGGGCACCTGCTTCCAGGGTCAGCTTTTTATAGCTATACCGCTCTATGGCAAATGCACCACCACTATACGTACGGAAGTTGGGTATCAGATAGCGGATACCTCTGAACACATTGCCCTGTGTATTGCCTGCCAGCCCCACATTGCCCGAAAAGCCATTCTTTGACGGTTCGGTATATACCAGCTCGGCACTATGTGTCTTCAACTGAAAGCTTACCTGTGGCTTGCGCAGCAGTTCAGGGTCTTTGGTGTAGGGCACGCTTATGTCATACTCCTCGCGCAGGTCTTTCTGCCGGGCTACATTCAGCACCACCCTACCCTCATTGGCAAATCTGTATCCGGCAGAGACCTTGGCAAGATCGTGAAAAACATTCTGGTAACTGCGGGCTATCTTGTAAGAGAATACCGATTCTGTAATGGGCCTGCTACGTGCAAATGCCTTGTACAAATCATCGATATTGCCCGAATGAGACCCCTCGAAGATGCCATTCTGTGTATGAAAAAGGCTGTAGTAAGCATCCAGCTCTAGCCCTTTCCTCTTATACCCTGCTGCAGCCGAAAAATCCTGCTCAGCTATAGCGGTGTTCTTCAGATAATAACCCGGAGTTCTGAAATTTCCACCCCGCTTCACGGTACCTTGCACCCGCCAACCGATGTTCTGAAATTTATTGTCGGTCTTGCCCTGTAGCGATCCGGATAGTGTACCTATCCTGCCATTACTCTGCCCTATCGCATATACCTCGCCCGATATGCCCCTGAAAGCAGGCAGCGGGTCAGGGTCCAGCAACACTACTCCGCCTATAGCATCGGCACCGTAGCGCACACTTGCCGCACCTTTCACCACCGTTATGCGGTTGGCTACAAACGGGTCTATCTCAGGCGCATGCTCAGAACCCCATTGCTGCCCTTCCTGTCGCACACCATTGTTCAGTATCAGCACACGGTTGCTATGCAGTCCATGTATTACCGGTTTTGATATCGTAGGTCCTGTCTGTATAGAGTTGAGACCTGGCAACTGCTTCAGCGCTTCGCCCAGCGACTTGCCTCGCGACTGCATCAGCTCCAGCCCCCTCAGTTCGGTATGCGATATGGTATGCAGATCCTGCATACGAACACCATTAACCACCACCTCGTGTAACTGATTCTTATCGGCATTAAGCGCAAACTGAATTTTGTTATTCCCGGTCACATGTATGTGGGCAACAGCAGTGCTAAAGCCATCTGCCTTGCAGGTGAGCATAGTATGCCCCGGACACACATGGTTGATAACAAACCGTCCGCCGGTATCAGTCACATCACCCTTTGCCGAATCGGTCTCGATACGGATAACAGCACCTATCACCGGATGCCGCTGACCATCTGTAACTATACCACTTATACGGTATGCACAATCCTGTGCGCTGCACCACATAGCAGTGCACACAGCAGCAATCAGCAATACCGTGGTCTTGCCTTTAAGCACCACAATATTATATTAAAATGAAAATTTGTTACCGCACCACAGATTATGGTGCAGTTGATATCCACCGGAAAACCTCACTGATATGGCAGGATGCTACCTCCTGATTTTGATGCCTGAATGTAAATTTATAAAAATGATACAACCAATACAGTCAGGGTGGCAATACGCCACACAATCTGCAACTTTGGTTACAATACACGTTACAAAAAAACAATGCTCAATAGCCAGTAAGATTTATGCTAACAAACAGGTGGCCCGCGCAGAGAAATTACATCAGGAGATGTACTGTAATGGTACTGGTAAACCGGAATCAGGTATCCGGTATAAACAACCGATTCTGTGAACCTTAAAAACTGCTGCTCTGTAATGAGGAAAGGTGCAAATTCAAAACTCAGAAAGGAACAGTGATTGTGCTTGACGGTAATAACTACCTCCCCTTTTTTATAGATAGGGTGCACTTCATCGTGGTGGTCAAAAAACGCATCGTGCAGGTACTCCTTAGGCATTATGCCCGACAGGAACACCACAAACATCAACGCACTTAATATTTTTAATACCCGGTTTTTCACTATCGCATCACGCAAATAAGACTGCAAATATACTTTAGATAATTCAGAACGATGGAAAGGCAAAAGAATCTACTCATATACATTTTTCCTATCACCAATATTCCGGATACTCACAATCCTAATCTCATCATCTATATGATAGACAATTCTATAATCACCTACCCTAATTCGCCATAGACTCTCTTTGCTACCTTTCAGTTTTAAACACCCTGTAGGACGAGGGTCTTCAGATAGACTTTGAATAGCTATAGTTATTCTTGTAACTACGGCATTGGGGAAAATTTTTAACTCCTTTAATGCCTCTTTCTTTATTACTATACTATACATCACAACTTTCCCGCTTTTGCAAGTTGCTTTTTGGCTTCTTCCCAACTTACATCTTCATCATCAGCCCTGCTTTCCGCTATTATAATATCCAGCAAATCTTCGATAGCATGCCTTTGCCTGCCCAGCGTTTTCAGATCTATCTGAACCGCTAGTTTTTCGTTATTTTCATTTGTAACAAAACTTACCCCTTTCATTGTTGTTCTTTTATCAAAGCTACGAAATTTGACAATAATTGCATATTACTAATGTTCCTCACTGTGGCAAACACGTCAAAATCAGCAGCAGCGACAAAAAATGATTGTTATCAGTAGATAGGAGCTTTGTGAACCTTTATTTTAGACTGTCATCTTTCATAAATGATGTTTCATAACACAAACTTTGTGTCCCTTGTGCCCTTAGACTGCCTGCCGCAGGCAGGTGGTGAACTTTCCCTCTTATTGTTTCTGAATTTCTGTGTTTTAGGATCAATATTCCAATTATGAGTTTGCCCTGCATTCCTCCCTTACCCGCACTTCTGAAAAGTTTAAAGCTTTTGTTTACATTTGTAGGGCTTTTGGTACTATCATCGTCATATACATACCAATAGATAACATATCAAATCCCGTATCAGCAATAACAGCACCAAAGACAAACAAAAAGCAATACAGATGAAAAAAGTGGCTATTGTTCAGAGTAATTACATAGCATGGAAGGGGTACTTCGATATGATAAGAATGGTTGATGAGTTTATACTCTATGACGATGTGCAATATACCCGCAGAGACTGGCGAAACAGAAACAAAATAAAAACACCCAATGGCCTGCTGTGGCTCACCATTCCGGTAGATGTGAAGGGCAAGTATCACCAGAAAATAAACGAAACACTGATATCGGAGCCTAAGTGGGCAAAAGACCATTGGGCTACCATCACCCAGTTTTACAGTAAAACAAAGTTTTTCAAAGACTACAAAGCAGTTTTTGAAGACTTTTACATGAATGTAACCGAAACACACCTTAGTCAGGTCAATTATCAGTTGATGACCATCATCAACAATATTCTGGGTATCACCACCAAGCTTTCATGGTCTGGCGATTATACACTGGTAGATGGGCAAACAGAACGGCTGCTGAGTTTGGTCCAGCAGGCCAATGGCACTGAGTACATATCTGGTCCTCTGGCAAAAGACTATCTGGACGAAAGCATGTTTAATGATGTAGGCATTAAAGTATCATGGATGGAGTATTCGGGCTATCCCGAGTATACACAGCTTTACCCGCCCTTTGAGCATGGCGTATCTGTTTTAGACCTCATATTCAACGAAGGACCGGAAGCAATTAACTTTATCATCAGAGACAAAAAAGCAGAATAACATTTCATACTATGAGCAAAGAGAAAATTGTAGTTTTTGGAACCGGCGAAACCGCACAAATCGCCAACTACTATTTTGATATAGATAGCAATTACGAGGTGGTGGCATTCGCAGTAGATGCAGCCTACCTTACAGAAAACCAATTTGAAGGCAAACCATTGGTAGCATTCGAAGAGGTAACCACATTATACCCACCAGCAGAATATAAGATGTTTGTGGCACTGAGCTACCCGCAAATGAACAAGCTGCGGGAGGCAAAATACCACGAGGCAAAAAGAAAGGGCTATACACTGGTAAGCTATGTAAGCAGCCACTGCACCTATCTCTCCCAATACCCATGTGGTGATAACTGCTTTATTTTCGAAGACAATACCATACAGCCTTTTGTAAAGATTGGCAACAATGTAGTGTTGTGGAGCGGCAACCACATCGGTCATCACTCGGTAATAAAGGACCACAACTTCATCAGCTCGCATGTAGTAGTTTCCGGCCATTGTACCATAGAGAGCTACTGCTTTCTGGGGGTCAACAGCACACTGGCGCATCAGGTAACTGTGGCTACCGAAACCCTGCTGGGAGCAGGCGTGGTCATGTCTAAAAACACAGAAGCCGGCAGAATATATGTGCCACCACGTCCCGTGATGTTGGAGAAAAGAAGCAACGAAATAACTTTGTAATAGCATCGAAAACAACTTCTTATTATCTAAGCACCTACATGAGCCATACCCCACTGATATCAGTAGTCAGCCCGGTTTACAAAGCAGGGAAAATAGTTCCGGAACTAATAAGACGGATAACAGAAGAGGTATCTCTGATAACTACTGATTTTGAGATAATACTGGTAGAAGACGGCAGTCCAGACAACTCTTGGGAGATGATTGCGGAAGGATGCCGCAAAGACAAACGGGTCAAAGGCATAAAACTGAGCAGAAACTTTGGTCAACACCACGCTATCACAGCCGGCATAGAGTTGGCTAAAGGCGACTATGTAGTGGTGATGGACTGCGACCTGCAGGACGACCCGGTATACATAAAGACTCTATATGCTCAGGCACAAGCCGGCTACGACATAGTATACACCCAGAAAAAGCAACGTAAACACAGCTTCTGGAAAAACCTTACGGCCAATATCTTCAACCGCATTTTCAACTACCTGGTAGACAATAAAAACTGGAAAGGCAGCGGCAGCGTAGGCTCCTATAGTATGCTCTCCAGAAAGGTGGTCAATGCCTTTTGCAGCTTTTCAGATTATCAGCGCCACTACCTCAATGTACTGCGGTGGCTGGGATTCAACAGCACCTATGTAGAGATAGAGCACCGGGAGCGCTACGAAGGCAAAAGCAGTTACACACTGTCAAAGCTGCTCATACATGCACTCAACGGCATCACCTCGCAGTCTGATAAACTGCTGCGTATCAATGTAATGATAGGCATCATTCTATCGCTGCTCACCTTTCTGTCTATACTGGTAATAATAGTATTGTACTTCACCAATGGTTTTATGTCGGGCTGGGCAAGCCTTATTACCATTATCCTTTTTTCTACCGGCATACTGCTTACCAGTATTGGCATTTCCGGCATATACATTGGCAAGACATTTGAGCAGTCTAAGAACAGACCCAAGTATATCATAGATATATTCTTAAACGAAGAAAAATAAACGAGCATATACAGCATGAAATGGAGAAAAATTAAGCACGTTTTTGGTGCAGATAACAATAACGAATGGATGGTAACTCATGGTGGCAATCCTTTTGCAGAGCAGCTTACCGAAGATGTGTATCGTGTATACTGCACCACCCGCGATAAAAATAACAGATCATTCATCATCTATGTAGATGTTGATTTTGCCGATGACTTTAAGGTGATCAACGTTTCTGAAAAGCCCGTTATAAGCCCCGGCGAACCCGGACTGTATGACGACAGCGGCGCCGTAATGGGCTACCTGCTGAATGTAAACGGCAAAAAACATATTTACTACCTTGCCTGGAACCTCAAGGTAACAGTGCCATGGCTCAACACCATAGGTCTGGCAATACAAAACGAGGCTACTGGCGACTTTGAGAAATTCAGCCGTGTACCCATGATGGACAGAAGCAATGAAGACCCCTTCACTATCTCCTACCCTTCTATACTTTTCGACAAGGGTAAGTACCGCATGTGGTATGGCTCTAACCTCAAGTGGGGAAAGATACAGGACGATATGGACCATATCTTTAAGTATGCCGAAAGCGATGATGCCATACACTGGCACAGAACCAATAAAATACATGTAGGGCTGGAGCACCCCAATGAATATGCCCTCTCAAAACCCTTTGTACGAAAGACCGGCGACCTCTACCAGATGTGGTATTCATACAGAGCCAATGGAGACATCACCACCTACAGAATAGGTTATGCCGAATCGAACGATGGTGATACATGGGTGCGCAAGGATGATCAGGCAGGTATAGATGTATCTGACAGCGGCTGGGACAGCGAGATGATTTGTTACCCCTTCGTCATGGACCACAAAGGGAAACGCTACATGCTCTACAACGGCAACGGATATGGCAAGACAGGCTTCGGCGTGGCTGTACTCGAAAACTAAACACTTACTACAACACTCATTTTTTTATGGAGCATATAGGCTTTAATGTACCCTACTTCACCGGCAAGGAAACACACTATATATATCAGGCTGTCCTGAACCGCAAAATATCAGGCGATGGCAAGTACACCAAACTCTGCCACAAGTTTTTCGAGGAGCGTTTTGGCTTTCTCAAGTGCCTGCTCACAACCTCCTGCACCGATGCGCTGGAAATGGCCGCCCTGCTGCTCAACATAAAAGAAGGTGATGAAGTAATAATGCCGTCTTATACATTTGTCTCTACCTCCAATGCCTTTGCACTGCGTGGTGCTAAGATTGTATTTTGCGATAGCCGCCCGGACCACCCCGGCATAGATGAAGACATGATAGAGTCGCTCGTCACAGACCGCACACGGGCTATAGTACCCGTACACTATGCCGGCATAGCCTGCGATATGGACAAGATAATGGCGATAGCCAAAAAGTACAATCTCTTTGTGATAGAAGATGCCGCACAGGCCATAGATAGTTACTACACCGGTGCCGATGGCATCAAACGCCCGCTGGGCTCCATAGGTCATTTGGCAGCGTTCTCTTTTCACGAAACGAAAAATATCATGTCGGGCGAAGGGGGAATGTTGGTAATAAATGACGAACGATACATAGAGCGTGCGGAGATTATAAGAGAAAAAGGAACCAACAGGAGTCAGTTTTTCAGAGGCGAGGTAGACAAATATGGCTGGGTAGATATAGGTAGCTCTTTCCTGCCGTCCGATATTATTGCCGCCTTCCTGTATGCCCAGCTCGAAAACCTGGACGACATACAGCAGAAGCGCAGGCAGATATGGGAAGCCTATTATGAAGGGCTGAAGCCCCTGGCAGACAGCGGGCATTTCACACTACCCGTAATACCGGAATATGCCACCAACAACAGCCACATGTTCTACCTCGTATTCGACAATATAGAGAGCAGAACCAAGGCTATAGACTGGCTCAAGCAACACAATATCAATGCAGTCTTTCACTACATAAGCCTGCACAACAGCCCATACTACACATCACGATATGATGGTGGCGACCTACCCCAAACAGACCGCTATACCGACTGCCTGCTGCGTCTGCCTATGTATTATGACCTGAACCCTCAAATAGTTATCGACACTTTGAAGAAGTTTTATCAGCCTGAGTAGTAGGTTGTTGCAATTGTTGGCTCTATTCAGCCTTTGTCCACACAGTAGTGCGCCCCAGCATTGATATGCCTACATATCCCCTTACCTCCAGATGGTCGCCTTTGTGGGTTCCGTCGTAGCCGGGTCTTCCCGTTTTTACTACGGGAGACCCGGCGCACATCAGGGCTTTGTAGCTGATGAATTTTTACTGAACTTTTGTACCTTGATGCCAGTGGGTCTCCTGCAGAAAAAGCCGGAAGACCCGCCGAAGACAGTACAAAAGGTTTATTAGATTTGGTTATGTTGCTGTGACTAATATTACGTAAGCGAGACTTAAACCAGTGGGGGATTATTTGATATAAGTTCATTCAAAAAAAATGAGAAATAAAATAGTTATTTTCTTTGTAGTCGTCTCTGGATTATTTTGGGGGTGCAACTCTTGCGATTGCAACGAAGGTATGGGAATTCAAGGTTTTTACATTTGTAGTAGAACAAAAGTGCCCGACAATGAATTTTTATGGATACTCAGCAGTAAGATATATGTTCATGCGATGCTATTCGATTCTGTGGTATATATAAATAGTGATGAATGGTGGATTGATACTCCTAAAGACAATGTAGAATTGTTTATGGGTAAGAACTGGGTGTCACCATGTAAAGATGACTATAGCTGTTTTGAAACAAGTGACAAGGTGACAATTGATAACTTTAATCACTATTTGGGGTCTGAAGCCCAATTGCCATTTGGTTGTTTTAATGGCTTGGATAACGATTGCTATTTTCGTCTTATGTCATCTCAAGAACCGATGTACAACTATAAACGCTTAGACAATGAAAATCATAAATTGTCAATTAAAGGGAGAAAGTTGAGATTTTATACTAAAAGTGACTCGGTCCTCTATCTAAATGGAGTTAAGAAAGTAAGTATTTTTACAAATGAGTAGTATTACACCACTCGTCCTCCTATGTTCGCAAGGAGGATACTACGGCTCAGCGTTAGCAACGCTAGCATTAAACTCCCTACCCATAATTTCTTCTTCTTGTATCATACAGATTCAGGATAGTTACCTTATTTCCATTAACCTTATAATACATGCGGTTGTGCTTCGTAATGTAGATACCTCGTATATTTTTATGCTTGGATAAAGCTCCTATAAAGGGATGAAGTTCTAAAGACCTAATGCGGGTGTCGACTTTGATAACAAAGTCATCTGCTACCTTTTTCCCCCATTCTTTTTCCAGGTAATTCAGCACTTCAGTAAGCCTGTTAACGAACGCCTTATTTACTACAATTTTGTACGCCATCTTTCTGTAGCTTTCCTGTATTCGTCCAGAGAGATGGTGTCTTTATCAGTCGGTTCATTAGCAAGCGAAATCAATTCCTCAAGTTCGTACGAAGTCAAATCGTCTGTAATATCTGCATTGGTTTGCAAATGATACGACAACTCCTCTTCAATCATGGTTAGGAGATTTTCGTCTTTGATTGCGCTTATTTGTTGTATCAGTTGTTGTTGTTTCTGCAATACAGTCATACAATTTTCTTTAACTCAAAAATACGAAAAACAATCCTAATCATAAACCAAAAATGATCAAATTTCCGGGTGGACAACAAGAGTAAATAGAGCCTAAATCGACACAAATGTATAAATGCTCTTTACTCAGCCTTTGTCCATACAGTAGTGCGCCCCAGCATTGATATGCCTACATATCCCCTTACCTCCAGATGGTCGCCTTTGTAGGTTATTTTGCAACTATAGGTCTTGCCGTTTTTGGGGTCGTAGATAGTACCATCTTCATAGTGGTTATCACCGTCTTTCTTAAAAGCCTTTAGCATTTGCAGCCCTATTATCGGGTCATTGCGTTTTGCCTTGTTTGGGTTGTTTATGTCTACCTTGGGCTTGCCATCCCTGTTGGGCTCCTTTAGCCACACTATCTTGCCATAGTACTTGCCATCTGTGGCTTTGAATACCTGAATTTTTGCAGTTTTCTCATGGTTATACCACAGCCGCTCTATAGCATCCTGTGCATAAACACACTGCACCACCGGCAATAAAAGAATAGAAAACAATAACGATCTCAGAAACAAGCGTGGCTGCATAACTATAGAATTTGTCACCTAAATCTAATCAAAATACCGCAGATTCACTCATTTATTCCGGCTCCACACTACCTATGCCAGATACATGTTTTACCACCTCTGGCTTGCCCTTATACTTTACAGAGCCGGCACCGCTTATGGTTGCTTCAAGCTTGCGGGATACTGATACTTCACTTTTTGCAGCACCGGATATGGATGCACTTGTCTCCTCAGTCTGCAACGGAAAGGCTTCAATTTTGCCACCACCGCTTATTTCGTAGCTTGCCTGCCTTACTGTACCTCCGTTTATTTCCAGCTCAGAGAGGCCCGATAGGTCTGCCATAAATTTATCAGTGTTGATACTGTCTATCTCTATAGAGCATGCACCCGAAATATCAAGCTTAAATTCACTGCCGGTCACATTGCCATGAATGTTCACATGCGGAGAGCCAGACAATGACAATGCTTTCAGAGCAGGTACAGAAATCCTTACTTCTACATCATCGTCACTAATCGACCAGGTATCATCCAGATCATAGGATATCACCAACGTGTTTTCCTTTAGTTCTGTTTTTATGTGTTTGATTATGTTTTCGTACCCGCTCAGTACT
>JAIOYR010000132.1 GCA_021740995.1 Taibaiella sp.
CGGCTTCGATAGACGGTCCTATACCGAACTTTGTGCCGGGGTACAACGCTTCTATAGCCTCTGCGAGCAAGTGGGCAGATGAGTGCCAGAAAGTAGCTTTTGCCTTCGTATCGTCCCACGTGAGCAGGCGGACGGTAGCATTGGTGGTGATAGGGCGGGCAGTATCCCAAACTTCGCCATTAACTTCGGCTGCAAGCACTTTTCTTGCCAACCCTTCGCTGATAGACTTTGCTACCTCAGCGGAACTTGTACCTGCGGCGTATTCTCTTATGGAACCGTCAGGTAATGTGATCTGTATCATAAATTATATTGGTTAACAGCAAAAACATACAAACGCCTTTGCCGATTGTCAAATGTAGTAAGTATTCGTGAACCTTTGATAGGGGGGGGCAGGTACAGAAGAGATAAAGAACCTCAGGTTGTCTGCCCGAAACAAAATAGTTGATGTTATTACTGAAACTATCTAAATAGCAGACAAACTGTAAATAAAAGATACAAGCACTTCAAATCACTATTTACGTTTAGGATTGCGGGATGTATGAAAAACCGAGACCACCTCTATTAGCTTCTTTACTTTCACTATTCTGTAAACAACTACAAAGGGGAATTTCGGGACGATAGCTTCGCGATATTGTTTGTTCTTTATGCTATGAACTTCGGGAAACGCAGTAAGAGTAGTTAGTATTTTCAATGTTTCATCGACAAATTTGTCGCCTAATCCACGTTCCCGTTCTTCGTACCACAACCAGGAATCTTCCAGCTCTATTTGGGCTTTTGTAGCTAAAACAATGGTATAACCGGCACTACTTTCCATTCTTCTTATGCCTTAGTCGCTCAATCGATTCTTGCATTTCATCCAGAGTAATTCCTTTGTCTTCTCCCGACTGCAATGCTGCATGACGCCTATCCAACTCAGCCATAAAATCTTGATCCTTCCACCATTCTGCTTTCATCTCAATTTCATTTTCGAGCAAATTATAGATGGCATGCAATTTTTTATCGTCCGCTACACGGATGTAGTCATATAGCTTCGTGCGGATTGCTGTATTTGTCATTTCCTTAGATTCTCTTATGCAATTTAAGCAATTTTCATGATTCTATATTTGTAGCAAGGTTTAGGTACGCACATGCCGTGCGGGAATGAGATGCGCGCTGGTAACACCAGAGAACAAGGATACCTGCTATTGTCTAAACTGAGATTCGGTGAGAATGTGCGGTGTGGGTCATGCCAGCTGCGCCTGGTTTGAAAGAACAAAATTGGGGTCATTTGGGGCAAAACGGCATGCAGGCGACGGATGCTGGCCCCACGACAGAGTAAATATGGAAATAACGCCTTGCATGAACGGATACAAATCAATAAAATATTTTAAAGACATGATTTAACTGTCAGTTATTGATACGAGATCGTAGTCAGGTTATCAATTGAAATTATGGCTAAATGAGCAAAAATCTACACTGTTAAGCCTCACAGAAACACCCAACCATTGCAGTAGTGTCATTGTCTTTAAACGTAAACAACCACAAAAATCAACGTTATGACAAATCGTATTTCTACATTAGTTCTTTCAGCGTTAGTATCGTGCAGTGGCTATGTTGCTACTGCACAATCGCTCCCATTCGATTCCACATTTGGTACTAATGGCATTGCACTGCTCGAAAAAATCCCGGCATACAATGTTATAGATATAGCCTTGCAGTCGGACGGGAAGATACTGTGCCTCAATGGCAGCAATTCCTACAGCTACATAGAGCGCCTTAACGCCGATGGCTCGCTGGACAACACATTTACCGGCGGAGACGGATTCAAGTTCTATTCACCTTTCCCAACCGTTATTAATGGTGTATGGCAAATAGGCGGGAAAACCTGCGTGATAGATGGCTCACTTATCAGGCAGACCTATGATGGGAAGATCATGGCCGTTTTCGCTGGCGTGTCTATAGGCCGCTTAAATTCGAACGGAGAAATGGACGTCACTTTTGGAAATATATCGTCTGTACCGGGATTTCTGGATCTGACCAAAGGCAGCCCCGCTCACATGATGAACTTTATCTACGACATGTATGATGCCAGGACTGCAGGTCTTTATTTCAGCAGCCATACCACACTGGGTTCTGGCGGTGGACAGGCAGATACACTCCTTATGGCCAAGGTTACTACTTCAGGCGCATTGGTATCGTCATATGGCGACAATGGCATTCTGGCAGCGCCGCTGGACACTAATAAGTTTGGCTATTACAACACCATCATCGAATCGATATTTACAAAGGATGGTAAAGCACTTGTGATAGGATCGGGTCAGAGAAGTGCTTTCCCCGACAACAAAAATGATATGTTTATTGCCAGATTTAACCTGGATGGCACACTGGATAACTCCTTTGGTACAGGTGGTGTATTCTTCAAAGACTTTGACAAAAAGAACCAATACGCATACACTGTGACTGAAGGCAATGATGGCAGTATCTATGTAAGTGGCACCAGCACAAATATGATGGGGGCAGAAATACAGTATTACACACTGAAACTATCGTCAACAGGTGTGGAAGATGTAACCTTCGGCGCTGGAGGTGCTGTAATTAACACACCACCATCAGTGGCAATCACAGCCTCTACGAGCTCTACTGCTATAACCAGTTATGGCAAGGTGTACCGCTCATGCGTATATGGTCTTGGCGGCATAATGGATCTGAGAGATGAGTACTTTGCTTTTAATGCGGATGGAAGCCCCAATACGCAATTTGCTGCAGGTGGTGTGGCAAACCCTACCGGCACCATAAGCAACAGCACATACGACAAGGCTTTCCGTTTGATAACTCAACCAGACAATAAAATACTGATACTGGGCGCAGACAGCGAACACCCAAGGATTATGCGTATAAAGGGTGATGAACTACCAACAGCGGTGCAAGGCATAGCTACAACTACCGCTACCAACAAAGTTTGGGTAGCCGCAGGACGCGCATTTGTCACCACAGACGGCAATGACGAAAACAAAGCCGCAACAGTAACCTCGATAGATGGCCGGGTGATAAGGACTTATAGCAATGCGGAGTTTAAAAACAACGGAAATAATGTTACTACGCTGCAACTGCCAGGCGATATGCCACATGGTGTGTATGTGCTTTCTGTACATCAACATTCAGGTGCACAGCAGGTGAAGTTTGTGCATTGATTCTAAAAAAAATGGTTCGGAAGGAGCGCCCTGCTTTCTGGGGCGCTCCTTTTTTTCTTAGGGGCAATTGGATGTTAAATGTTGTATTCGAAGGATAAGCATTATGAACTGAATTAATTCAATTCTTATGCTTCCTTCTACGCGTACGGCCCTCAAGTTTGAAAGTGATGGGGAGGGTGAAATATACTTTTACCGGCTTGCCATCTTTCACGCCGGGCGTCCATGCGGGCATAAGAGCTATTACCCTCAGTACTTCTTCTGAAAGGGACTCGTGCGGGGACTTTAAAATCACAGGATGCGATACCGAGCCATCTTCGTTGATGACAATTTTTACCATTACCCTGCCCTCGATGTTGTCTTCCCTTGCTTCATCGGGATACCTTATCACCTCAGCCAGGAATCTGTTCATATCATATTCTGCCTTGGGCTTCACATCTGCTGAGTCGTAAACCATAACACCAGCAATGGTGGGCATGGGTAGGGTATCTGGGATAGATTGCGCAAAGCTGCCAACGGCAAATAGCAGGAGGGAAGCAGACAACAATAACTTGTACATAGTGCGCTGTTTTGAATGTAAATATACTGTGTGAGGTATTAGGAAAAGCGGCGCCAGATGATCCATTTCAATCTAGCCACCCTGAAAATACTATTTGGTATCGCCAAAGAAAATATAATAGGAATCGAGGCCATGGTTTCCCTTGCGTACCATATCGCCAAATACTTTCTTGTGTACAAGTGTGTATTTGCCGGGAGAAACATAGTATTTGTAGGCATGGTCCATGGCTGCATCGTTGCTGGTGAAGTAGCCGGGACCTTCCTTTCCTGAGGTATAGACCTGGGGTGCACCTTCCTTGCTCCATAGCGGAGTGATGAGGTATTTGCGATTGCTGACCAGATTGATAATGGTTAGTTTATCCTCGTTTTCGGGCTGACTGCGTGTAAACAGCTTTATGAGCGACGGATATGCCTGGTGACGGCGGTAAGTGGTATGCATGCTACCAACAATGCACAAAAACGGTTTATCTTTCAGTTGTGTGATGATATTCTTGTGCATACCGCGGTCGCGCCTGCTGAACTTACTCTCTAATGTGGGGTTTTCCAGAATGCGTTCCAGCACATCAAAATTAGTGGTAACCAGGTTGCGAAGCGTGGCTTTTTCGGCGGCGAATAGTTCTCGTGCGCGGCCATACATTTCTATACGCAGTTCGCTCTGAGTGGGTGTCATGCGCACCTTGTATAGAATGCTGTCGGGGATATTCTTTATATAGTCGACCAAAGGTGAATTTGCGACTTTGTTTGCCTCAAGAATGTTACGAACCACAACTGCAAACTCCATTCTTTCGAAATCCATACCATAAAATGTGATTTTTTTCCCGGCAGGCAAACTGTTGTACATGTTGCGGATAGCCAAAAGTTTGGCCCTGGAAGTACTGTCTGTATTATACATGATGATAGTGGTATCGCCATGCTGCAAATAGCTGTTTACAAGGTATGCAAATGCATGTCCGGCTTCGATAACCACATTGCAGATACCGTATTTCTCTGCCAGATAGGGGCATAATGAATTGTAAAAGGCTGATTTTTCTGTGATGGAATGCGACTCTGCGACAAATATCATTTTTCTGCCCGACAGCGTTCCTCCGGCAACTTCCACAGGCTTTCGTGGCTGCGAAAATGTGTATGTAGAGCAACAAACACTTAAACAAAAAGTGAGCGTAACTATAAATGCATGCCGTGCAAATCTCATTTATGCAAGATATGAAAAAAGGGACATTCATAGGAATTGCCGGATCTATAACCCGAGAACTGCGCCTATTTTCTCTAATCGTATTCTTATCTCGCTCTCAACACATTCTAATCTGGTCTTAAAAGGTTGCTAATACGGTCGAAGCACCTTTGCAACATGAAAACAATACTAGTACCAACCGATTTTACGAACACGTCGCTGGACATAATAGAACAGATCGCCACGACCTTTGATGACAAACTGGTCATTCTCCTTTTTCATGCGCTGGATATGCCCAGCTCTCTGGTTGACGCTATGATCAACAACTCTGCAGCAGGGCATCACAGCTTTGTGACTGAGGAGTTGCGGCAACGATGCAGGCGACTAAAAATAGCGCATAACAACATCACCAATGTAAGTTTCAAGTTTATGTATGGCACCACGAGCCGTGTATTTGAAAACTTTGCTGCAGCACATAAAATAGACCTGATTGTGATTCCAGAAGGCTATTACTTCTCTTATGTGATACGCGAAAGCGTAAACCCGATGCCCATGTTCTCCCGCTCCCGGATCCCGGTTATCGAGCATTTGTTAAATACAAAGGTTAAAACTATATCTCTTGTGGCTTACGAAACCGATCCGGAAATAATTTCATTATCAGAAAAAGCGCTGAATTAC
>JAIOYR010000148.1 GCA_021740995.1 Taibaiella sp.
GAATGGCAGGCAGCCGATACCAGCACCTCCTTGCTGCTCCGGATATTGTTTGGCGATGCACAGCACTATGGCATGTCGTACGGAATAGCTATAGGGAACGGATTAGGAAAAACATTTACAGCCCTGCAATATATGCGCACGCACGAGAACGTACTGTATGTAGCCGGCAATGAATTTTACAATAGAAAGTCGTTTCTGACAGCAATGCTGGGTGCAGCAAATGCGCAGGCGACCGGCACAGCACCTGAAATGCTGAAACAACTGGTGGGCATTATAGAAAGCAGAGAAGAGACACTGATCATAGTTGATGATGCACACAAGCTCAAGAACCGTGTGCTGCACCTGCTGGTATTACTGGCTAATATGCAGGCAGAAAAGACCGGTATGATCATAATGGGAGATGACCTAATGAAAACCCGCATTGTAGAAGGTGTACGGCTGAAGCAACCGGGATTTGACGAAATCTACAAAACCATAGGCCGCAGATTTATTACACTGAACTACCTGGCACCAGGCGATATAATGTCGGTATGCAATGCAAACGGACTTTATGACCCACAATCGATCAGTTTTATTCAGGAAACCTGCGGCCATAATCTGCATAGGGCCACGAGCCTTATTGCAGAGCAACTGCAACAAGGATTAGCAGCATAAACAATCAAACTATTCTCTAACAATAAACATCAAATACTATGTACTACGCAACATTATCGCCAGCTACCACGAGCAGGCAAATAGCCAGACCCGCAGAAAAGATGGTAAAGGAAAAGACCGGGCTGAATATTAGTGTACTTCAGTACCCAACCGAATACGTAAACAAAACACCGCAGCGCATGCTGCATGTGATAGCACTGGCACTGGACATGAATCCGGAAAACTACCGGCTAAAAACGAGGGTGCGCAATATAGTAGAGCTGCGGTTTATAGGCAGCCTGTTCCTGAGGCAACACTTCCCTGCGCTGACGCTGCACCAGATTGCAGCCTACTTCGGGGGGCAGGATCACAGCTCGGTAATCAACGGTCTGTCGCGGGCACATAGTCTTATATACATTCAGGATTCACAATTTCTGCAGAAATACAATGCAGCATTAAAATCGGTAAACTCATGGCTAAGAAAAGAGGCTTAAGGATGCGTATTACCCATCAGCGGGTAGAAGCGCTGCATGAGATATGCTGCGAGATGCTTGAAGAATTCAAGCCAGACAATGATCACCGGAAATTGCTGTATGAATATATGCGTGAGCTGGACAGCAAGCTGGAGGAAATGCTGCAACGCAATCAGGAGTTGTATACACTGATGCTGGCAGGCCCTGAGGCTGTGGCTTTCTACCAGTTGTGGCAAATGCTGGACATAAGGCATGACAAGTACGCCGTGCTGATCGTAAACAATCTATTGCAAAAAATGAGCAGCCTTGCTGCCTGAGTGAGACACAATAAAGAAAACCCTAAATATAGATTTCTATGAAAACAAGAACCATAAAAAAGGTAACTGCGGGTATAACCCGTGAACAATTTGAAGAGGCAGTGAGCCGCTATGCACAAGCAACAAACAGAGAGGCAGCAATAAACAAGGAGATAGAAAGTGAGGTGAATGAAGTACTTGAAAAGTATGAAGATGAGTTGCTGTGCCTGGCTCAAGGCAAGGAAACAGCATATGGCATTGCGTACTCTTACTGCGCTGCAAATAAGGCAACCCTATTTGTAAAGCGGCGAAGCCTGGGCACAGCGCATGGGATAGCGGGATTCAGGTTGGGCACACCAAGACTGAAGACGCTGAAGGGCAGCAACTGGAAAACAGTGCTCAAGGGATTGAAAGACAAATTGCCCGCCTATGTACGCACCACAGAAGAGCCGGCAAAGGATATGTTGCTTGCAGACAGAAACAATGCACATGTAGCACCGCTACTTATATCGCTGGGAGTGGAGGTAGTGCAGGATGAACTATTCTATATAGAAACAAACAAGGCTGCCTAGCGCAGCGATTCCATAACATAAAAAAATAACCGCACAATGGACATGATACAGAACTTTACGGACATTGAATTGCAAAACGAAGCCCGCCCGGCAGCGATCTACTATACGAAAGGCAACAAAAATCCGTCGCGCAGACAGCAAAAGCGGCAAATGCTGCTGACGTTCATAAACCATAGCGGTTATAAAAGAGAATTCCGCAGAAACACAGCCCCCAATAAGCCCTTACTGATACGGGTATTATTATCTATCATCTCATGAAACCCGAATGAATGTTACCTGCCGCTCATGTGACGGGCGGCAGGAATGTACGTGTGTGCTTATGCAGCCCGGATGTGGTTGGCATAATGCTCATTCACGCTGCAAAGCAGTTGGGAATCGTCATTTGAGGGTAGCCGTACGACCTTCAAATAAATTTCTAATGCGTATCTATTTAGCAAACTAAGCCAGAAAACAGCGTGCAACAGGTAATGGAGGCTGATGAAATATAAATATAAACAACGGCGTAATTAATTAATAATCAGGGAAATATTTTGAAAATAGGAAAAAGGAAATTAGATTTGTTATGATGAATCTCAAAACAACAAACAAAGCTATCGGCGATTCTGAGTTGACTACTTATATATTAGTAGCATTTGTGCTGCTAACTATTGTGTTAGGCACTTTGAAGATCCTGTTTCTTTAGCCATCTACTTGCCCGGCTTCAGTAAAATACTGTATTCGGCCGGGCTATTAATCAGCATTACCGCCTTATCCAATTCTATATCATTCTGCATAGTCTGCGCCATACGCCCTCTGGTGTAATAATAACGGGAAGCGATTTCACTTTCGAGAATATGTCTTACCTGATCTTTGTGTTTTAGCAGATCCTGTTTTTTATCGTGTGCCAGCTTTGCTTTCAGGTTGTCGAATTCTCCCTTGATGTTCTCGTAATATTTTTCCCTAACAGCTACTGATTTCAAGGAATCGAGCTGAAGTTCTGTTTCTGATTTATAAGAGAAGTCTTTGTTCTCGAGCCATTTTGTAAACTGCGCGAATTCTGCCTCTGTAAGCGAGAATTTGGTAGGATCAGCAATGCTAGTATGTTTTGCAGCGTATTCTGTAGCATAATCGAAGATGTAGTTTTTGGCGTACAATGTAATTGCAACATTGCTCATAGGGTCGTCTTTTAGCGCGACGTCGGGTGTGACACCACCGCCACTGAGCACATTTCTACCCCCTCTTGTTTTAAATGTTTTCTTGAGCGAATCGGCGATGAGCCCTACGCTGCCATCCTCGCGCCTGTGTGTGTAGTCTAGCGCCTGAATGCAACGCCCGCTGGGGGTGTAGTAACGCGCTACTGTGAGCTTGAGGTGCGATTTGAAACCCAATGGGCGGGTTACCTGCACGAGACCCTTGCCATAAGAGCGTTCGCCGATAATAACGCCACGGTCGAGATCCTGAATGGTTCCAGCAACGATCTCTGATGCGGATGCAGAAGACTTATTTACCAGAATAGCCAAAGGCAGGTTTTTGTTCCATGCCGGCAATGTGGTTTTGTATTCTTTATCCATTTCCGGAATTCTATACTTGGTGCTTACAACAGGTTGTCCTTTGTCCAGGAAGATATTGCAGATGTTGACCGCTTCATCGAGCAGCCCGCCGGGATTGTTCCTTAGATCGAGCACCAACCCCTTGAGGGATGGCTGTACCCTTTTTAGACTATCGTAAGCGTCTTTGACCTGGTTGCCACACTGCTGTGTGAACTGCGTAAGGCGAACATATGCGATGTTGTTTTGCGGACCTACCAGGCCTGCGTATGGCACGCTTGATATTTCTATTTCGCCACGTGTAATCAACTTTTCTGAACTGATCTGTGTGTAGGCATCTTTGACCGTCATTTTCAATTGCGTACCAGCAGTTCCTTTGAGCAATGCACCCAAGTCATCCACCGTCTTACCCTTGAGGGAGTGACCATCTATTGACTCTACCAAATCTCCGGGGTGGAGGCCTGCATTGTGTGCCGGGCTGTTTTCATACACATCTGCCACAAAAATATCGTCGCCTTTGCGCTGCATATTGGCACCAATGCCGCCATACTTGCCGGTGGTCATGAATTCGTATTCTTCTATGTCTGCCTCGGTGATAAAATTTGTGTAGGGGTCCAGATCCTGCAACATGGCGTCCACACCGGTTTTCACCAGTTTGCCGGGCTCAATGGGATCCACATAAAACGAGTTGAGTTCTTTGAACAGATTGGTATAAATATCCAGGTTCTTAGAGATCTCGAAATATGGATCGGCAGGTGTTGCCCTTATAAAGAAAAACGCGGTAGCAGTTATAAGAACGCCAGCAATAAATCCTCTTGCACTAATCCAGTTCTTCAAACGATTCATTATGTAAGGCTTTAAATTAAATTCAAAAATAGCTACGAATTTACAGCTTTTAGCTCCTAGTTGATATAAATAAATTAGGCGCAAAGCAGCGAATATTGTTATAATAATGGTAATTTGTATGCTGTTATGTGTAGCTAAACGGATTGTGGCCCGACAATAGCTGTATACTACCTTATGAAAAACATTGGTACCTCCATAGTGACGTTTATGCTAACCTGCATTGTCTCGGCTGTCTCGGGTCAAAAACCTATGACAGAGGGGACCCTGGTGTACAAGGTAAAGCTCACCTCTGTAGACGACAGGACATTCAAGGGTACTTACATTTTTTCTTTCAAGGATAAGGAAATGAAGAAGGAATTGAAGCTGGAGAGCGGTTATGATGATGTAACCCTGTTTGACTTTGAGGCCGGGAAAATCTACAATTTACAGAGCCGGAACGGCGTGAAATATGCCATTCAGCTAAGTATGGACGAACTGATCAGAAAGCAGCAGAATTATTCCGGCTTTCAGTTGACGAAAGAAAGAAAAACACATGATGTGGCCAATACCGCAACCTATACGGGTACGGTGACCTATAAGAACGGAGCAACATCTGAAATCTATTATACCAAGGAATGGAAGCCTGCCCATGCAACGACCTACAACCGTTTCCCCGGTGCCAACTTCATTCCTTTACGATTTTATTACGCTGAAGAGAATGGCATAAAAATGTCGTTTGAGGCAGAAAGACTGGATGCTACCCCTATTGCGTCATCTGTATTCAGGATACCACCTGATTATAAAATGATTTCTTATGACGAATACAAGCAGATCAGCAAAGAATGAGTTCAAATACAAAGCGTAAAGTTTCCCATTATATATTCGTTCTGTTTGTCTGCTTTTTGGCGGGTATGACTAATGCCCGCGCTCAGGCAGAGCCCAGAGACCTGAAAATACTGGAAGAGCATAAGGATGCGAATGGCAACACCGTACGAACCATACAGTATTATCAGGGTTCGGCAAGGGTAGTGGAAACAAGAATCATAAATCAGTTCAAGAGCCTGAATGCACCTGTAGATCCGGATACGCTGGACAAAGATCAGATGATGGTGGTGATCACTAAGTCGCGGTTCCTGCTGGATGTTTACTACCGCAGAAAAAAAATAAGGAGTTATAAAGTGGTTTTCGGACCGAAGCCACAGGAAAATAAGATGATGAAGGGCGACAGGCGAACGCCTGAGGGCT
>JAIOYR010000144.1 GCA_021740995.1 Taibaiella sp.
GGCATAATAGAACATTTCCACTACCACCTGGGGCAAATAACCCTAATCAAGAAACTTGTAACTGCCGATACCAATTAATGCAAAGATGACCAATAGACACATAATACATGTCATAGCCTGTTGTCCGTAAAAAGACACAGAGGTGCGTAGACTACACAAAAGACCATGAACCTAAATGCTAAAGACTAAAGCAGAATAATAAGGAGAATAATAATAAGGATGAGCGCACCAGTGGAAATATAAACACCGCCCCCAATACCCCTGAGTTCTTGCTTTATTGAGCGTACCTCTTTTCTTAGCTCCTTCTTTTCAGGTGCGCTAAGTGTGGATGCATCTATCTGACGAATCTCCTGCAACCTGCCCATCAAAGCATTGGCCGTAGCGGTTTCAGCCGCATTGCCAGTAACTGCCATTGAAGAAGCTGTTTTGGTTGCAGCTATAGACTGCATGGGAATAAATGTAAAAGACATTATTGATGCCATTGCACAAACGATCATCTTCTTCATTTTGACTGGTTTAAGTTGTAAAGAAATACCTATGCTCAAAGGTAGTAAATGTAGATAAAATATTTCCTTTAAAATATAATTTAACAAATGCTTTTTGTATACAGCAGACGAATTCATCGTGTAATATCCGATTTGCGAATTGCAGCAGCGTCGCTGATATACAAGGCAGATGTATATAGCACTGCCGGAAAGATTGATACGTGCACGGGGAACTCATAACTTGCTACTTTGCGTTAATCAACTCCCAAACACTGCTATTGAATTTAGCCTTGCTTATTCCAACTACCTTTTCTAGCGCGGTGAAATAATTTTCGTTGCTTTTCTCTTTCTTTCCGCAGCTCAAAAGTGCTATAACAGACGGAAATCCTTTCTCCTTCTCCACCTTTTCTACAATCAATGCATTAATTACAAAATCGACATTCAGCGGAAATTTCGCAGGCTCATCAAAATTCTTACTTTCATTGTAAAGGGTAAACCAGTCTGCATCCGGGTGTGCATGTGCATAGGTCTTGAATTTGTTCAGAATCTCTTTCCACGAAAGCCCCCAACTGCCTCCGTACAGGTATGCTGTCCCTTCATCTACCGGCCGGTTTATGATACTTGTAGACAGCACATTGTGTAATCGCTCATGCCACAGATCATGAGGATCGAATTTTGTAAACTCTGCAGTGAGCGTACCATTAACCGACAGACTGCGCCCACCTGCATTGGCACTCAAAGAGTTGTGTGGCGTGCCATTGTAGTCTGATTTATAGTCTACCCCTAACAGTTGCAATGCTTCATGAAAATTGTCGGCACAGTAAAAATCTGTGGTGTGTACCGGTGCACCAAGTTTCTTGTCGTACGCTGCTATCTTACCAAAGTAAGCACGTGCATTTGAAGTATTCAAAGTATGCTTGTAGTACACGTTGGTACCGTGTATCTCTTTACGCCTCCAGGCAATTGTATTCTGGGGAAGTGGTGTACAAAAATAAAACTGTCTGCCATTTCTCTTTGCCAGCAGCGTAAAACCCGCCCGGTATAGAGGCACTCCTTCATTGACACCAATGAATGAAAGCTGTATCAGAAAAGTTGCTGCATCAAGTTTTGTTACATTGTTCAGATAGCATTTGTAAAAATTATTGTCCTTGTATTTACCGCTGGCAACGATGCCCTTCATTTCATCCATGAGCGCTGTTGTTCCGGGCATATCGGCATCCAGCACAAATGAGGTTGCGTTATTGTTTGCGGCATCCACATCCAGAAACCCGTTCAGCGAAGCCAACAAGAGACTCCACTCAACTGTATCGACCGGCAACCGTACATTGTCAGGGACCGTAACCCTTTCTGCACGGGCATGGGCCAGTAGCGACATCATGCAAATAAGTGCAGCGATAAATCTTTTTTGAAATTTCATTTCCCTTATGATTTAGGCATGACGCTGGTCGTCGGACATTCATTTGCCCGATAGTGCATTACCCTTGTGAGCATTGCAGCAGCTTATCAATGTAAATGCTAAAGAGCTACCAAAGGTTGCTTGGCGTAATCTCTGATTTTTGCAATGAGATGACCTGAGATCTGGAAATACTGATCAAACAACCTTGAAAAGACAGGCAACGTACGCACCACAAAAAAAGGAGCCTATATAGTGCTCCCTTTCAAATTGATGTAAATACGCGCTTATGCACGCTGTTGCCTATATGGGTCTGCGTCCGCTTATAATCCTCAGAATCACCGCGATAATTGCAATGACGAGCAGGATGTGAATTAAGCCACCCGCATTGAAAGCAACGAGACCGATGAGCCATCCGAGTATAAGGAACACTGCAACAACATAAAGTAGATTTCCCATGATGATAGCTATTGTAAAAGTGAATTGAATACTGCTTATAGATTACATATGGAAGCTTATGCCCAATGTGGATACGCCAGTTGATAAGTCAACGAACATACCGGTTTTCCTGGTGAAATGATACTCCCCGCCTATGTGCAGATCGAGATACAGATTACCGGTGCTACGTGTAACGGTAGTCTCGCCGTAATAACCATTCTCCCAGGTAGTCTTGTGAAAGACAAAGCCCAATGAACCAGCACCATAAAAATCCCAATGAGCACCAGCGTTAAATAACTGATCGAAATAGTATGCTCCCTTGACGCCTACAGGAATAACTGTTTCGCGATATGAGTAAT
Organism: Taibaiella sp.; assembly: GCA_021740995.1. Classification (GTDB taxonomy): domain Bacteria; phylum Bacteroidota; class Bacteroidia; order Chitinophagales; family Chitinophagaceae; genus Nemorincola. The sequence goes on from JAIOYR010000144.1 coordinate 2,676, forward strand.
TCCTGTATGGATTGTGCGGATCTCCCCAGTAATGATTTTTGGAGTAGGAAAAGTAATTGATGAAGGGAGCGAGCGTAAAATTGCGCGCTACGTCAAATTCATAGTCGGCATGCAATACAGGCATAGAGTGCCCTACATAACCGTAATAGCCCAGACCTACACCAATATTCAGTGCATTGCCGAAGCGTTCGGACCGGTGATTTACCTGGCTGTATCCGCTAAAAGAGGACAACAAAGCTATCAGGAGTATTGTAAGATTGAGATTCTTCATGATTGTAGTGGTGAGTAGTGGTGAGTAATTAAAATGTTTGATTATTGGCCTTGTGCAGGCACCGCACCGGCACCAGCACAAGAGCAAGATCAGAACCTGAATCCGATGGTGGCTTGTAACCAGGTGTTTTTGTAACGCGGAGTGGATGATGTGCCATTTCCGTTATTGTTGGTGAAATCCCAACCAGCACGTGCACTAATGACTACATGCTGAACATTGACATCTATACCACCAGCCAGAGAAACTGTGTTTTTGCGAATGTTGTCATTCTTAAATTCTGTTTCCTGTGCGGTATTCACTATTGGGCTGGTAAATACGTCCTTTTGTTTCATAAGATAGGAATATTGGGGGCCAGCTAATACTGTTAAAAATTCAGCGGGTTTAAGTGCCAGAAATACGGGTACATCTATGTAGTTGGTAGTACGTGTAAACTCGTAAGGATTGCCGAGAATATTGCCAGTGGCATGGAAGCCTTTCTGAGAGTATAATATCTCTGGCTGCACACCCAGGAACTTGCCAAGAGGAATAGCAAGGAATGCCCCTGCTGCAAATCCGAATTTGGCATCGGCGCGAAACTCCTCGCCCTGTGCGTCATACACGTTGGAATAGTTTGCACCAGCCTTTAATCCGAACATCATCTGATCCCGGAATTCGGGCTTCACAATAGTAACATACTCCACATGCTCCTGAGCTGAAATGCTTCCTGTAACGCTTGCTGCTACTAATAAACTTAAAATTGCCTTTTTCATGATTTTGGTTTTAGTTATTTCTACTTATGTACCTGATTTTATTATCTAAATACTATTCTGCATTCTTAACGGTAACATCCTTGAATGCATCTCCGAGGCCGTCCATATCGTGATTGAATTCTGATTTAAAAGTGCCCCAGTTGTCTTTTCCGTCTGCCTTATACTCTGCCATGCGGGTCTTCAATTCGCTATTGCGTTTCTCCAACTCGGCAATCTTGCTCCAGTAAGCCGATTTGGTTGCTGCACTCTTTTCAGCCACACTAGCCTTGAGGTCAGCAATAGACTTTTCGTTAGCATCGATCTTCGCATTTGTCTCTGTGCGGAAGCTTTCTATTTCTGCTATATAGTCATCGGTAGCCTCGTCCAGATTTTTCTGTGCATCTGCTACGTTTTCCTGTGCATTGACTACTTCGTCTTTAGGCGTATCGCAAGATGTGAATGTGCTGCCGGCAATCATTAAGATTGAAGCGACGGCGAGAATTGATTTTTTCATTTGTTTGATTTTTTGTTGGTAGATTAATGTTGTTTCAATTGCTTACAATTCAGAAATTATCTTTCTGATCTCTTCCTTTGTCTTGCCCAATTTTATCTGTAGCCGGCCAATCAACTCATCCTGCTTGCCTTCTACCAGCAATAGATCATTGTCGGTGAGCATTGCGAACTGTTGTTTCAGTTTTCCTTTCGCCTCGTTCCAGTTGCCCTTAATTTCAGTTATTGTTTTCATGCTATTTTTTCTATTTTTATTGAATATGGATTGTTAATCTCGGATGTGCTGCAAAAAATTACAGCAGAATGATCAGCAGAATGAGGATAAGAATGACAGCTCCTGCCGATATGTAAACGCCCCCACCTATGTCGCTCAATTGCTTTTGAATAGAACGAACCTCTTTGCGTAATCCTTTCTTCTGTGTTGTGCTCATGCTGGATATTTCCATAGCCTTGATCTCATGAAGTCTGGATACCAGAGTGCTTGCTGCTGCAGACTCTGTAGTGGCAGATATACTTGTAGCCGGAGCGGCGAAAGACTGTGCAGGGATGAATGTTAGTGACAGACAAGCCATCATTGAAAACACTATTATTTTTTTCATTTGGTTTGATTTGGTGTGAAAGAATTTCCACAGGACAAAGGTCAATCAACCGGGCATGATAAGTGTTACACAACGAAGGGAAAGAGTTACATCTATCACATGTGGCAGACGCAATAAAAAAACCCGCTGAGTGCGGGTTGCGTTGGTTGGGGTGAAACAGATAACAAGTGTATGCAAGTACTGCAATGCCATGAAACGGGTTATGGCAATCAGTGCAGGGATCATACATCCTCGAGCATGGTGCGCTTCTTGTGTCTGAGCTGCTTAAAGTAAGATGGTGTTAATCCGGTAACTTTCTTGAACTGGTTGGAAAGGTGGGCAACACTGCTGTAATTGAGCTTGTAGGATATCTCTGTAAGATTTAGTTCATCATACAACAGAAGTTCCTTTACCCGCTCTATTTTATTGACTATGATGTACTGCTGAATGGTGGTACCCTGTATCTCTGAAAATACATTGGCCAGGTAAGTATAATCATACCCCAGTTTTTCGCTTATGAAGTGGGAATAGTTGACTTCCGGCAACTCACCGGAATAATGAACCATTTCTATGATAACGTTTTTGATTTTTTCTATGAGGATACTCTTTTTGTCATCGAGCAGCTCAAGACCAGATTCGAGTAAATTGGCCTTTAACGCTTCGTGCTGCTGACTGGTAAGAACTTCCATTATTTCTACAGCACCCAGATCGACTACAACAAAATGCAGACCGAGCTTTTTCAGCTCTTCCTTCACCATAATCTTGCAGCGCTGACTGACCATGT
>JAIOYR010000038.1 GCA_021740995.1 Taibaiella sp.
CAAACGATCGCTGTATACTACGACCCGAAGGTGTATAATACTTTGCAGTAGTTAGGCGTAGCGCAGCCCCATCGGGCATTTCGTATTGTTCCTGCACCAGTCCCTTGCCATAGGTTCGCCTGCCTATTATCACGCCTCGGTCCCAGTCTTGTATAGCGCCTGCGAGAATCTCGCTTGCCGATGCCGAGCTTTCATCTACCAGTATTACCAGCCTGCCCTCCTCAAATGCACCTTTTTCACCCGCCTTGTATTCTATGCGTGGGGTGTTGCGCCCCCGTGTGTATACAATCAGTTTGTCATCTCCCAAAAAATCGTCACTGATAGAGGTCGCTGCATCAAGGTAGCCACCCGGATTGTCGCGCAGGTCTACTATCATTTGTTGTGCCCCGTCTTTTTTCAGTTGTGTCAGTGCTTTTTTAAATTCGTCGTAAGTGGTAGCACTAAACCGGTTTATCTTAATATACCCGGTATTTTCATCCAGCATTATACTGGCGTCTATGCTGTAGATGGGTATTATATCGCGGGTGATGGATGTGGTTTTCATGGTGCCGTCAGCTACCTGTTTTACACCCACGCTTACTATGCTGTTTTGTGCGCCCCGCAGCAACTGCATGATGCGCTCAGAGGTAATGCCTGTGCCGGCTACCAGACTGTCGCCAACTTTTATTATCTGGTCGCCCGTATTCAGGCCTGCCATTGCAGCAGGTCCTTTGTCTGTTACCGATGTTACTTCTATCGTATCCCGCACTATTGAAAACTCAACACCTATACCCGAGAAGCCACCTTCCAGGCTGTTGTTCACTTCCAGCAAGTCTTCGGCAGGTATGTATACAGTATGTGGGTCCAGAGGAGCCAGTATGCCCGATACCGCATCTCTATAAAGGCGGTTGGTGTTTACTGTATCCACATAGTTATCCTTTATCAGTCCTATTATCTCCTCCAGGCGGTCGTTTCGCTGTATCACAGTAGTTATGTCCCGCTTGCTGCGCAAGGAATCACGCAGGTTGAAGCCAAGTACCATCCCAATTATTAATACGAGGGAGAATAGCAGCGGCAACCATGCTTTGTTCCTGTCCCTATTGTTTGCGTCCATTGTCAAAAATCCTCCATACAAAGGTACGCTATAGAACAAGGCAGAAAAAAGTTAAACATTTGGCTATTTATCCACATTTAGTTCACTTAATATGGTCTGATATGCTACTTCTCCTCAACACTCATCACCTTTGGTGCAGATGCAGAGTCAAATACATAGATAGATTTGTTGTTTTGTGTCCGCCATTTATGATTAGGAAAATCATACTGATTATCTTTTGCAGCCACCTCATTTAGTTTTGTCTCCATGTAGGGATTGCGGGCAGAGGCAGTTACTGTTACTTTGTTGCGTTCAGCTATTGTGAAGTAATAGTATTTTTTGGCATTGGTTGCAGATAGCTCTATGGTTCCTGCTTTCAGTCGGAGCTTGCCCAGTAGAATATTCACATGATACTTTCCCTGCGGCATCAGAGTAGATGTGAATAAACCCATGTTGTCGGAAGTAGCCATACTTACCTTCTTATCCTTGCCCTGCAAGTGCAGTACGGCACCAGGTATCGGCTTTTTATGGGCATCTACTATCTCGCCCATTAGCATGGTTTGCTGTGCAGTAGCGGTTGCAGCACTACAAACAAGGATACAACATGCTACTATCGTACGGTGAAAATAGAGTTGAATGTTTTTCATCGGATGGTTGATTTTATATAATAAATGTAGTAAATGTTTGTGTCAATTAGTGATAATTTTTAGCACATAATGGACACAGCTAAACCGGTTTATGATACAAACCGTCTTTTAAAAATCGTGTGTTTTGAAGCAGCTCTATAGTGTAAATGTCTTAAAATCAACAGCACCAGCAAAAAACGAGTATTATCGATAAATAGGAACTTTGTGAACCTTTATTTTAGGCTTTCATCATTCGTAAATCATGTTTCGTTAAACAAACTTTGTGTTCGTTGTGCCTCTTGTGGTGAATTTTCGTCTCATGTTTCCTTAATTTCCGAGTTTAAGAATCAATATTCTAATAACACGTATGCCTTGTGCTGATTTGTTTTTTTCAGTGTGTTTCAGCATATCTTTGGGGGAATTTTATAATTCCCCCATTTTTATTATCAACAACCACCAGTGAGCAAGGAAAGTATATCGGTATTCGACATTTTTAAGATAGGAGTAGGTCCCAGCAGTTCGCATACACTTGGCCCATGGCGGGCGGCACTGCGGTTCGTGGAAAGTATCAAATCAAAAGGTATAGGAAAGGTGCTGCATGTGAAAGTGCTGCTCTACGGCTCGCTCGCCAAAACAGGCAAGGGGCATGGTACCGATGTAGCGGTGATACTGGGCTTGTGCGGCGAGGACCCCGTAACCTTTGATGTGAACCTGATAACCCCGCGCATACAGCAGATAACAGAGGAGAAGACACTCAATCTGGGTGGCGAGCGTCTTTTGCCCTTCGACCCTGTGACAGATGTTGTTTTCCTGATGACGGAAAGCCTGCAATATCACCCCAATGCACTCACTTTCCTTTGCTCGTTCGACGATGGCGAGGAGATTGCTGAAACGTATTTTTCTATAGGTGGTGGCTTTGTGGTGAAGGAGGGCGAAGAAGGTGGGGGAGATGGCTTTGTGCATCTGCCTTACCCCATAGAAAAGTCGGAATACCTGCAGGATGCCTGCTATAAGACAGGGCTGGGTATATCGGGGGTGGTGATGGAGAATGAGAAAACCTGGCGCAGCGAGGCGGAGGTAAAAGCGGGTGTGCTGCAGTTGTGGCAGGTGATGAGAGATTGTATCTATAGGGGCTGCCATATAGGTGGTATACTTCCCGGGGGGCTCAATGTGACCCGCCGTGCTTTTGGTCTCAACCAGAAGCTGATAGATGGTAAAACATACAATAACTACGAAGAGTGGCTGTCGGTGATAAAAAGTGCTGCACCGACCTTCAAGTATACGCTTGACTGGGTGAGTTGCTTTGCTCTGGCGGTAAATGAAGAGAATGCTTCATTCAGCAGGGTAGTAACTGCGCCTACCAATGGTGCTGCTGGTGTAGTGCCGGCAGTGTTGCTTTACTTCATCGCCTTTTGCGATGGTAATGATGATGATAAGATTATCAACTTCCTGCTTACAGCATCTGAGATAGGCAGCATATTTAAGAAGGGGGCAACCCTGTCTGCCGCAATGGGCGGTTGTCAGGCGGAGATAGGTGTGTCGTCATCTATGGCTGCTGCTGCGCTTACCGAGGCGTTGGGTGGCACTGTAGAGCAGGCATTAATGGCGGCAGAGATTGCTATGGAGCATCATCTGGGGCTCACCTGCGACCCGGTAGGTGGGCTGGTGCAGGTGCCCTGTATCGAGCGTAACACAATGGGCGCAATAAAAGCGATAACGGCCTCGCAACTGGCACTGCAAAGTAATCCCGAAAAAGCCCGTATCACGCTGGATGATGTAGTAAACACCATGTACGAAACCGCACTGGACATGAACCACAAATACAAAGAAACAGCAGAGGGTGGATTAGCTATACAAGTGCCACTGGGTCTGAGTGAATGTTAGTTGGCAGACAGTTGCTAACTACCCACTGAAAGTGCTTCCCAAAACTCAGCCGCTCTGCGGGTATGCGGTATTACTATGGTTCCGCCTACAATGTTGGCTACTGCAAATATCTCGTATATCTCATCGGTGGTGATGCCTTCTTCGTGGCATTTGCCCAGGTGGTACTTAATGCAATCATCGCAGCGCAATACCATGCTTGCCACCAGACCCAGCATTTCTTTGGTGCGTGTGTTCAGCGCACCATCTGCGTAGGTGTTGGTGTCGAGGTTGAATAATCTGTTGATGACCTTGTTGTTTTTGCCAAGTATCACCTCGTTCATCTTTGCCCTATATTCGTTAAATTCTGTTACCTGGTCCATATCTGTTTTCGTTAGTTTGTTATCTTATTAGTTTTTCTAAATCATCGTCGCCTCTTATCGCATTCATTTGCGACATGATGTGCGGGTAGCGCCACTGCACCCTGCGGCTCATGGGTTTTACCGTGAATTTTTTAGGGTTGGGCAGGCAGGCAATTATCATTGCCGCTTCGCTTTGAGAGAGGTTTTTGGCTGGTTTATGAAAGTATTGTTGCGCTGCAGCCTCTATGCCAAATATACCAGGACCCATTTCTATCACATTCAGGTATACCTCCAGTATGCGTTTCTTGCCCCATGTCCACTCTATAAGTTGAGTGAAATAGAATTCAGGTATTTTGCGGATGTACCTGCCATAACCACTGCCCTGCCACAGAAATACGTTTTTGGCTGTTTGCTGGCTTATAGTGCTGGCACCACCTCCCCGCACACGGCTCTTTTTCTTCTTCTTTTGAGGGCCGTTCATACTTTTGTCTATTGCCTTCCAGTCAAATCCGTTATGGTCGGGAAACAGCTGGTCTTCACTGGCTATTGCAGCTAGCTTTATACTGGTGGGCATCTCATCCCAGCTTATATAGTCCCTTTTCAGACCATAACCGCCCACAACGGCTCCTATCTGTGTAAGTGTAATGGGTGGCATTATCCACCTTGCCAGTACTAGATAAAGGGTAGATGAAAGAAACAGCACAAGCATTATGCGCAGGGCATAGCCAAGTATCTTTCTGCCGCTATTTTTGTTCTTTTTAGACATTTGAGCAGGTAAAATAAAGACAATCTGCACTCATAACAAAAACAGCCCCGAATTTTGGTTTGCACATTACAGTTCAAAAGTTTACATTTGCTGTGCTATAAAAAATAAAAAATGAGCCACGATACAAATCACGCACACAGTACAGAAAACAAGGCAATCATATCTTTTAAAAATTCCTTTTGGTTGGCTGTTATTCTTGTAGGGCTGTTTATCGCTTCACTTAATTTTGTGCAGGCAGAGAGTGCTCCGGAGGGTCACGACGCTCATGGTGCTGCTACGCACGATGCACATGGCGCTGCCACACACGATGCCCATAGTACAGGTGGTCATGAGGCTGCTCCTGCTCACGAGGTGGCACCGGCACCTGAAGTTGCACCTGCTGCTCATGGCGCAGAGGCAGCTCCCGAAGAAGCTGCACCTAAGAGTGGTCACTAATTTCCATATCCTGAAATGCAGAAAGACGATGTAATTGTGGTTACAGGGGCTGCCGGTTTTATCGGTAGTTACCTTGTAGGTTACCTCAACAGTCTGGGTTATACCCGGCTGGTGCTGGTTGATGACTTTACTGTGCCCGCTAAGCAGCAAAACCTTGCCGGCAAACATTATCAGGAACTGGTAGACCGGGAGCTGTTTTTCAACTGGATAGAAATTAACGGAAATAGGGTCAATAGTGTAATTCATCTTGGTGCCCGCACAGACACTACCGAGATGAACTATGAAGTGCATAAAAAGTGGAATCTGGACTACTCTAAAAGTATCTGGACATTTTGCACAGAGGCAAATATTCCACTCGTCTATGCCTCATCTGCCGCTACCTATGGCAATGGTGAGCATGGCTACAATGATGACCATGATATTGTAACCAGTCTGCAACCACTCAATCCTTACGGTGTTTCGAAGAATGAGTTTGATATATGGGCGTTGCAACAGACAGCCCAGCCACCATTCTGGGCAGGTCTGAAGTTCTTCAACGTATTCGGGCCAAACGAGTACCACAAGGGTAGAATGGCTTCTGTGATTTTTCATGCCAGCAACAGTATCCGGGACACTGGTACTGTGAAGTTGTTTCGTTCTCACCACCCCGATTACAAGGATGGAGAGCAGATTCGGGATTTTATTTATGTGAAAGATGTGGTGCAGATCTGTGTGTGGCTGATGCAGCACCAGCCAGCAAGTGGACTGTATAATACCGGCACCGGCAAGGCCCGGACTTTCAATGATCTGGTAAGGGCTATTTACACGGCATTAGACAAGCCGGAGCAGATTGTTTACGTGGATACACCTCTCGATATAAGAGATAAATACCAGTATTTTACTGAGGCTAATATGAAAAAGCTGATAGCTGCCGGGTACAATACTCCTTTTTATTCGCTGGAAGATGGCGTGGCTGAGTATGTAAAAGAGTACCTTATCGATGGCAGGTACTACTAACGGGTATCCTTTTTTTCGCCAACATTCCTCCCTACTTTATCAGTTCAGGTAAGAACATCATGCGCCTACTGCACTATATTTGCAACGACTAATTATGCGGAATTTCTCGCCATACATACTGCTTACAGGATTATCGGCTTTGCTGTTTTTGCCTTTTCTGGGTGGTGTTCATCTTTTTGACTGGGACGAGATAAACTTTGCAGAGTGTGCCCGCGAAATGATAGCCACCGGCGACTACCTACGTCCGCAGATAGATTTTATGCCTTTTTGGGAAAAGCCACCATTCTTTATATGGTTACAAGTCTTGGCTATGCAGTTGTTTGGTGTAGGGGAGTATGCTGCCCGGTTTCCCAATGCAGTGGTAGGGATGGTTACGATAGTAGCCGTGTATTATGCAGGCAAGCGGGTAGTAAATGAAAAGATGGCACAATGGTGGGCGCTGATGTTTGCCGCATCCTGGCTGCCACATTTTTACTTCAAGACGGGCATTATCGACCCTGTTTTCAATTTGTTTATTTTCCTCGCTTTTTTCCAGTTCAGTCTGCTACGCACCGGAGACAGAAAGTGGCTGCATGTTTTTTTGGCTGGTCTATTGTTGGGCATGGCAGCTATTACCAAGGGGCCAGTAGCCATACTGGTAGCTATGCTGGCATTGGCGGCCTATATCCTAATGAATAGGGGATTGAATGGTTATAAATTAAAGCACCTGATCCTTATTGCTGTTTGTGCTGCTATCCCTGCTCTGCTTTGGATGGTGGTAACAGCCGCTGCTCATGGTTTGGCCTACGGACAGTGGTTTATGAATGAGTTTATCCAGTACCAGATACGCTTGTTTTCTACTGAGGACTCAGATCATGGCGGGCCATTCATTTATCACTTTATTGTCTTGCTGGTGGGGTGTTTTCCTGCTTCTATATTTTTGTTTCAATATTTGAGTAAAAGAAAAGAGAGTGCTGCACCACCCCTCGACTTCACCCGGTGGATGTGGTTATTGTTTTGGGTAGTGCTTATACTTTTCTCTATAGTGAAGACAAAAATTGTACACTATTCATCATTGTGTTATTTTCCGCTTACCTACCTTGCTGCACTTCAGCTCTACCGTATGGGCAACGACGGTTTTCAATTAAAAAAGTGGGTTAAAGGGTTACTACTTTTTGTAGGCACACTTTTGGCATTGGTTATCATTGCGTTGCCAATGGTGGGTGTCAACAAATACAAATTAGTGCCCTACATAGCAGACCCCTTCGCCGTTGGTAATCTAAATGCCGATGTTAGCTGGAGCTATGCCGAATGTGGCTGGGGGCTTTTGTACCTGATAGGTATCTGGGTGGCTGCGGCAATTATCAGCACTAACTTTAGAAAGGGTATGCTGCTGCTGTGTGTGGTGCAGGTATTAATGATACAGGTGGCCATATTGCACTTTACCCCAAAGATAGAAGCCTACACCCAGCGTGCAGCCATCAACTATTTCGAAGGATTTGCAGATAAAGATGTATATGTGCATCCGCTTGGCTACAGGAGTTATGCCAATATGTTTTACTCCCGTAAGCAAGCATCAAAGTCGCCGGAATATTATAGTGTCAGGAGAGATGACAAGGGCAGGGAAACACCTCAGCCCAATGAGCATTGGCTGCTGTACGGACTTACCGACAAGCCCACCTATTTTATCTGTAAGATTATGGACAGTGTAAAATATAGTGCCAAGCCTAACCTGGAGTTGCTGGGAAGCAAAAACGGGTTTGTATTTTATCGGAAGAAATAGCATTAGCTCATTGGTATAAATACCGAAACTAGCGTTCCCCGTTAATCAGAATGCAGTATATCTCAGCTGGGCCGTGAACGCCTACCACCAGGGTTTTTTCTATATCGGCAGTGCGACTGGGGCCGGTAGTAAGGTTTATCATAGACGGTAGCGATGTGCCGTATTTCTTTTTTAGGAGTTTTAATCCATCTTCAATGTCATAAACCACCTGATCCAGATAAGCAAAGACAATGTGCACCGGGTAATACACCGGCGCTGTGCGTCCCATATTCTGTGCACTGGTGAGCAATATAGATCCTGTACGTGCTATTATTGCTTCGCAACTTGTTATACAGGCGTCGGCACTTTCTATCGACGGGCTGGCTGGTAATACAATGTCAATGTTGTTGGTCTTGAAGTGATTCACTAATTGAGGGTCGGCGCAAAGCAGTTGTTTCCACTCATTATTTTCATAGATCGCACTGATGCTGGTCAATAGTTCCTGCTCACTTTCTACAAATATAAACTTCCCGCCAAGCCCGATAAATGTTTCTGCAAACACCTCTTCTGCAGAATAACCGGAGCGTGCATATATATCAGTATGTGTTTTTTCGGCTTCCGGAAATGGCATTGGTATTTTTTCCTCTCCCAGGCTTTTGCGAATTCTGGCGAGGATGTTTTCCCGTGCTTTTGAAGTTTTGAAAGTTTGCATTTCTAAAATACCGAAAAAGTAGTGACAAAAAATCTATTTTTTAATTGTCAAAAAGCAATTGCTGATGGAGATTCATCAACAATTGCTTACTGAGCATTTATTTTATTGTACAAAAGCTGTGCAGCTAGCGTAGTTTATACAGACAAGATGCCTACACCATTAAGCAACCGGTATAGGTGCAACGGGTATGTTTTCGGCTTCTATTACATCATCATCATCGGCTATAGAGCTATCTTCATATTGGCGCTTGCCCAGCAGGCGTTCCATATCGTCCTTAAAAAGCACTTCTTTTTTCAGCAGCTCTTCTGCTATCAGTTTTACAGATTCTATCTTGTCGCTCAGCAAATCTTTAACTCTGTTATATGCTCCTTCTACAAGTTTGCGTACTTCATCATCTATCATTTTTCCTGTCTCTTCAGAGTAGGGTTTAGAGAAAGAGTTTTCGTTCTGAGCATCATAGAATGATATGTGACCAATAGCACTGTTCATGCCGTACATAGATACCATGGCGTAAGCCATACGTGTTACGTGCTGCAGATCGCTAAGGGCCCCTGTTGAAATCTTGTTGAACACCAGTTCTTCTACCGCTCTGCCACCCAGCGACATACACATATCATCCAGCAGATGGTCTGTGGTGCGAATGTATACTTCTTTTGGCAGGTACTGTGCATATCCCAGTGCGGCTACGCCACGTGGTACTATTGTTACCTTTACCAGAGGGTGTGCATGCTCCAGAAACCAACCCGAAACTGCATGGCCTGCTTCGTGATAAGCAATTATGCGTTTTTCTTCGGGTAGTATGATTTTGTTTTTCTTTTCGAGTCCACCTATTACACGGTCTATAGCGTCATTGAAGTCGCTCATATCTACCTCACTTTTGCCTTTACGGGCTGCTATGAGTGCAGCCTCATTGCATATATTGGCAATGTCGGCACCTGCAAAACCAGGTGTTTGTACAGCAAGCTTTTTGATATTGAGGTCTTTGGAACGCTTAATAGGTTTCAGGTGAACATCAAATATTTTCTCTCTCCCTTTTACATCAGGAATGTCTATGGATATCTGCCGGTCGAAGCGACCAGGGCGCAGCAACGCTGTGTCCAGTACGTCGGGGCGGTTGGTAGCTGCGAGCACTATAATACCACTATCGCCGCTAAAGCCATCCATCTCTACCAGCATCTGATTGAGGGTGTTTTCCCGCTCATCATTGCTCATCATCATATTTTTGCCACGTGCTCTGCCTATTGCATCTATTTCATCTATAAACACAATACAAGGCGCTTTTTCGCGTGCCTGTTTGAACACGTCGCGTACGCGGCTGGCACCCACACCTACAAATAGTTCTACAAAGTCTGAGCCAGACATAGAGAAGAAAGGTACCTGAGCCTCTCCCGCCATAGCTTTTGCCAGCAGTGTCTTGCCTGTGCCCGGAGGGCCTACAAGCAATGCACCCTTTGGGATTTTGCCACCCAGTGCGGTGTATTTTTTAGGGTTTTTCAGGAAATCCACAATTTCCATTACTTCAACCTTGGCTTCATCAAGTCCTGCTACATCATTAAAGGTGATATTGACACGGGTCCCTTTTTCGAAAAGCTGTGCTTTAGATTTTCCGATATTGAAAATGCCACCGGCTCCGCCTGCACCACCACCGGAGCCCATCTTGCGAAATACCAAAAAGTACATGGCTACAAGAAAAATAATCGGTAACAGAAGTGTGTTCAGAAATGCATGTAGCATGTCGCCATGTTGGTCATACATCACCGGAACTCGTCCATCATCCGGAATATTTTTTTGTGCTTCAACCAGATCTTTATTAAACTGGTCAACGGTACCTATCTTGAAGGTAAAAGCAGGTGTTTTTTCCGTTCCGTTCGATATGGTAGGAACCTTGCCCGGTGCAGCAGGAGGTACAGCGCCCGGTTTCAGATACACTTCTACATGCTCGTTGTTTATCACAACCAGTTTTGTAACTTGTCCTTTGTCCAGATACTCTTTGAAATCGCGGAAACTACGCTCTGTAACTGAGCTGCTGAAATTGCCACCATAAAACTGAGCGCCTAGTATAACAACCAAAATAAGCCCATATATCCAGTATATGTTGAACTTTGGTCCTTTACGGGGCGTATTGCCGGGGTTATTTTCATTGCCCGGTTTCAGATCTTCGGGAGTTGTATTTAGTTTTTTATCTTCCATTTTGCCTGTTGGTCGTATATAATTGTTCGTCTGAAATAAGATGATAATCTACATTTTTAATGCTCTGTTCTGGGCGCGTCTTCCCATAGGCTTTCCAGATTGTAAAACAACCGTTGTTCATGTTGGAAAACATGCACCACAATATTTACATAATCTACAAGAGTCCAGCTATCGCCATGTTCTACATGCCAGGGCTTTTCGCCACATTCTTTTTCTACTTCATCAATGATGTTATTGGCTATGGCCTTAATCTGAATGTGAGACTGAGCTTCGCACAAGACAAAATAGTCCGAAACAGCTTCGTCTATTTTTTTCAGATCTAGGGAAATGATTCCTTCACCTTTTTTATCCTTAATGGCACTGATAATCGTCTTAAACAGCTTGCTGTTTCTGGTGAGTCGGGTGGCACTTTTTTTACGGTCCTGTAGTGCTGTTATTACTTTCTCCAAATTTGTGTATTAGTTTTGTTTGATAATTTACTTTTGGTATTTTATCAAAATTATAAATCTTTTTGCACTTAACCACATGGTCAACCAGGAATTAGGGTTAATAGAACTGGAATATACTGATAGTACCAATAACTATGCCATGCAGTTGATAAATGACGATAAGGCGCAGTCCGGTATGACAATTGTAGCCAGAAGTCAGGGTAAAGGTAAGGGACAGCGTGGCAGAGTATGGATAGACGAGCCTGACCAGAGTTTGCTAATGAGTATAATTGTAACCCCAAAACGACCAATTTCGGAACAATTTGTGTTTAGTGCCGCGGTTGCAGTTGCAATTGCCAATGTTTTGCAAAAATTTCTTCAGGATTGCATTATACACATTAAATGGCCCAATGACATCATAGTAAATGACAAAAAGGCAGGTGGAGTTTTAATTGAAAACGTACTAAGAGGGAGCGAATGGACGCACAGTATCATCGGGCTCGGACTCAACATAGAGCAGGTGAATTTCCCCGCTCATCTTCCCAATGCAATTTCTCTTAAAATAGCGCAACACAAAGATTATGACCATGTCCAGTTGCGCGATAGGATCAGGGAGCATATACTTTCTTCCTCTATATATCCGGTTGCTGCATTGAGAATTATGGAGCGCTACAATGATCTTTTGTTCAAGCGAAATTCAAGTCAGAAATTCAGTGATCAGAATGGGGAGTGGAATGCAATTATCATTTGCACCAGGCAGGATGGATCATTAGAGCTGCTTCATGAGAATGGAGAAGTTATCAGATATCAGCATGGACAAATAAAATGGGAATGGTGAGTACTTATAAGAACAATCAACAAAGTTTTTAAGAATTATCCTTTCTTTCTTGCTATAAAATAACCTGAGAGCGCAAGTGGTAAATGCAAAAGGATACTAAAAGCCACAAACCAAATAGGCTGAGGAGGCATTTTTAGAATATTGTAGATAGCACCCAGCGAAATGAGAATACCTACGATAATGGCTGGTATCCTTGTGTTTCCTCCCACTACCACTGTGCCAACAATGCCTGCAATAAAAGAGCAAACAGCATAATTTGCCAATAATAGCAGAAACGCTTTGGCTGGCATACCTGCTATATATTCAGTAAGTGCTACTTTGTTTTCCAGGCTTATACCCGCTGGTGGTGGGTAGAAATGGTGTATGCCCATTTCGCCAAAAACCGTTAGCATCATGCCACTCATGGTGCCTGCTACTATCGGTAGTATGTATTTTACAATGCTCACAGTTTTCTTTAAATCCTTGTTTCAGTAAAGTTAGGAAACAATATTTTGTCTGCATACATTTACTCTGAAAAACGTGAACTATGCAATTTGATTTGCCTGCAGTGTATGACCGTGATATTTATTCACAATTACATGCCGATTTAAGAAATGCAGGATTTGATGAACAGGCAATGGAATTGCATTACAGAACTTTTGGTGCAAAAGAAGGGCGCAGAAGCAGCTCAATTAATACTCGCAAGGATTTTTTGAATCTGATTCCGGAAAAGGCTTCTGTATTGGAAATTATGCCTGGATATAGTCCGGTTACGTCTGGTGAAAATGTAAAATTCTTCGACCTGCAAACAAGGGATGAATTGGTGTCAGATGCGCATGAGCTTTATGTGCAGACTCCAACCATACCCGAAATTGATTACGTGTCGGCTGATGGTAATTTAGGTATTGTTTCTGAGAAATTTGAAGTTGTAGTTAGCTGCCATAATATAGGCAGGCAGCCCAACCTAATAAGGCATCTGCAGCAGATAGAAGCTTTGCTGGTGTCTGATGGGCATTTGTTTTGTATAGTGCCTGACAAAAGGTATACCTATGATTATTTCAATCCCGAAACTACTATAACCTCTGTATTGGCCAGGCATATCAGTGATAATAGTGCTACAAATTCAGAGGACTTACTGATGGCAACTATCATGAGAACGCATAGCGACTCCTTGAGGCATTGGAAAGACAATCATGGAAATCAATATCTTGAATTTGAAAGGAGGTTTAGTGAATTATCCGGAAAATATGGTATTGGTGGAATATTAGCTAGCGACAGAAATCTGCAGAAAACAATATTCAGTCCTGAGAGTTTTTGTAACATTATTCAGTTGCTCAATGAACTGAAACAGACCCAAATGAATGTAGTAAGAATGTACCCCACATTATTTGGCAGAGCAGAATTTTTCGTGATTTTGCAGAAAGTATAGGAAATTCCCTCTGGCATTCTTAAAAAAAGCTTCTTTTTAGAGAAGCTTTTTTTAAGACCAATTACCTGTTAAATATCGTACACCTCATCTGGAACTGAACATAGTCCCTGTCTATAAATTTGTCACTTGGATTTATCACTCCGTTTATTCCTTTGCGATACGACACTGCTGCTTTTACTCTCTGCGTGAGCGCATATTCTGTTTTTCCTACAAAACCCACGTCAAATGTAGGTGCTACCTGCAGATTGCCACGGTCTACCTCAGACGTAGCAGGACGGTTGTCAATCAGCATTTTCTGAAAATCAGGTCCCATGCCTATTGACATCCGTTTCATAACCTTGTATCCTATGCTCGGCGTCACCTGCGCATAATACAGATTGTAGGATATGTCTTGTGTTTTTACTACACCCACCGGGCTATTGTTTGGCACATTAATACCATTTTCTGAGTCTGTAGTTTTCGATGCAGATCCTGGCTTAGCAGCAGTAGCACCGGAGCCTGTCAAACCGCTGCCGGTTGCTGGGGCATCATAAGACATATATTGTGTACGTTGTGTATTGTCGCTACTTGTGAAAGCTACATCGCTTTCTACATACACTTTATCGGTAATCATTTTGCGCACGGTAGCACCTGCCATGTAGCCGCTATTGCCATTGCCCTGGCTCACACCGCCTGATAATATTACACTTAAGTTAAGCGGTTTTTTTATCTTTTGAGTTTCCTGTCTGAATGTATGGAATCCTTCTCTCGACGCTCTTTCTTTGCTGGCTAATTTCTTTATTGGGGCTTTTTCCGTAAGTGTGCTATTGTGCACTATTGCCATTCCATTATTATTTGCTGCTACGTTCAGTAAATGGTGTAGCTTCAGCCCTATAGCCGGAGCTGTTATTTTATCATTTGGTTTTGTATTGTTTTTTACCAATTTTTTTGTCGGTCGTTGTGCAGGTAGTTCACTATTGTGTGCAGTATAGGGTATCATAGCTATAGGCTGCTGCGGTGCTATTCTTGATTGTTCAAATTTTCCGGAATGTGCATAGCCAGAATTGTTGCCAGAAGTTTCCGCATTGCCAAAACGGAGCAGTGTGGTCACACCTATAGCAAGAGCTACAGAAGCTGCCATGCCCGCCGCTGGCATCCATAGCCACAGCAACATGCTGCGTTTTTTAGCTCGGCCATCCATTTGCTCCGCAAGGCTATCCCAGTTACGGGCATTGTACGCAAAGTCGTTCTCATCAAACTTCTGCCTGATAAGATCGTCAAATTCTCTTGGTCTCATACACTACGTTATTTTGTTCACTTTTCATTATTTTCTTCTGCAGCAGATTTCTGGCCTGATGCAGATGCCAATGCGATGTACCCTCGCTAATGGACAGTTGTGTGCTTATTTCTTTATGGTTATATCCGTCAAACACAGACAGGTTGAATACCGTACGTGTCATAGCCGGTAATGATTGTATCATTTTCACCATGTCCTTAAATTCTATCCGCTCAATTCCTTCATTGCTTACTGCCAGATTGCTTTCTTCGGCAGGTATCGCTTTCACGTGCATCACCATTTCTTCCTTGAGCGATGAGCTGCGCAAATAGTCGAGGCATGTATTGATGACAATACGCCTTATCCACCCCTCAAATGATCCCGTATTTTTGAAATTATCTATCTGCGTGAACACTTTGAGAAACCCGTCATTGAGCAGTTGTTCAGCATCTTGCATATCCTTAGCATAACGGGCGCAAACCTTAAGAAACACACTGTAGTATGTTTTGTAAAGATGCTCCTGTATTGCCCGGTCTTTTTGCCGGCACCCTGCTATTATTTCCTGTTCAGAATATGCGGGCATAAGGATTAGTACTGGTTGATAATAATAGTAATTTACTACATTTTTTTCATATCGTCATTTTGTTGGTGCGCCATCACACCATTTAAGCTCATTTTTTTCACTTTTAGTTCTTGCCTTATAATATTGATAGTGTTTATAAGGGCTTTTTTGACTCAGAAATAATTGTTTTTTCTTTATTATACGTAATGCATTATTCAATACTATATTGAGTAAAGTAGAACGCAGGAGCAGGTAATAAAATGAAAAAGGCGCCTTTTTGCTATTGAAACTAACCACTCTCTATAATAGACGTAAAATGCTGCGGAAGTCTTGGGTATAGCCGAAAAATTATTTTTCACTCAGTTATTCTGTCCCATTTGCCGGTCTGATCAATGAATATATTGCGGAATCCAGAAACCGTCCGTTATAATAGTAGTTTTCACGCATATATGCCTCTTGTACAAATCCTGCTCGTTCCAGCAGCTTTTGCGATGCCTTGTTTTTAGGGTTTGTATTAGCTTCTATCGAGTGTAGCAGCATTTGCTGAAAAGCATAATTTATCACTGCGGCCAATGCCTCGCTCATTAACCCCTTACCCTGATGTTGTGGGTGAAGACAATAGCCTATTTCAGCGCGATGATGTTCCTTTGTTATTTTCCACAAAGCAATATCTCCTATTTGTTTATCTGTACCTTTTATGCAAATAGCCCACGATATCGCCTCATTGTTTATGATGGGCGCAGTTATTTTATCAATGAACTCAGCAGCTTCTACAAGAGATTGGCATGGATCCCGGTCTACATAACGGAGTATTGCTGCATCGCTTCGCAGGAAAAACACTTCAGCTACATCATTCTGGGTTGTTTGCCGTAGCACCAATCTGCTGGTAGTGAGTACAGGAAAAGGAGAAAAATTAAAAGATAGCATATCACAAATGTACTGACCATTCGAGAGAATCGTGCTGCAGCTATCCGTCGTCAAATTACAGATGCCTGCTGTATTATTTGTTTTGAATCCAAGCGGTCGATTCTGAATTAGCCGAAGGTTGTGGTTTCTTACAGCCGTGTATGGTTATATATAATATAAATATTACCCATGGGGCAATTTTCAGGCATTTTAACATAGTAGAAAAGGATAGTGGAAAATGTATAGCAAAAATTGTGCCAATTTTAACAAAATAGAGGTCGTCAACCAAGGTTTATACAAGGTAATCATAATTGGGAACTGCCAACTTCAGACTAAGCTCGCTGATACCATAACAGTAACTCTGTTCTGGATTTTATATGTAGTTTTGTGTAAATGTTTTCAACATGTTTTTTTACGGTAAAAGGACTAATGAACAGGCCTTCTGCTATTTTCTGAATATTTTGCCCTTCTGCCATCATTTCCAGTATTTCCAGTTCACGTTTTGTTAGTTCCTCCTGATTCTCGGTGTAGAATATCTGTTTGCCAGGCTTATAGCCGGTTACCATCATTTCCATTGCTTTTCGGGCTATAGCAGGCGACATAGGAATTCCGCCTTCCAAAACATCTTTAAAGGCGTCCATCATTCGTGGAAGTGTTTCATCTTTGAGTAGATAGCCCGAGGCACCTGACTTAATCGCATTGAAAATATTTACCTCATTGTCGAAGACAGTGAGCATTATTATTTTGATATCGCTGTAGAGATCTTTTACTTTAAATGTTGTTTCTATGCCATTCATTTCCGGCATTTCTATATCCATTAGTATTATTTGGGGGCGGATACGGCGGCTGTTTAGCCATTCGAGCGCCTCTTTCCCTCTGTCGGCGATAAACAGTATCTCTACCTCGCCGGTCAGCAGCAGTTTTTCGGCTATTTGTTGCGATATGCGGTCATTGTCGTCAACTATACCTATCTGATATTTCATTTGGTAGCTTTGTATCGTGAATGAAAAATAAATATACTGCAATTTTACTACTTGTCTTTATAGCCAGCAATGCGCCATTTAGCGTATTTTTCTTTTGTTATACTATTTCGATTTCTACACCAACTCTTGTGCCCCTTCCGGCTGCCGACACAAGTGTGTACTTAGCTCCCATCTCAATGGCTCTTGCTTCCATAGTTTGTCTGCCATTGCCTTTTTTATCACTCATATCAAAACCCTGTCCATTATCTTCAACAGTTACCGTCAGCAGCTTTTCGGTACACTTGTAGTCTATTGCCAGTTCGCTGGCATGTGCATGCTTCAATACATTGTGTACTGCTTCCTGCATTATTCTGAAGAGATTGAGGCTTCTTATTGGGTCCAGTGATATATCTGTGTTTATCTCCCGGTGAATGCGGTACCGTATACCCGGAAATTCTCCCAGAATATTTTCAAGCCATTTTTCAAAACGGGATATCAGCACCGATGCCGCAATTGTTTCGCTATTCAATGCCCATATAGAATCGCGCAGTTGTTGCATACTCTCCCGTGCCGATGATTGCATTTTTTCAATCTTTTTTTCCAGGATTGCAGTCTCCTTTTTTTGCAGCAGTATATTCGAAGATTCCAACCCAGTAATCAGGTAGGTGAGCTGGCTGCCCACATTATCATGCAGTTCTCTCGATATACGAATTCTCTCTCTTGACAATCTCTGCTCGTCTTCCAGCTTTTTTAGCTTCCACTTTAGCTGCAGTTGCGAGAAAAACCGAACCACAAATACCAGTATCGTTACGGCGATCGTCAGCATCAGTAGCTTGAACAATAAAGTCTGCCAAAAGTAGGGTAGTGCTTTAATACTTATACTTACGGGGGCTACCCATATTACATTTTGAGCATCAGTAGCCATCACACGTAGCGTATATTCGCCGGGACTTATTGAATTGTAACGAATGTGCCATTCGCCTTTTGCCATATTGTGCCATTCCTCATCCAGCCCCTCAAGTTTGTACTTTATCTGCCAGTTTGCAGCACCGGCATATCCGGCTATTGCTATGTCAAAATCTAGCACGTCTTCTCCTTTTTGTAAAGTGAACTGCCTTACAACCTGATGGCCCTTCATCACCAGTAGTGCCGATGTATCGTAAAAGCAATCGCGAAGTTTGGTACGGTCTATTATGACCACACCATTGGAGCCCGAGGCCATTACAAGGCTATCGTCCATTCGCAAAGCCTGCTGATTAAAATCGTCTATAGGCATGCCGCAACTGCTGTTGATAAGTCTGGATCTGCCTGAAGGAATATGATACAGGCACATGCCGTTACTGGTGGTAATCAACAGGTTATCTTTATCAACATTGCCGATGCAATAGATGTTGGTAATATCGGTTATCAGTGGTACAGAAACAAAACTATCTGCTTTGTTCAGCCTGTATATTCCACCGCCCATAGTGGCTACATAAAGCCGGCTATCTCCAGCTTTTTTAATGTCAAGAATTACCGTATTGCCTAGTCCGCTTTCGCCTTTATAGGTCTTAATAAAATTAAAGTTGCTGTCAAGAACAGATACTCCCTTACCCGAGCCTATCCACACCTTTTTATACTCGTCAACATAAGAAGAATAGAATCCTGTCTTCTCTAGTGTTCCCGGTTCTTTTCCCGACCCCGGTAGCCCGTCTTTATATAATTCTCCTATTTCACCTTCCCTCCGCCTGAAGTAGTACAAGCCTTTAAATCCATTTATCAGATAGTCGTTTTCTGACAGCGAAATGGCAGTAGAAAAACTCACGTTGGTAAAATCTTTAGTGTAGGCACCAAAATACCTGTTGAACGTATCAAATGTTCTGAACCGATAAGTTGAGGGGTTGAACAGCCATGACCCTTGCCCATTAGTAAGTAGCAGCAGTTCTTCTTTGTTCCATTTTTTGAAGTACATCGGCTCGAAAAAATCTAACCCTTTGGGTCGGATCCCGGGCCTGTAATTTATGGTATGCTCCTTGTAGCGAATTGCGCATATACCCTTCTCGGACGAGGCCAGCACCTGCTTATTGGTGGTGTCGTTATATGATAGCCACAATCTTCCTGCACCGGTCATTGTTGCCGATATATACCGAAGTGGCCAGGCATTAGCCGGAAGTACGCTGATGCTAATACCATCCTCCGATATCCATATGTTTTTACGCATATCTTCTACCACACAGTTATAGAAGTGGGCATGAAGTGCTGACGGATTTTTATCATCGGTCAAAAAATTTACAGCTGCCGTATCTGACAGATTGCGCAGTATGCTGATACCCGCAGGATGCCGAACCACCAGTTCTCCATCGTTTAATATAGAGATGCGTGTGCGTGGAGACAAATAGTCCCAAGAAGGTCGCACGGGCAATGTGTCTGTCTTTTGGTTTTTAGGGCTGCAGGTTACAACACCCGCTTCAGTAAGCATCACCAAAGCACTTATCCTTCTATTATATTTTACATCTCTTATAAATGGGGCCGTGTATACCGGCTTGTACTGACGTCCCTGCACCTGGCATACTGCTGTCATCTTCCCTGTAAGCACATATACGTTGCCTTCTTCGTCCATAGTCATTTCTTCTATTGTCGGAAAAGTACATTTGGCAGTTACATTTAAGCCTGTATCAGAAATTTTACAGCTGAGTACGCCGTCACTAACCCCTACATATACCCACCCCTTGGCTGTATCAACCTCTATTAATCCTAGCCCAATGGTCGATGCTTTGCCATACATTATTTGCTGCTTGCCTGTTGAGGGATTGTACGTGTAAATATGAGACCGGGTGGCCACCCAAAGAATACCCCCTGAGCCCCATCGCAATGCATTTACAAACGGATTGATTCCCTTTTCTACCTGCCCGTCTATTTTTATTTGTATGTAACGTCTGCCATCAAATACCTCCAGCCCGCCATGTGTACCTAAATACATAAGTCCGGTGCCATCTCCCGCCATGCATAATATGTTTTTGTTGGCCATGCCGGCATTACTGAGATGCCGCCATGCCTGTAGCTGCGCTATCGCTATAGCACCCGGCCTCATCAGGCAAACTGTTAGAAGTAGTATTCGCAGAAAAAGGGGCATCATTGAAATATAGCCCCAAATTAATGATTTGTATGGAATTATAATGCAATTGAAAGCGCCACTTTTGTACCCTTGCCCGGCGAAGACGTAAGTGTAAACGTGACTCCCGCTTCTTCAGCCCTGCTTAGCATAGTTTTTCTACCATTACCTTTCTTTAGCTCTGTGTCAAACCCCGATCCGTTGTCTTCAATCACAATCTGCAGGTTTTGGGTATTACTGGTATAGGTAATTGTTAGTTGGGTAGCATTTGAATGTTTTAATACATTGTGTACTGCCTCTTGCATAATACGGAATATATTAAGACTCTTTATTGGGTCAAGTGTATGGTCTGTGTTTATCTCGTTGCCTATTTCATAGATGATTTGTGGTTGCACCTCCATGATATTTGTGAGCCAGGTTTTGAACCTGCTCAACAGTACAGAAGCCTGCACAGACTCATGATTCAATGCCCATATACTGTCGCGCAACTGCTGCATACTGTCCCGGGCAGACAGCTGCATCTTACTTATTTTGTATTTCAGCTTTTCTGTATCCTGCCTTTCCAGCAATATATCTGATGATTCCAATCCGCTAATAAGATAGGTAAGCTGGCTACCTACATTGTCATGCAGCTCTCTCGATATACGTATGCGTTCACGGGCTACTTTTTGCTCATCTTGCAGTTTCTTCAGCTTCCAGCGCAGTTGCAGTTGCGAGAAAAAACGAACCACAATTACCAGCAATACAAGACCAACCAGCGCCATTAGAATTCTGAACCACATCGTTTGCCAGAAATACGGCAGGGCAGTTATCTTTATAGATATCGGTGCGGCCCATACTACATTTTGTTCATCTGTAGCCTCTATAAGCAGCGCATAGTTTCCCGGGTTTATGGAGTTGTACCTTATGTGCCATTCGGCTTTGGCCATATACTTCCATTCTTCATCCAGTCCTTCCAGCTTGTACCTTACGCTCCAGTTGGCAGCACTGGCATAGCCAGGTATGCATACATCAAAGTTCAGCGACTGTTCACCTTTTTTCAGTGTGAAATGGTCTATTGTCAATTTCCCGTTCATCACTACCAGTTTAGCCGTATCGCTGAAACCCTGCAATATCTTATCGCGGTCTATAATCACAAATCCTTTGGCGCCGGATGCCATTACAAACTGTCTGTCCAGAATCAATGCCCCCTGATTGAAATCGCCAATAGGCATGCCGTAACCCGCATTTATCAGTTTAGATTTTCTGGTTCGTGTATTGTATAGGCATAGCCCATTGCTCGTTGTGATAATCAGATATTCTTTATCCAGTGCAGCTAAGCAGGAAATACTGTTGGGGTTGCCTGCCAGCGGTATGGATTCAAATGTATCTGCCTTCGTAAGATGAAAGGCGCCACTGCCTATTGTTGCCACATACATGTCACCATCGGCTGCCTGTGTTATGTCCATTACTACCGTGTTGCTCAATCCGTCTTTCCTGCCGTTTTTGTTTTTACCATACATCTTCAGAAATTTCTGCGTGCTGTCTACAACCAGTATTCCATAGTTGCTGCCATACCATATCTGCCTGTCTTTGTCTATGTACGACGAAATTATTTCAGGTTTGCCCGGATTGCCTTCATTGAAAATTCTGGAGGCACTATCAGTCAGCAGTTCTGTTACTTTGCCATCCTGCCTGGTGTACAGAAAAGTTCCGTCCATTCCATGCAGCATAATTTTACGCTCATCTATCCGCTGCCCGCCCCAGCACACCCACTCTTTCCTATACTTATTTATGGCCGCAAACGGGACGAATTGATAAGTTTTCAGATTGAACAACCATGTACCGCCTCCATTGGTTCCCAGCAGCAGTTCTTCTTTATTCCAGGGAGTGTAAAAGAGGAATTCAAAAAACTTCTTTTCAGTCACCGGTCTGATGCCCGTTTTATAGTTCAACCGGTTGCTTTCATAGTAAGTAGCTACTGCACCATTCTCGGTGGAGGTGAGTACCTGCTTATTCAGTGTGTCGTGGAATGATTTCCATAGCCGGGCCCCTCCCGCCATCTTTGCTGAAATGAATCTTGTATGCCTGCTGTTTGCGGGTAGCACGCTAATGCTTGTCCCGTCCTCCGACACCCACAAATTCTTTCTGCTGTCTGAAAATGCGTAGTTTATATAATTCAATTGGATAGATGCAGGATTCTTTTCATCGTTTGTAAAGTGCCTTGCCAGTGTATCATACAGATCATGTAACAATGCAGCACCCCCACCATGCTGTATCAACAGTTCATCGTCAGCCAAAGTGGTTAGTCTCGTCCTCGATTGCCGGTATGGCCATTCAGGTTTTACAGGCAACAGTTCTGATTTTCTGCTGGCTACATCCACTTTTATCAGCCCTTTCGCTGTCATCAATACCAAAACATTATGCTTTGGCAGAAAGGCTATGTCCTTTATAAAAGAGTCTGTATATACGGTGCTTAGCATATTGCCGTCTATCATAAAGACGTTCTTTTTGTCCTTGGCCACTGCATATATCCTGCCATCGCTGTCTATTGCAGTTTCATTCACCGTAGCAAAATCATATTTCTTTACCGGTGTCAGCCCCGTATCCGAGACCTTGCAGGAGGTGATACCGTCATTGCGCACCAGATACAGTCGCTGCCGCGCTGTATCCAGCTCCATTGTGTTAATATTCAGCGATGAAGGCTCTTTGTAAACAAGCTTCATCGCTCCGTTGGCAGGATTGTAAGTGAGAATGTGAGAACGGGTATTTATCCAGAGTATTCCGCCTCGTCCCCAGCATAGCTGGTTCACGAATGGGTTGATTCCATTTTGTATGTAATCAGGTATGGTTAGTGCTATAAATCTACGGCCATCATACAACTCCGGTCCGCCCTGTGTACCCAGATAGAGCATGCCTGATGCGTCTGCAGTCATGCACATCACATTCTTGTTAGCCATTCCATCCGTATTGATATGCCGCCATACCTGCAGCTGCCCGCTCGTATGGATGCTCCAGAATAAAAAGCTTAGCATAAAAACAAAATATGGGTATACTCTGGCAGCCATTAGTTGAATCTATGTCACTAAAGTAGAAATTTGAGATAAGAATTAGTTGATTTATTTCATCTGGCAGCAATATTCCAACAACCTTCTACATATACCTCCCCGTATAGCTCTCTTTCACCTTCTTCAGTCCCTCAGGTGGTCCTTCGTATAGCAGATAGCCGCCCGCTATGCCACCTTCGGGTCCCATATCTATTACATGGTCTGCGCACTTTATTACATCAGTATTATGCTCTACCACCAGTATAGAGTGCCCCTGCTCTATCAGCGCATCAAAAGATTGCAACAGCTTTTTTATGTCGTGAACATGTAGCCCTGTAGTAGGCTCGTCAAATATAAATAATACCTTTTCCCGCATCTTTCCCCTTCCCAGAAACGATGCCAGTTTCACACGCTGTGCCTCGCCGCCGCTCAGGGTATTGCTGCTCTGTCCCAGTTTCACATACCCCAGCCCCACATCGCTTAGTGGTTGTATTGCAGCCGCCAGTTTCTTTTCGTCGGCAAAAAACTCAATTGCCTGGTCTACACTCATATCCAGCACATCATACACACTTTTTGTCCGGTAGGTTACTTCCAGCACCTCATCTTTAAATCGTTTTCCTTTGCACGATTCGCACAGCAGGTGCACATCTGCCAGAAACTGCATTTCCACCACTACTTCGCCCTCTCCCTTGCAGGTATCACACCTGCCACCATCGGTATTAAATGAAAAATGTTTTTCTTCAAAGCCCCTCATCTTTGAGAGTGGTTGTTTTGCATACAGCTTCCGTATTTCATCGTATGCCTTTATATACGTTACCGGGTTGCTTCTAGACGATTTGCCTATCGGGTTTTGGTCTACTTGCTCTACCAGTTTTATGTTTTTCAGGTCGCCGCTCAGGCTTCTGTACAGTCCGGGCCGGTCGCCACCTTCACCGTAATGCTTCATCAGTGCAGGGTAGAGGGTTTGTTTCACCAGCGTGGTTTTGCCGCTGCCACTTACACCCGTTACCACACACAGCACATTCAGTGGAAAGTCTACACTTATATCTTTCAGATTATTCTGCCTGCACCCTTCTATTCTTATCTTGCCGGTGGGCTTACGCCTTATAGCTGGTGGTTCTATGCTCATTTCGCCACTCAGATACTTGCCTGTCAGGCTGGCTTTATTTTTTATCAGTTCCTTATAGGTTCCGGCAGCCACTACTTCGCCACCCAGATGGCTGGCAAAGGGTCCCATATCTATGATGTAGTCGGCCTCCCGCATCATCATCTCATCGTGCTCTACTACTACTACTGTATTGCCCAGGTCTCTCAGCGACTTGAGTACGCCTATCAGCCGCTCTGTATCACGGCTATGCAGCCCTATGCTTGGTTCGTCCAATATGTACAGTGAGTCTGTAAGGTTGCTACCCAGAAATTTAGTAAGTTGTATTCGCTGGCTCTCCCCGCCCGATAGTGTATTGGCAAGCCTGCTCAGTGTCAGGTAGCCCAGCCCCACATCGAGCAGGGTTTTCATGCGTTGGTTTACCTCTATCAGTATCCTTTTTGCTATAGCAGCATCATGCTCATTTAGTTTTATGTTTTGCAGCCACTCATACAGTTGGTCTGTTGGCTTAAACATCAGGTCGGCAATAGTAGCACCATTTACCTTTACATACAGGGCTTCTTTGCGCAGGCGTGTGCCCTTACACACCGGGCAGGTGGTGCGGCCACGGTATCTTGCCTGCATCACCCGGTATTGCACCTTGTATAGGTTTTGCTCTACCATCCCGAAAAAGTCATTGATGCCATTTACATCTTTATTGCCCTCCCAGAGCAGTTGCAGTTCTGCAGCACTCAGTTCGGCTATCGGTTTATGTATCGGGAAATCATATTTCGATGCCTTACGTATAAATTCATGCTGCCATTCGCTCATCTTCTCTCCCCGCCAGCAAGCTACTGCACTGCTGTATACGCTCTGCGCCTTGTCTGGTATCACCAGCCCTTCATCTATACCCAGCACCTGCCCAAAACCCTCACATTTAGGGCATGCACCAAAGGGATTATTGAAGGAGAATAGATTGGGAGTTGGTTCGTCAAATATTATGTCATCAGACTCAAAACGGTTGTTGAAGGTGTGTATCTTTTTGCCGTCTACCTCCACCAGACATTCGCCCTCACTTTCGTAAAATGCCGTCTGTATACTATCTGCCAGCCTGTGCAGGTCATCTTCGTCAAAAGGGTCTTTTACTACTATCCGGTCTATAAGCAGGTTTACAGATGCTTTGCCAAGCGATACTGTGCCGGCCAGTACATCTTCTATGCGTATCGGTTTTTCGTCTGCTTTGGGTGCATATATCCTGCTGAATCCTTTTTGCATCAGTATGTTCAGCTCTTCTTCCATCGTGCGCTTGTACCGCAGTACCAGCGGCACTATAAACTGCACTTTTACTCCTTTTTCCAGTGATTGCACAAACTCAACCACATCCGTTACCGTATCTTTCTTTACTTCCCTTCCGCTTACAGGTGAATAGGTCTTACCTGTACGGGCAAACAGCAACCGTAGATAATCATATATTTCCGTCATGCTGCCCACCGTGCTTCGTGGGGTGCGGGTGGTTACTTTTTGCTCTATAGCTATTGCCGGGCATATACCTCTTATGTAGTCTACATCGGGTTTGTCCATCCGCATCAGAAACTGGCGTGCGTAGGCACTAAGGCTCTCGGCATAGCGCCGCTGCCCTTCAGCAAACAGCGTATCCATAGTCAGCGACGACTTGCCACTGCCACTCACACCCGTTACTACCACTAGCTTATTGCGGGGTATAGCCACGTCCACATTCTTCAGATTGTGCATTCTGGCACCCTTTATGAATATGACATTACTATCCGCTACACTATCGGCATCAGGAGTTGTTATTTTTTCAGTCTTTTTTGCTGCTTTTTCTTTGCCGGTACTCTTTTTCACTTCCGTTTCGGCACTCTTTTTCGTTTTCTTCTCTGCCATATCTGCTATTACAAATTTACGGGGATTATGTCATACACCAATGGAATGACTGCTAACGTAATCTTACAAACCCTTATCTCAATTTTTAAATTTACTTTTGCAGGAAACAGCCATACAATGAAAAAGTACACTTTACTCTCTATTACTGCCATTTCAGCATTCATGATTGCATCTTGTGGCGATGCAGGTAATGGTAAAAATGGCGCTGCAGTTGCAGATTCTGTTGCCGCACCTGCCGGTCCGGCACCGACTCTTTCGGCAGTAAGCCCATCGCCTGAGTATGATGGGGCATCATTGACAATCAGCGATGTAAAGGCGGAGAAAGTAAGCAGTGATTCAACGAAACTAACGTTCAAGTTCACTGTGAAAAACTTTGAACTGAAAATGCAGACCGCCGACAACGGAAATAAATTGTGCAATAATTCTGCTCAGGGGCAGCATATACATTTTATTATGGATACGCAGCCTTACAAGGCATTGTATGAGCCTAAAAACGAGATTACAATACTCAATGGTACCGAGCATTATCTAGTGGTATTTCTTTCCCGATCGTATCACGAGTCTGTAAAAAGCCCTGGTGCAGCAGCCTTGTATCATTTCCGTTTATCAGAAAATGGCAAACTGGAAAAATTAGACCTTCCGGAAACCCCTATGGTGTTTTATAGTCGCCCAAAAGGTGATTACCTGGGAAAAGATACTGCCAACATCCTGCTCGATTTTTATGTGTGGAATGGCGGATTGGGTGCAGATAGCTTCAAAGTAAATGCTACCCTAAACCCTGCCGGCAGTGCTCCTGAAGACGCTATATCATTTATCATTGACAAATGGGAGTCTAAGTTCATCAACAAACTACCGATGGGCAAAAGCAAACTTACACTCACATTGCTCAACAAAGAAGGTGTTCAGGTAGATGGTCCATGTACCAGCGCCACAAGAGAATTTAACCTTGGTGCGCAGGAGCCTATGAAATAAGGTTGTAGTCTGCTGTATTAGTACATTACTTTGCAACGCACTACACCACCGGAGGATTTCACTTTGTCGTAAATGGCTTTTTCCTGCTCCACACATTTTTTCTGTGCAGCATTCCTATTCATTCTGCCCAGTAGCAAATTCTCTGTTTTGCCACCATTGAGTATGCACGAGCAGGTATATTCTCTTTTGTCGCATGAAGTAAGGGCAAGTATAGCTGTTACCGCAAAAACAGTTATCAATTTCATTTTCATAGTTCTATTTTTTGACTTCACAGGTGCAAATTAGTATCATTTTTCCGAAATAGGAAAACATAATAATTAAGTAGGTTTTATTTTGTGTTGAGATATTACTTGTTGGCAAACCCCGAGCCGTAGCCGAATTGATGGTTGATTTATGGATGTTTTTCCGTACTCCATTTTTCAATTTCACTCTGATTCAATGTATTATAGGTCGATTTCGCCTCCACTTTGCCGTCGTTTACCCATATAATAAGCGGGAATATACCGCCTGTATATTGCAGGAAAGGCTCACGATGCAGCCTCATCCAGGGTACATTTTGCGCTTTTGTTTCCTTCCAGAAGTTGGTCAGATCACTCGATATTCCACCCACCACCATAAATAATGGCAACGATGGGATTGCTTTTTTCATAAGGCTCATTTTGCGTGCAGCCATCATACAGTGCTCGCATGACGGACTTAGAAATGCAATTACATGTTTACCTTTCTTCAGGTCTGTTCCTGGTATTTCCGGATACGGCACCCTAAGTGCAGCAGTATCATCTTTTATGGGGTTGTACAAAGCGGAAAGATCTATTGCGTAGCTGCCTTTTTTCAGCCAGGTAGGTTCGCTTTTGCTCATCGGGAACAGTATAAAAGGTAGCACGATACCGCTCAAAAACAATGCAGCAGTAATCGCACTGCTGATTTTGAAAGTGAATCCTTTATGATAGCGAATCAAAATAGCAGTCAACAACAGCAATGCGCCGTTCTTCACAAGAGACACCGATGGGCTCATCCAGATAGCGTCACCAAAGCACCCACAGTTTATATTGTCGCCGGCAGTCGCCCACAGCCATACCAGATAGATACTCAGAACCACCAGCAAGGCAAATGCCATTTTCAGCACCTGCTTTTTGTTGCCCAGCAGGTGCAGCACCATCAGGCCGCCCAATGCAGCCTCCAGTCCTACCATAAACCGTGCACCTATTGTAGCCAGTATCCATGGCATGTGCAGGTATTCCACCATAGTGTACTCAAACGGCTGTATAGGAAGCACTTTAGTCCAGGCAGAATACAGGAATGTAGCGCCCGTTATCAGCGAAAGCAGTATCAGCAGGTATTTCAGTACTATACGCATCTATTGTGGCAAAAGTAGGTGATGAATTGTGTTTTAGATGTGGCTGCTTTTAAATAGGGGTTAGTTTGTTTTCATTGTATCGGTAGATGCCCCCTGATTTGGAATTCACAGTCCTTGGTGATTTTTGATACTATTATTTCTACAACGCCTTTGGCTTCCAGCCCAATTTTGTAAACACCTTTCTGCCCAGCAGAAAGTAGTCCCACACTATGCTGCGGCGGTATATGCCTGTTTCATTTCGTGTAGTTATCATTTCTTTGTTGGCACGGCGGCGTGCCAGCCATTTGCCCATATCGCGGTAGCAGTGCAGGTGTGCTTTCAGTATTACCAGTGTATCCTTGTACTTGCCGGTCACCAGCAGGCGCAAGCCTGCTACACCATCCAGCACCAGCCGCAATGGAAAGAGCCACAGCAGCTTGCTGCCCTTCTCATTCTTTATCAGTAATATCAGATTGTTGCGAAAGTTATAGTACAGTTTTTGCGGGCTTCCATAACTGATTACGCTCCCGCCTACATGATATACCGTCGATGAGCCTACATAACCTATTTTATATCCGGTATTTTTTAGCCGCCAGCACAGGTCCACTTCTTCCATGTGGGCATACAGGTCGCTGTCCAACCCGCCGGCTTTATGGTACAGGTCGGCACGCACCATAAAGCATCCGCCCGATGCCCAGAAAACCTCTATATGATCGTCGTACTGGTTTTGGTCGGTTTCAATATCAAAAAATATACGCCCGCGACAAAAAAGGTAGCCATACTTATCCATAAAGCCCCCTCCGGCGCCTGCGTATTCAAACTTCTCCCGCTCCCTGTAGTACCTTATTTTTGGCTGGCAGGCTGCCAGCATGCTGTCACGCTCCATAGCTGCATGCAGCGGAGCAAACCAGCCCTGTGTTACCTCAAAGTCTGCACTGAGCAATATGTAGTATTTGGCTTGTATTTGTTTCAGCGCTTCATAATAACCATTAGCAAAGCCGTGGTTTTCTGTAATGCTTATCGTCTTTACAGTTGGAAAGTTGGTCTGCACATACCTTAGTGTGTCGTCAGTAGAAGCATTGTCTGCAACGATTACCTCATATCCTGTATGCGCTTCAGATACGATAAGGGGCAAAAACAACTCATGCCACTTAGTGCCGTTGTAGCTGAGTATTACTACTGCGGTATCTTTTAGGCATTGAATCATAAAATCCTTATTCTAAAAATTGTCGCAAATACAGGCGATTGTTTTTAGCCTGTAAGGATA
This sequence comes from Taibaiella sp., assembly GCA_021740995.1. Classification (GTDB taxonomy): domain Bacteria; phylum Bacteroidota; class Bacteroidia; order Chitinophagales; family Chitinophagaceae; genus Nemorincola. Next base: position 29,798 of record JAIOYR010000038.1, read on the forward strand.
ACAAAATGCTTCATTGGATTGCTTTTCTACCCGTTGCCGGCTGTAAGCTACAATACCGGCAACAATCCAGCAAAACCAAAGGGGGTAATGCACACTACTACCTGCCTGTGGCAGGTAGATCCCATACCTTCTTTTTCAGAGAAAGATGGAGAACTGTAAGCATTTATTTATACTTCGGGTCGTACAAAGTATTGTCCGGAGCTTTTATACTGTCATTTTTCTGGTACTTATGCTCCCATAGGTTGTAGCAACCAGACCAGGCGAAAATGAAAAAACCGAAAAAAGACAATAAAAACAAAAAACGCGATTTGTTAGGCTTATTCAGCTCTATATCATTCGGGTTATCTATTTCGTTACCGTTATTATCGTTATTGTTATGTTGCGTATTCATGAAGTATTATAAATTTCCTTCGCAAAAATAATAGTAATTCCTTCAAAATCATAATATTTTTACGTTCCTTTCGTTATCAGCCATTAATATACCATGCGCCATTACCTTAATTGGAAAACATATCTTGCGGCAATTGCGCTCTTTATCGTAAGTGCTTCCCTGTTCTATACCAGCCGATTGGCTGGTGAACTGGCAGATGAAGAAAATAAAAAGGTACAGGATATAGCCAATGCACTGAAGGTGCTGAGCAACCCCAATAGCACAGAGTTGCAAACAGAGCTTGCCAACAACACAATGGTGCAAAACGAAACAATACCTCTGATTATTGCCGATAAAAATGACCGAATAAAGGATAAAATTAATATTGACAGTAGTACTGCATTGGGCAGAAAGGGTTTTGCAGAAGAGCAATTGGCAAAGTATAAAGCACTTCATAAACCTATAGTAGTAGATTTTGGTACCGGTAAGGATTATGTGTATTATGGAGAATCATACCTGCTTACACAGTTGCGCTACTTCCCTTATGTGCAGCTGGCTATTATTGTCATATTCCTTATTGTGGTGCTTATAGCGCTCAATGTAGCACATCGCAGCCTGCAAAATCAGGTGTGGGTTGGGCTTTCTAAAGAGACGGCTCACCAGCTCGGCACGCCGCTGAGCTCCATAGAAGCATGGCTCGAACTATTGCGCGAAGATAAGGCCAACCACGAAGCGGTGACCGAGATGCAAAAGGATCTGGACAGGCTGAAACTTGTTGCAGACCGCTTTGGCAAGGTCGGTAGTGCTCCTCAACTCGAGGAAGAGAATCTGGTTAACCGATTGAGAAGCATCGTAGAGTACATGCAGAAACGAAGCCCTAAAAAAGTAGTTATTTCACTGCATCTGAAGGAAGGTGACGTACCCGTGAATATAAGCGGCCCGCTTTTCGACTGGGTTATGGAAAACCTCATCAGGAATGCACTCGATGCCATGGGCGGTGAAGGGAAAATAGATGTAACGGTTACCAACACGCCCCAGCAGGTATGGGTCGATGTTCAGGATACCGGCAAGGGTATACCTTCTCATCAGATAAAGCGCATATTCACCCCCGGTTTCACCACCAAAAAAAGAGGGTGGGGGCTTGGTTTGTCTCTTGCCCGGCGTATCGTAGAGAAATATCATCACGGTTCTATCTATGTAAAGGATAGCGAAGTAGGCAAGGGCACCACTTTCAGGATCGTGTTGCGTCGTTAAGTCAATACAAAAAATCGAACTCATTGATAGTAATTTGAATGTTAGGTTTCCGTACTATGCAATCATTACCAAATTCCAACTCCCTACTTAAAAGAATTGATTAATTTTGCTCCAAACAACATATTCAATGCAGAAAATTAATGCTGCTATCACAGCAGTAGGAGGCTACGTGCCGGAGTACATTCTCACCAACGCGGAACTGGAAACTATGATGGATACCACCGACGAGTGGATACAGACACGTACCGGCATCAAAGAGCGGCGCATACTCAAAGGAGAAGGAAAGGGTAGCAGCGATATGGCAGTAGAGGCAGTGAAAAACTTACTCGACAAAAGGGGGCTCAGCCCGCTGGATATAGAGATGGTAATATGTGCTACTACCACTCCCGACATGCAATTTCCCGCTACGGCCAATGTTATTTGTGATAAAGTAGGCATGAAAAATGCCTGGGGCTACGATGTCAATGCAGCTTGCAGCGGTTTTATATTTTCACTTACTATAGGGGCGCAGTTTATAGAGACCGGCAAGCACAAAAAAGTACTGGTGATAGGAGTAGACAAGATGAGCTCTATTATGAACTACGAAGACCGGCAGACCTCTATCATCTTCGGCGATGGTGCAGGCGCAGTATTGCTGGAGCCCGATACCGATGGTTACGGACTGATAGACTCTATACTGCGTACCGATGGTAGCGGACGGGTATTTTTGCACCAGAAAGCAGGTGGCTCTGTGAAGCCTGCCAGCATGGAGACCGTAATGGCAAAAGAGCACTATGTGTACCAGGAGGGTAAATCAGTATTCAAATTTGCAGTAAGCAATATGGCCGACGTTGCTGCCGAAATCATGGAGCGAAACAACCTGACTGCAGATAACGTAAGCTGGTTGGTGCCCCATCAGGCAAATAAGCGCATTATCACCGCCACCGGCGAGCGCATGCAGTTGCCGCCTGAGAAGGTAATGGTGAACATAGAGAAGTTTGGCAACACCACAAATGGTACATTGCCACTGTGCCTTTGGGAGTGGGAAAGCAAGCTGCGCAGGGGCGACAATATTATCCTGGCAGCATTCGGCGGAGGCTTCACGTGGGGCTCTACCTACATACGCTGGGCCTACGATGGCAAGGCATAACACCTGAAAAAAAAACCATTTTGTTTACAAAATTGGTAGGATGCTTTTTTTTACTAAATTTGCATCCCTAGGGTCGGATGGCCGAGCGGCTAGGCACAGCTCTGCAAAAGCTGCTACAGCGGTTCGAATCCGCTTTCGACCTCATATGTAATAGTAAAACCCGCGACAGTCAAGGCTTTCGCGGGTTTTAAATTTTAAAGGGGACGCTAAAGGGGACGTTTAAATTCAGGTGACCAAACTCTATTTTTTTTTTGCGTCACTCATGCCTTTTCTCTCGCCCAGTTAATATTTCACGTCCAAACTACGTTTCGTCTGTTTACTTATACTTTCATTGCCTTAACAGCCAGCTCCAGCTCACGACGCTTGTACCTTACTCGTGTTGCTATCCTGTACCCTTTTACAATTCCCGTTTTGCTCCACTCGCACAATGTGGGCAAAGAAATTTTCAGCATCTTAGCTGCTTGCTTCCTGCTTATGTATTCGTCTTGTTGTTCCGGCTGAACTTTAGCATTATCGTCTTTCTTCCCCAAGTCAAGGATTATTCTCTCCAGCCTTTCCAGCTTTTCATAAAGACCAGCCACTGCTGAGGGTAACTTCTCAAAAGTCACATTTTCCATATATTTCTCTCTTTTTTGTTTTTAAAATAAACTGTCTACTTTTCTTATACTAGTCTTTTGTTCCTGCTCTCCATGTTATGTATTGGTACTGACCATGCGCCTCCATTTTTAAATAGTTAAAAAATACCACCACTTATCCGTCACTGCCGATGTTGCACCACTTGCTATTCAATTTCCCGCAAGCTACTTCCACTCTAATGCTGACTTTCCTGGTTTAGGTAGTATTATGCTGGGTTGTGCAGAATGTTGTCATGTTGTGTCAAACTATGCCAAATTCTGTTAACAACTATCAGCTCGAATTATATATAGGATGAAGAGACTTACAAAAACTGTCAAAATGAGTCCGTGAAATAAAATTTATACTATAGCCCATACCATACATACTGCAATTGGCACACCAGAAAAGGGAGCTTTTTTGACAAATTTGCTGATTCAAACGAATTCTAACGCTCATCTAAACTGCCGCAAATCCCCCGCAAATTGATTTTAAACAGTGCAATGTATATTTATTTTTGGCTTGTCAAATAGGCGTTTTGTATGGCTTGTCGTGTCATGAAATGATGGCAGTTTTTTAAACAAAAACACAAAACCTGCTTAAAGGCAAAATACCGTATAAACTACATATAAAAATTCACTGTTTATCAGTACTTTGCACCAACCTACTCATGAATCAAAACCCGGAACAAATAGCACGCGATGAAATAGACAGGCAGCTTACTGCTTGCGGCTGGCTAGTGCAGGGTAAAGCCAACATCAACTTAGCTGCTGGCGTTGGTGTAGCTGTGCGAGAATACCAGACAACCACCGGCCCTGCTGATTATGTACTTTTTGTAGATAAGAAACCAGTAGGTATCATAGAGGCTAAAGAAAAAAACAAGGGCATACAGCTAACAACTGTAGAAGAGCAAAGCCTTGAATATGCTACAAGCAAACTAAAGTACCTGAATAACGATCCCCTGCCGTTTGTATATGAAAGCACCGGTGAGGTGACTCGTTTTACCGATTACCGTGACCCAAAGCCAAGAGCCCGGCCTGTATTCAGCTTCCATACACCACAGATATTTCAGGAATGGCTGAAAAAAACCGATACTTTACGTACAGGATTACTCAGCTTACCTGTATTGCCTACCACTGGCTTGCGAGATTGCCAGGTGTTGGCGATAAACAACCTCGAACATTCATTTAAGGAGAACCGCCCCCGTGCGCTCATACAAATGGCTACGGGATCGGGCAAAACCTTCACTGCCATTACATTTATATACCGCCTGCTGAAATATGCAGGTGCAAAACGGGTATTGTTTCTGGTAGATACTAAAAACCTGGGCGAGCAGGCAGAACAGGAGTTTAATGCCTTTGTGCCCAATGACGACAACCGCAAGTTTACCGAGCTGTATGGTGTGCATAGGCTCAAGAGCAGCTTTATACCCACCGACAATCAGGTGTATATAAGCACCATACAACGCCTTTACTCGGTGCTGAAAGGAACAGAACTGGAGGATAGTGCCGAAGAACAAAACCCAAATGAAAAATGGCAACCCAAGGAAGTGCCTCCTATAGAGTACAACCCCAAACTGCCAATAGCTTTCTTCGATTTTGTGGTCATAGATGAGTGCCACCGCAGCATTTACAACCTGTGGAAACAAGTATTGGAATACTTCGATAGTTTTTTGATAGGGCTAACGGCTACCCCCGATAACCGCACTTTTGGTTTTTTTAATCAGAATGTAGTGAGCGATTACGGATTTGAAAAGGCGGTGATAGATGGTGTGCTGGTGCCCTACAATGTATTCACCATAGAAACAGAAATAACAAAAAACGGAGCAGAAATAAAATTTGGCGAGTATATAGATAAGCGCGAGCGGCTAACACGCAGAAAATTCTGGGAACAACTAGACGAAGATGTAACCTACAGTGCCAAGCGGCTGGATGATGATATCGTAAACCCAAGCCAGATACGCACCGTCATACGCAGCTTTAAAGACAACCTGCCC